>JBARHQ010000294.1:0-41073 GCA_049799315.1 Thermodesulfovibrionales bacterium | reverse complement strand
GACAACCGACGCCTCTCCGCCCAGGGATACGATATTCCGGGCAACATTAGCGGCCCCTCCCAATAGAGAACTCTCCCTCGAAACCTCAACAACAGGTACTGGCGCCTCGGGGGATATCCGGTTCACCCTGCCCCAGATGTAATGGTCAAGGATAAGATCGCCTATAACAAGTACATTTTTATTCTTAAATCTTCTTATGATCTCTTTGTATTTATGCATTTATTAATATAACTTGCCGCTTTACTGATTTTAAAGAAAAAAAAGCGGCTGCCTTCCGGCAGCCGCTTTTCAAAAAAATGTAGGGCTTAATTAGAAATTAAGTGTTATCTGATGTCTTAATACTGTTGCGCCCTTCTTGTCTTCATAGAAGTTGCCTGCCTTGAAGTAGCCTGCATCAACCTGATAAACAAGGTTCTTTGCCATGTTGTATACGACCTTGCCGTCAACTTCCCATCCTGCATTCTTTGAACCATGTGCCGAGCCAGTTGACTCAGTTGCCCTGAGGAAGAAAGCATCAAGAGATGTCTTGAGGTCCTTTACAGGGGTAAAATCTGCACCGATGTTTAAGTAGGTTGTATTAGCGAGACCGCTGTACCTTCTGCCTGAGGTTGCATTGACCCTATACTCATAAACCAAAGTATAGTGAGGGTCCCCGATCAGGCCGGACCTGACACCATTGTCAAGGAAGGTTACGAATTCCTTCATATCTGTGCTGTCGGCTTTGTTGCCCGAACCAAGAGCAGCGCTGGCCCTGATGGTAGCAGGATCAACCGTATAGCTCAAACCGACCATAGCGCCATAGCCTTTGGCCTTGACTGACTCGCTTATGTCGCCAAACTGGAAATCCACCTCTGCCTTGTAGCCGAGACCGGAGACGTTACCATTGGCATGGAGACCGACATCCGACATTTTCAGCCCGGGGCCTGCTCCCACGCCGAGATTGCCATTGAGGTAGGTATAGTTAGCACCGATTGTGTTCTTTGGATCAAGCTTGTAGGTAAAAAGTCCAACATAACCGTCGATATCGTCATGGTTGTTGGTAGTTGCGCCTTCGGCGAATTTAATGGTAAGAAGGCCAGCATGGAGCTCCTTCGTCGGGTCTATGAAGAATACGATTGCATCGTCGCCGAACTTGGTGTGATCAAAGAACTGCTTCTCGCCAAGTGCAAGCGGCATATGACCGATCTTCAGGCCTGAACCAAAACCGAAAAGGCTTGTGTTCTTGTAGAGGATCCATGCCTGGAGGATATTCATCCCGCCCAGTTTGCTGTTGAAATTGCCCCAGGTAACCAGATCCTGCTGGTTGGCTGTAAGTGCTGTTGCTCCTGAGCCTGATGCTGCCCCTGACTCAAGCTGCACATATCCCTGTACCTCAGGGGATACCTTGGCATCAATAGACAGTCTGACCCTTTCGTCATACCATGCCCCTGAAGGTGATGCTGTTGGTGCACCAGCAACGATATTCTTCTGGTACCAACCACGTGTCCTGATCTCACCGCCAAGGGTGATCTGTGTCGAGCCTGCTGCTACGATTGCCTGAGTCTCTGACGGGATCTCAGCATGGATAGCGAAAGCACTTGCTGCAAAGCTCATTACGAAAAGTGCGCCTAAAATAATCGCTAAAAATTTTTTCAATGTACTATCCCTCCTTCTATAAAGGTAGAGTTTTGATATCGCAACTAAGTCCGTACTGCTTAAACCGGCCTTTGGTGAGATATCTAACTAAATATTTTGTCCGCCAAGGGCGGATTTTTTTGCGATAAACCTTTTTTGTACCAGTTTGAGAATTGACCTTGTTATCACCTCCCTGTACAAAGTTCTGCTTCCCATGGAAACAGTGGTCAACTATGATTTAGCCTTAACCGCATATTCCTAGTCGTTATAATAGTTGAAGTTTATATCATTTCAATGCCCGGTTTGTCAAGATTATTAATAAGCTTATAAGCATATATCGGACATCTTGTTCAGCACATCGTTATATCGCGTTCATTTCTTTGCAAAAAGAAGGCCAAATTCAACCTCGCAGGAATAAATCAAAATATATGCTTTAAATTCAATCTGTTAATGTCGGACTTCCGCACGGAGAAATATGAAAATAATATAATAATGTGTATCTATTTTTCAACACCATACTGGCAAATATAGGACAGTCGTCAGGCGAGGGCATGACAGCGGCCATGAGTACGACATGATCGGGCTCCCCTTGGGCCTGGATGGTACACTGGAGAGGTTTTCAAGGGCCAATGGACGCGCTCTTATGGTAGAATGTCCTGCATGGTTAAAATCATCTACCGTTCGGTTCTGAAAGAGTTGCTCGTCATGTTTCTGCTGATTATCGCCTTTCTGAACTCTATCCTCATGATGGAAAAGATACTGAAGCTGACGCGGTACCTATCGGGGCTGGGAACATCCACCTGCGATATGGCACAGCTTATCCTCTATCTTCAGCCTTCGCTTCTGGCGCTCACGATCCCCATGGCCATTCTTCTTGCCCCAATCATTGTCTACGGACGAATGACTATGGATAATGAGATCATTATCCTCCGGGCGAGCGGAATGAGCTTCAGACAGATTTCATATCCGGTGGTGGTCATCGCGCTGATTGGCTTTTTCTTCAGCATCGCTTTCAGCTTCTATATCGGCCCACGGAGCAGTGTAAAGCTCCGCGATGAGGTGGCAAAGATGATCGCGGTCAAGGCAGCCCTCGCTGTCGAGGCAGGGACGTTCAACACCTCACTGAAGGACCTCGTTATTCTTGTAAGGGGGAAGACCGGAGATATCCTCGAAGACATCTTCATCTATGACAACCGGAGCAAGGAAGAGCCAAAGGTGCTCATGGCCAGGGAGGGGAAACTGTCCATGCAGGATGATTTCACCCTCAGCCTTTCGCTGACTGACGGATACATCAATATTCTCAAAGACTCAAATATAATCGAGCTGTTCTTTGACCGGTACCAGTTCACCATGACTCTGTCCCCCTATGCTCCTGCCCTGAAAAAATTTGAGCTCATGCCGGCCGAGCTTATGCGCCAGATCAAAGAGACAAAAGAAGACAAGGAACGCATCTCCCTCTATCTTGAGTTCCACCGCAGACTGGCGCTTCCGGTCATCTGTCTGGTTTTTATCCTGCTTGCCCCGCCCCTTTCTCTCATGTCGGGAAAATCAGGAAAGCTGCTGGGGCTCGTGATCGGATTGACGGTCTTCGCCGGATACTATGTCCTGCAGATCTACTTCGAAAGCCTTGCCCTGCAGTCCCGCATTCCTCATTACGTCGGAGCATGGGCGACAACGCTGCTGCTCAGCGCTGCAGGCCTTGTTCTCTACCGGAAGGAGAGTGCCAGATGAAGATCATCCAGCGGCTTTACCTTAAAGAATTTTCTATACTCCTCGGTCTCCTGGTCATCGGACTCTCCCTCATATTCAGCCTGATCGACCTTGCCGGCAGGGTCCAGGGGTTTCTTCCGGGCAAGCCCTCGCCGCTTAATCTGACACTCTATTCGATCTATATCATGCCCAAGTTCTTCCTGTATCTCCTGCCGATGTCCGTGTTGATCTCGGGCATGTTTGTCTTCAGCCAGGCCTCTCGCCGGAAGGAGATCCTGGCGGTAAGGGCAGCTGGGGGAAAGCTGCGGTCGCTTTTCTATCCCTTTATTGCCACAGGCATAGCTCTCTGCATCTTCGCCTTTCTGGTTGGAGAATTTGTCGTGCCCGGCTTCACCAGGCAGGCGATCGGCATGAAAGACTATCTGGAGGGTAACTCAAAACAAGTGGTTTTTGACAGCGGAATGCTCTGGCTCCGCAGCATCGATGGCTCACCGGTAAAAATAGACGTTTATCATACTGAAAAAAAGGTGGCCAAGGGAATAAGCATCTTTGTAATAGGGAAAAACGTTCTGAAGGAGAGAATCGCCGCAGACAGGGCATTCTGGGACGGGAAGACCTGGATACTTGAGGATGTGACGATAGCCCACCTTGATTCAGGAAGGATTGAAAAGCGTCCCTCTCTGGCCTACGGGAACCTGGAATCCCCTGATCTTTTTGTCCGGGAAATGAAGACAACTGAAGAAATGGACATTGCTGAACTGTACCGGTACATGCAAAGACTGAAAAATGCAGGGTTCCGGAATATCAAACTTGCCGTTGACATCAACTCGAAGGTCTCGTTTCCCCTGATCACCATATTCATGATGATGCTCGGCATCTCACTGGCCCTGCGGATGGGGGGCAGCGGCGGATTTCTCAGCGCAGGTCTTGGCCTTCTCATAAGCCTTGTCTACGGGTTCAGCTACACCTTCTTCCTCTCTATGGGCTATGCAGGAATACTGCACCCGCTGCTTGCCGCATGGATCATGCCAGGAGCCTTCAGCCTGCTTTCAGTCTACCTCTTCCTGACCATCCCGGAATAAGCAGACATATCTCTCAACTTCTGCCTGATATAAACCGCGGAGTCTTGCCGCGACACCACCAACTGAATAGAACGCATCTTCAATCCGGGAGACAGGCATAATCTCGGCGGTCGTATTCGTAAAAAATACCTCGTCCGCACTCAGGATGTCACGCGGAGAATAAAGCCCTTCATCTACCGACAACCCTGATTCCCGCGCCAGCCTGATAACGATCTCCCGTGTAATGCCATCCAGAATACCCGCGTCAACAGAAGGTGTGCAGACAGTATTCTTTCTGACAAAAAAGATATTGCAGACCGTACCCTCGGCAATATAACCCTCAGCATTCAGCATTATAGCCTCATAGGCCCCGCGGTCTTTTGCATCTGCCTTTGACAGAATATTATTGAGAAAATTCAGGGACTTGATCATCGGATTGATTGCCCTGACATGGTTCCTGACGACCGGGGAAATAACAAGAAATACTCCGTCCTGATAGAGTTTCCGGGGATACGGCTGGAACGGTTCTGCAATAATAACGAGCGTCGGCGTTTTGCAGAGAGCCGGGTCCAGTCCGATCGGTCCTTTGCCGCGCGACAGCGTCACCCGTACATAGGCATTACTCAGCCGGTTGACCCGAATGGTCTCCTGGACAGCCCCCGCAATAAACTTCCTGTCCGGCATCTGCATGCGGATCAGAGAAGCCGACCGTTCAAGTCGTCCGAGATGTTCATCCAGCATAAAGACAACAGTGCTATAGGCACGCATCGTCTCGTACACACCATCACCGTAGAGGAAGCCATGGTCGTAAACAGAAACCTTTGCCTCGGATTCGTCAACAAGCCGGTCATCAAGAAAGATCTGCATGTTTCTATTCTGCAGGCAAACATGATTTTTTTCAATTCGCCTTGCCCCTGTCCGTCATATCCTGTATCATTTCTCATTGTGCTAAAAATCACCTCACAGGGTCCGCCCGGTTTTCTTTCGATCGTGCTGCATGCGCATCTCCCGTATGTACGCTGCCCGGAACAGGCATATTACCTTGAAGAAAGCTGGCTGTATGAGGCCCTGACAGAAACCTATATCCCGCTGCTCCGGATGTTTGAGCAGCTGCTGAACGACCGCGTGGAGTTCCGGATGACCCTGTCGCTCTCGCCGACCCTGCTTGCAATGTTCAGCGACCGGCTTTTGCAGGAGCGCTACAGCCGGCATCTTGACCGTCTAATAGCCCTGGCTGACGAGGAGATGACACGCACCAGAAACGACAGCGACTTTTTCCCTCTGGCCCGGATGTATCACCGGCATTTTCGTGCCATCCGCGATCTGTATGAGCGCGTCTACCGCAGGGACCTCATAGCCGCCTTCCGTGCGGTTGCTGAGAGTGGGTCTGTAGAATTGATCACCAGCGCTGCAACGCATGCTTTTCTGCCTGCATTACTCTCAGAGCCGTCGTCGGTCAGGGCGCAGCTCTGTATCGGGACTAAATATTTTTCTGAGACCTTCGGCAGAAAGACAGGGGGCATATGGCTTCCGGAGTGCGGATTTGCCCCGGAACTCGACCCGCTCATCAGGGAATCCGGCAGCCGGTTCTTCTTCCTCGAAAGCCACGGACTCATCGCAGGCTCTCCCCCTCCACGGCAGAGCATCTATGGCCCGGTTGCTACCACCTTCGGAACGGTAGCTTTTGCACGGGATGTCGATTCTGCCCACGAGGTTTGGAGCTCACTCTCCGGATATCCGGGTGATCCCGACTATCGCGACTTTTACCGGGACATCGGATTTGACCATGCGCCCGAAATGCTCAGGGATTACCTGCCCCACGGCATTCGTACCTTCACCGGGCTGAAATATTATCGGATAACCGGAAAGTCTGACGCGAAACAGCCCTATATAATTGACAGAGGCATCAGCAAGGCACGGATCCATGCAACTGACTTTGTGAGGAGAAAAAAAGAGCAGGTTATGGCCCTGAGGCAAAGATTCGGTTCTGACGTCATAAAACCCGTCATCACCGCTGCCTATGATGCTGAACTTTTCGGACACTGGTGGTTCGAGGGGGTCGAATGGCTCCAGGCAGTGCTGACACAGACAGCGTCGGCGCGGGAAGACCTTAAGCTTATGACGCCTTCCGCGTATATAGCAGAACATCCTGTCACACAGACCTGCATGCCCTCACTGTCCAGCTGGGGTAAAGAAGGATATGGCACAACATGGGTAAACGGTGAAAACAACTGGATATACCGGCATGTGCTGCATGCTTCACGGTTGATGGCAGAAATGGCCGATGCCGCCTCAGACAACCCGGCACAGCACAGCAATTCAAAAGTGATAGATCGTGCCCTGAACCAGGCGGCCCGGGAATTGCTCCTGGCACAATCAAGCGACTGGCCGTTCATGATAAAAAACCGCAGCGCCGCAGCATATGCGGAAAAACGCCTGACCGGACATATTCAGAATTTTCTGTCACTGCACAGGGAAATAACCACCGGAACAATCAACAGCACATCCCTTGAGCATCTCGAGATGCGAAACTCGCTTTTTCCAAATATCGACTACAGGATCTTTGGCAGAAAGTCCTCAGACCAGGAGCTTGTTAAACGGGTATGATCTCAGATAGGTCAGAAATTCATCAACCGCATGAGATGAAACAGAACTTTTGTTGACAATCAGAGAAAAATCCCTGTTCACCCGCTCTTCTTTTATTCTGAGCAGCTGAAGCGTGCCGTACTTGAGTTCCTTGCGCACAGCCCAGCGGGAGAGGATCGATACCCCAAGCCCGTTTTCGACCGCCTCTTTGATCGCCTCAGTACTGCCAAGCACCATGGCTACTTTCATATTATTCGGGGAGATGCCGTACTTTGAAAAAAACATCTCTATCATCTGACGCGTTCCCGACCCGCCTTCCCTGAATATAAAAGGTTCTTTAGTCAGCTCGCTGATCGGGATATCCTTCTTTTTTGCCCAGGGATGATGCGCAGGGACAACAAGCAGCAGCTCATCCGGGATCAGCTTCTCAACGACCATCTTCTGCCGCGACACCTCGCCTTCGACCAGGCCGACATCAATACTGCCGGAGTTCAGCATGTCGACAACGCGCTTGGTATTGCCGACCAGAAGATGTATTTTGATCTTCAGGTGTGCTTTTTTGAAGTCCGTGATAACGCCGGGAAGGAGGTAGTTGCCGATGGTTGAGCTTGCCCCTATGCTGATACTGCCCTTGACAAGCCCGGTAATTTCGCCGATCACCTTTTCAACATTTGCATAAAGCCCGAGAATCTCTTTTGCGTATTTATAGAGTATCTCTCCGGCAGGGGTTAAGGTGACCGTACTGCTCGACCGGTCGAACAGCTTTGTCTCATATATCTCCTCGAGGGCCTGAATCTGGAGACTGACCGCAGGCTGGGTCAGGTGGATAATCTCTGATGTCTTCGAAAAACTCCTGGTTTCAGCCACAGTACAAAAAACCTTCAACTTATGGTCTTCCATTCTCTCCTCCCGCTTACCTGTGGCAAGATTCAGTGCCAAATTCACGGCCAAATTCAGTGCCGAAGCAGCACATAAGCCGAGTTCTGTCTACCATTCCCTGAACTGATGAATGGATATCGGTCATTCATCTCTGTCCCGGCATGAAGCCGGGATCATGCAGCCTTACCCGTCCCGCCATCCCGCCGGGGCGGAATTCGAGGGGGCCCCTCTCAGGGCGGAACCTATTTGGCCTTGCTCCAGACGGGGTTTTCCAAGCTATCCCGGTCACCCGGGATACTGGTGGGCTCTTACCCTCTGTCCCGAATATGTTTCAGAACAGTTCCGCCTGAGGCGGACACCTTTTCACCCTTTCCCCGCCACTCTATAATAAGGGGGCGAGGTGGTTTCCCTTTCTGTGGCACTTTCCTTCTCCTGCCTGACAGGAGACTCCGCATTACGGAGCGCCTTGCCCTGTGGAGCTCGGACTTTCCTCCCGACCAGAGGATTTTCTCTCAGATCAGATGATCTCCGCATTGCTGCGGTGTCGGGCGACCGCTTGTTCTGCTTCGGCAGCTTATAAAAAATTTAAATTATTATATAATATTTTCTTGAAGAATAAAAGTGCATTCGGAGGGGGGACTGCGATCAGTCTTCCCGGTAATAGAGGATACGCTGGCACTGGGGGCACTGAATCAACTCCTCGTTCTTTCGCACTTCGACAAAAAGCTGGGGAGGCATATTCATATCGCAGCCGCCGCAGACCTCATTTTTTGCCGGAGAGAGAGCGACACCGCCACCGGAACGAAGCAGTCGCATATACTTTGTATAGACATCAGAATCAATCAGGCTGACAATCCCGGTGCGCTCTGCCTTCAACCCGGTCAGTTCCTTCTCGTGGAGTGCAACCTCCCTGTCAAGCTCTTTCCTCCCGACCTCGAGTTTTTCGATCTCCTGCTGCACCGTCACTTCCTCAACCTTCTGAAGCCTGAGCGTCCGGTCAAGTTCGTCCATGATCAGGAGGATCTCCTCCTCGATTTTTCCAATCTCCTTTTCAGAAGACTCGATCTCCTTGAGATGCGCCTGATATTCCTTGTTCGTCTTGATATCCGACGTCCTGACCTTCATCTTCTTTATCTTTTCCTGGATATCTTCAAGCGTCTTTTCGCGGTCACGCTTCTTTTTCTGGAGGGCTTCACTCTTCTGCTGCATCTTCTCAAGATTCTGCCTCGAGAGTTTCAGGGGCTCGTCCTGTTCGGTGATACGGCCCGGAACCTTGTCGATAAACAGTCTCTTGGCAAGTATGCGGGAATCTATCTCCTGAAGCTTGATGAGTTGCTGAATCGGTTCCTTCAATTAACCTCCAGAGATGTGGTGGGCCCACCAGGACTCGAACCTGGGACCAACCGGTTATGAGCCGGTAGCTCTACCAGCTGAGCTATGGGCCCCGCGATACATAAGGACCGGCAATAACACTGTCTCAGCGTCTGACCGGCGCAATTAACTGCTGCCTGCAACACAGTTTTTTACTATAAACCTGTTATGGCATTAAGTCAAGAGTTCTCGGTAAACGTCTTCAGTAGTCGACTCCGGGAAGGATGTCGCAACTTCCGTATAGCTTTCACCTCGATCTGGCGTATCCGCTCCCGGGTGACATCAAGTTCAGCGCCCACCTCCTCGAGGGTATGTGGTTTGTCCTCACCGAGTCCAAACCTTTTGCGAATAATCTCCTGTTCGCGGTCGGTCAGCCCGTCCAGGGCCTTGTCAATATTCCGGCGCATGTCGTCATTGATGACACTTTCAAGAGGTGAAAGCCCGTTTTTATCTTCAATAAAATCGAGGATCGAGCTGTCCTCATCATCACCCACAGGCGTTTCAAGGGAAATAGGCTCCTTCGATATCTTCAGCATCTCTTTCACCTTTTCAGCCGGGATATTCATTCTCTCCGCTATCTCGTCCGGCGACGGTTCAATGCCCCGCTCCTGCAGCATCTCCTTGATCACCCTCGCCATCTTATTTACCGATTCGACAATATGGACGGGGACCCGTATCGTCCTGGCCTGCTCGGCAATTGCGCGCGTAATAGACTGCCGGATCCACCACGTCGCATAGGTGCTAAATTTATATCCTCGCCGGTACTCGAACCGGTCGACTGCCCGCATAAGCCCTATATTGCCTTCCTGGATCAGGTCTGAAAAGCTGAGCCCCCGCCCGAGATATTTTTTTACTATACTTATTACAAGTCTGAGGTTTGCCTCGACCAGGCTGTTCTTTGCCTCGCTGCCCTTCAGTTCAGCATCGATAAGAATCCTGAGCACATCCTTCAGTTCCTCATAGCTGACCCCGAAATATTGCTCCCGTTTCCTTATTTCATCCAGAAGGTCAGCAGCAGCCAAACTAGCTCCTGATGCCTTTTTATCCCTGACCATCCGCTTCCCGGTCGGCTCCCGACGAAGCCCTCCGCTGCTCGGACCGTCGTGCAGATCCACAAATTCAGCGATCTCACGGACACCCCGAACGATCTCGTCGGCGAGTGCGTTGATCACATGTGGTCTCAGGTTCAGCAGTTTGATCTTCTCGACGATCTCGTCAATGTTTTTTTCCAGTAACGTGCTCAGGGACTTGTTCAGAGGCTTATTCGGGGACTTGCCAGAGGACTGACCGGACTTTTTTATCGTTGTCCTGCCGGTCTTGAGGAGCTGCTGCCGCTTTTCATGCAGTTCACCGATCTGTCTGCATATACTGAAGAAATCGGGCTTCTGCACAGGGATTTCGTCGCCCGCCACCTCCTCTGAATCCTGGATGATATCCTCAACCGGAAGCTCCCCCTGGTCAATCATTTCGCCGAGTGTTGTAATTTTTTTTACGGCAAACGGCATGGAGAAAATGACTCTGAGCATCCTTTCCCTCTCCTGCTCAATCCTCTGCGCCAGAGCAACTTCCCCGTCCTTGGTCAGAAGGGGAACTCCACCCATCTCCCGCAGATAAAGCTTTATCGGGTCACGGTCAACATCATCAAAATTGCTCTCCTGCCCCGCCGCCTCATCCTCATCTTCGGGCAGACCCTCGTCATAGGCATCTTCACTTTCCAGGGCAGGGACCTCGTCCTTGTCATACGTATCATCATAGTTGTTATCTGGTTTCACCGGTTTGTTCCTTTAAGAAGTTTTTGCTTTTCAAGCAGAAAAGCATTGCTCAGTGCAGGGTCGTCTGACCGCTCAATCAACAGGACCTTTTCATCAAATTTTCTCTTTTCTATTTTTGCAAGACAATCTTCTATATTCCGGTCGATGAACTCAGGATCAAACCCCGGATCGACGGACAGGAGCGTCACCATCTTCCTTTCATCATCGCCGGCTTCGTCGAGTATCGCCAACAGTTCCTCTGCCTCAGGCAAGGCAGCTATCCGGTTGAAAAGGGCGGCAACGGTCTTATCCGCAATGTCCTTGACAGAGATCCGGGAAAGCACATAGTCTGCCTTTTCGGGTGACGCCAGTATGGCACTCAGCAGAAGGTGCTCTTCATTGCGTCTGACAGGAGAACCGACTGCATGACTCGGGGGAGTAGCGGCCTTTCCCTTGCCCGGTCCTTTCATCTTTTTCAGTTCGTCCCTGAGCGTTGTCTCATTGATCCGGGCAGTCTCTGCAAGTTCCGTCAGCATTTCATCCGCGGTCAGAAGGTCCCCGGTTGATGCAATAAGACCAAGGGCCTCCCTGACTGTCTCCAGCTTGCCTCCCTTATTGACGCTGAAGAGGAAACCTATCATTCCCTGTGCGCTCTGAAGAAGTTGAGAGAATGCCTCATCACCGTGTTTTTTGAGATAACTGTCGGGGTCTTCCTGATCAGGGAGCAGGAGGATCGAGGCAGCAAGGTTGTTCTGGCAGAAAAGCGGGAGGGCCCTCTTTGCAGCAGCCATGCCGGCCGCATCCCCGTCAAAGACCAGGACGGCCTTGTCCGTAAGTGTCCTCAGTTTCCGGATATGTGCTATGGTGAGGGATGTCCCCAGCGGGGCAACAACATTTCTGAACCCGTACTGATGGCAGATGACAACGTCCATATATCCCTCAGCGATCAGGACCGTGTTTTCACGCCTGATATATTCCTTGGCGTGATAGAGGCCGAAGAGGGTCTCCGATTTTCTGAAAACTGCGGTTTCAGGGGAGTTGAGAT
The DNA here is from genome assembly GCA_049799315.1 of Thermodesulfovibrionales bacterium. Taxonomy (GTDB): domain Bacteria; phylum Nitrospirota; class Thermodesulfovibrionia; order Thermodesulfovibrionales; family UBA6898; genus PALSA-1316. The sequence goes on along the minus strand of JBARHQ010000294.1, from coordinate 29,056 downwards.
ATTTTGGGGTCGCATCATCAAAGGCCCTGCCTCCAAAAGCGACGACCGTCCCGCTCATATTCGTTATCGGAAAAATAACCCTGTTCCTGAACATATCGTATAGGCCTTTAGTCCCTGATACGGCGAGCCCTGACTCTAAGATCTCCTGGTCCCGGTACCCCTTTCCCCTGAGATAACGGAGGAGGTTCTGCCAGCCATCGGGGGCGTACCCGATCCTGAAGCGCTCGAGCAAATCCGCAGTTATCCCCCTGCCCTTCACATAGGCAGCTGCCTTGTCCGATCTCCCCAGTTGCGCACTGAAATAATCACGGGTTTCGTGAAGGATGCTCCTGACCTTTTCATCACGCTCCGACGTTTTGCGGTAGCTCCCTGCATCAGGAAGCGAGACCCCGGATTTCCTGGCAAGCAGCACCAGGGCCTCCTGAAATGAGAGGTGCTCATGTTTCATGACAAAGGCAAAGATATCGCCACCAGTGCTGCACCCGAAGCAGTGGAACATCTGCTTGGCCTGACTGACCGTAAAAGAAGGTGTCTTCTCCGCGTGGAACGGGCATAACCCTTTCCAGTTCTGTCCGGCCCTCTTCAGCTGGACATACTCGGAAATCAGGTCAATGATATCAATTTTTGATTTTATGTCTTCGAGGATTCTGTCGGTCTTCATGCCTTTCCCCATCTGAAGAAAGCTTAAAGTCTATTCTACCATGAAGCCGGAAGGTTTTGCGTATAATGCAGGTCAGGTCTTATGAGGCTTATGAATGCTGATAACGTGCAGGGTACTTATAAAGGCTGACTGTTCCGGTCCACTCTGGTAAAACCGGAGCAGCCGACTATCTGCAAATCAGCATCTCTGGTAATCTCGTCGAGGAGCAGGTTGACGCCCAGGTTATCGCTCGATATATGGCCGGCGATGACAACATTCATATGATGCTTTTCAGCCTCTTTCCTGTGGTCCTCGCTGATATGCATGCCGACGATTGTATTGACACCAGCCGCAACAAGACGGGCAAAGACGTCTTTTGATCCCTCGGTCCCGCCGGTCATATCCACGAATATTCTTCCGGCAGTCCGTGTCTTTGAGCCTATAAGTATCTTGGGTCCGGAGCCTTGCGCCGCGGCATTCTTATACTCAGGAATTTCCCTGATCTGGTCAACCAGATCACCGAGCGTCACGGGCCGGCTCTCATCAAGAAGCCTCTGCAAAAAGTTAACGACCATGTTATCGGCCGGGGTATGAATGCAGAGGAAAGGTATGTCAAGAAGGCGGGCAGCGTCCACCGCCCTCGTATGGTTCAGCGGCATCAGGCGGCGTTCGACCTCACGCACTCTGCTTTCCATAAGCCCTTCAGCAACATTGATGGGGACACCGAACCGGTGGAGTATATCCGACTGCATATTCATAACCTCATAGAGGTTCGCGTAGGCCATGCCCTCAGGATGGTGTGCCAGGATAAGATCAACAGGGGTCCCTCTCCTTCCAAGCGCCTCGGCTAACAGGACCTCCCCAACCTCGATATCGATCCCGACCATAATGGTCCTGATATCGACATCTTCACGACCATAGAGGATCCGCGAATCACTATAGGGGTTGGAGAGGGCCTCCCTGTCGAACAGTACCTTTTCCCCGGGTTTCTGGTCATCATAGGCCTTTTCAGCCCGCTTCAGATCCTTGAGGACGGGATCACGTCCTCTCGGGTCATGGCGCATACCTATGTCAATGGCCTTTTTATATATATCTATAAGTTTCATGCAATAACCGAAAAACGACAAAGGGCTCCCCGTTATGGGAAAACCCTGGTGTTCGTTGTGAGTCTCTGTCTGCTGACGGTCCTGAGCAGTTTATAGAGTAAAAGCTGTATATCAAGACGTAACGTTCTAACCTAATAAATCTCTGCCGGCACAAATACCTATCTTGCTGATATCCGGACTTTCTTCATCGCCTTTTTACGGGCAGCGATAGCCTTCTTCTTTTTCTTGACGCTCGGCTTATCGTAATGCTCTCTCTTTTTTACCTCAGAAAGAATACCTTCTTTTTCGCACTGTTTTTTGAATCTTTTCAGCGCATTTTCGAATGAATCACTTTCCCGAACTCTGATCGAGGGCATCCATTAATCACCTCTCTCTGTTTAAAAATTTTTTAATTTTGACGGCTTCGTTAAAAGTCCGTATGCTGCGTTGCGCTTTAAAACTCCCTTCGATAAACTCAGGGCAAGCTCTTCGTATGTCATGGTGAGCTTGTCGAACCATGCGCGCCGTGCCTCCAGAGCTTTTTACAAACCCGTAAATTTTACCAGTTATATTATAATCATGTCAATGCAATTCAGAAAAAACCATTTGAAAATAAAGGGAAAAGATCCGCCATACCCGTAAACCTGCACAACCTTGCAGCAGAGCATCATTGAAAATACCCTCAGCAATGTGATAGAGTCATAAACTGTAGGTCAATTCTCGTACTAATAACCTTGGAATATGCCATGATCCCGTGTGAAGCCATCATCAACAGTCTGGAGGAGGCTATTGTCCTGTTCAACAGATCATTTCATATCACGTATCTGAACAGAACTGCCGAAGAACTTTTTGGCAAAAGTTCCCGGGACCTTATGGGAAAAACATGCACCACCTTGTTGCGGGGTGAGAAAATAATATCGCCCCTGATAAAAAAAACTATTGCTGAAGGCCGTTCATTCAGGGGGAAATCGGTCAGTGCTGATATCGGGGCTGATATCGGGACCCCGATGAATATGGATTTCAACCTTTCCCCCCTGTATCTGGACAATAAAGTGGAGGGGGCGGTCCTTTCCATATCACGAAATATCAGTATTGCAGAAAGAGAAGACTATGATTTCGACTCGATGGTTTTTCTTATCGGGTCGATCGCCCATGAAATAAAAAATCCCCTGGGTGGCATCAAGGGTGCGGCCCAACTGCTGCGTCATAAAGCGCATGATGAGTCTATTCACGAATACACCGATCTCATCATCCGTGAGACAGACAGACTGAATGCCATTCTGCATGACTACCTGACTATCTGCAGGAAGCCGTCGTTCAGTCAGGTAAATATTCATGAGATTATTGAAAAGGCCCTGTCGATCATGCAGGTCCTTCTGAAGGAGAAAAAGATCACAATCAGGCGCAGCTATGACCCAAGTCTCCCGCTGGTCGACGGGGATGAGGCAAAGCTTTTACAGGTCTTTCTGAATATCATAAAAAACGCTATTGAGGCCATGCGAAAAGGCGGGCTGTTTGAGATCACCACCTCCCCCTCAGGCGAATCGTTCAGGGAGTCCGGAAAGATAAAACGCTGGGCGCTCATGACCTTCAGGGATAACGGCGCCGGCATCTCTGAGGAGGACCTCAGCAGAATATTCCTGCCTTTCTATACGAGAAAAAAGGGTGGCACTGGCATAGGGCTTGCGTTATCTAAAAAAATTATTAAAGACCACCGGGGATTAATTAAGGTGGCCAGTCAGCGGCAAAAAGGAACATCGTTCTTTATTTATCTTCCATTCGGAGAACAGGGTCATTAAAAAAATTCTCGTCATAGACGACGATGAAAGCATCGTCTGGGTAATCAAGAAAACCCTGGAGCCAGCCGGGTATAGTATCACATCGCGGTCGCGGCTTGCGTCGGGACTCAGGGCGGTCCAGGATATGCCTCAGGTCATCCTGCTCGACCTGATGCTGCCGGACGGTGACGGGCTGGAGGGACTCAAGGAAATCCGTGCCATGCATCCAGAGGCCTCGGTCATTATGATAACGGCAAACGCAATGATGCAGAGTACTATCACCGCCATGAAGGAAGGGGCATACGACTATCTCGAAAAACCTTTCGACATCGAAGAACTGAAGATCATCATCGACAAGGCCTTTAGGGATCTCGCTATCAGGGCGGAGTTGAAGGAACTGAAAAAAACAGTTTTCGAGACTGAGTCCCCCCAGATGATAGGAAAGAGCCCGGGAATGCTGAAGGTATTCAAGGATATCGGCAGAATAGCTGCCAAGGATATAACCGTACTGATAACAGGAGAAAGCGGCACCGGGAAGGAACTGGTCGCCAAGGCGGTCCATTTCAACAGCCGCAGGACCTCCGGTCCGTTCATAGCAATCAATGCCGCATCCATTCCAAAAGACCTCCTGGAATCCGAACTCTTCGGGTACCGGAAGGGGGCTTTTACCGGGGCCATAAAGGACAAACAGGGAAAGATCGAGGCTGCTAACGGCGGCACACTCTTCCTCGATGAGATCTCCGAGATGGATCCGGAGTTACAGGCAAAGCTCCTGCGCTTTCTCCAGGAAAAGGAATTCAGCCCTATCGGGGGCAACGAGTTGAAAAAAGCGGACGTCAGGATCATCGGAGCTACAAACAGAAATCTTGCTGATGCCGTATCAAAGGGACAGTTCAGGGAAGACCTCTACTACCGGTTCAACGTCGTCCAGATCAAGTTGCCGCCTCTCAGGGAGAGGAAAGAAGATATCCAGCTTCTCACCCGGACTTTTCTGAAGGAGTCAGTCCAGAAACTTGAGACAGGGGAGAAGGAACTCTCGAAAGAGGCAAAGGACGCCCTGATCAGGCATGACTGGCCTGGCAATGTGCGGGAACTTGAGAATGTCATCAAACGTTCCTGCGTCCTCTCTTCAGGATCGATGATAGAAAAAAAAGATCTGCTCATTGATGAGGACTCATCCTGGTCGGTCAGGGACTTCCTTGAGGAAAAGTTGAAACGCTATCTCAAGGATATGACAAAGATCACCAACTTCAACCTTTATGAAACAGTCATCTCCGAGGTCGAGAAGGCCCTGATATCTATCGTCATGAAAGAGACGGGCGGCAATCAGGTCCAGACGGCAAAGATACTCGGAATCAACCGTAATACGCTCCGCTCGAAGATCAAGGAATATAAGATCAAGACTTAGGGTTGAAAAGCTGCCCCCTCTCTCTTTCCTCTCCCTCCAATGGCAAGGGGTATAAGGGGACAGGCGGCTCAGAAATTCTTGTAGAGGAACTGCAGTAAAACCAGAGGGCTATTTATCGCCACATATCTTGACAAGTCAAGTAGTATCGAATATACTTAACTTAAAGCTATAACTTTAGACTGGAGGCTCCCATGATGCGAAAAAATAGTATCGCCTTGTTTGTGATTCTGGCTGTATGTATCAGCATTGCCGTGCCGTCTTATGCAGCAAAACCGACGACTGCTGCAGCCTGTAAACAGTGCCATCAGCCTGCTGACAATGTTGTTCGAGGCAATCTCTTCGGCATATCCGAGAAGTTCAAAACAGTACAGGTATCTGTCGGAAGTCTTATCTGGGTCATCAAGTATGGTGATGACCTGAAACTCGCCGGCGCCGTGAATCTTACGGTAATCCCTAAGGAAAAAGAGATAGCCGTCACCTTCACCGGCAGCGAGAAGACCCCATACGCCATAAAACTCTCAGTCAAGACGCCTCCCAAAATAGCTCCTGAAAAGCTTGTATCCCTTGAAGCGATTGCCGGACTCGTCGAGGCTGGCCCCGAAAAGGGGAAGTATGTGCTGATCGATTCAAGACCGGCACCGAGATACAATGAGGGCCATCTGCCTCACGCAGTCAATCTCCCGCACGATAAATTTGACTCGATGAAGGACAAGATTCTGCCTAAGGAAAAAAGCACGTTGCTGGTATTCTATTGCGGTGGCATGACCTGCAGGCTCAGTCCTGAATCGGCCAAAAAAGCCGAAGATCTCGGGTACACCAACACCCGGATATTCCAGGCCGGGATGCCTGAGTGGAAGAAGGCTGAAAAAACGGTCATCACCGAGCCAGCTGCTCTAATAAATCTTATTGAAAAAGATATGGCTTATGTATTGATAGACCTCAGGCCTGCCGATGAGGCTACAAAAGGATATATACAAGGTGCCGTCTCAGTGCCCGAAAAGGATCTTACCGGAGCCAAAGCGAAGTTTCCTGCAGATCTCTCAGCTCCGGTCATTCTGTATGGCAGCGGCGCTGAAGATGCCTTCAGGACTGTCAGGGGCTGGGGCTATAAGGACACCACCGTGCTGCCGGGGGGTCTTGAGGGATGGAAGCAGGCAGGCGGTCTAATAAAGACCGGCAGTCTGGAGACCACCATCTCGTATTTGCCGAAGCCAAGGCCGGGCGAGATAGAGATTGAGGAGTTCAAGGCGCTTGCTGAAAAAGGAGCAGTTGACAAAATAATTCTGGACGTTCGCGATCCCGATGAGGTGATAAACGGCATGATCCGTGGCGCCATCAATATACCTGCCGGCAAGATAACAGAGCGGGTGGCCGAGATTCCAAAAGACAAGGAGATCATTACTCACTGCACCACCGGAATCCGTGCCGAGATGGCATATGAAGACCTTAAGGAACTCGGGTTCAGAGTCCGTTTTCTGAATGCAGTCATCCAGATTGATAAAGACGGGAAATACGAGATTACAAAAAAATAGACAGCAGTGATAGTTCCGTAGTCGCCGCAGATAGCAGCGGCTGCGGAATATTTTTCTTTCCCCGACCCCGTCTTTCTGAACTCTTCGACCCCCGATAATAATCTACTTCCCTTTTCAAAAGGAATATCCTTACAATAGAACCCTATGGACGCATCAGGCTGCAGCCATAAAAAAAGCTGTCCAATCAGCAAAACCCCCTGCCTGGGTGAGTGCATTTATGCAAATATCCTGGACGATATCAGTATGGGAATCGTCGGGCTGGATATCAAAGAACACAAGGTTTTTTTTCAGAACAAACAGGCGATCGAGATTTTCAGAGGCACCCTTCCGCCGAAGGACTACGATGCAATTGCCTCGGTCCTGAATATCGATGACTGCATCACCACCAATAGCCTCAATGTCCGCCGGACTCTTCCGTTTGGCAACCGTTTTCTTGGTAGCACCGTCTACCGGATAGCCGAGGCCTACCTCTGGATCTACGTAACCGATATAACTGAAAAAATGAGATTGGACTCGATCGCCGAGGCGGTAAACACCATGAACAACCTGGGATATATCTTCTCCGGCATCAGGCATGAACTTGGCAACCCGATCAACTCGATAAAAACCACCATGACCGTATGCAGAAACAATATACAGGTATACTCGAAAGATACGATTATCGAGTACATCAACCGTGTGATGGTCGATATTACCCGGGTCGAAGGTCTTCTGAAAGACCTTAAGAACTTCAGCATGTATGAGAACCCTGACCGCAAGAATGTCCATATACCGTCGTATCTGGAAAATCTCCTTGCCATGGTCGCCCGTGATTTCAGCAGCAGTAGCATAAAGATCAAAACATCGCTGCGCCCGGAGGCTGAGTTGGGATATTTCGACCCAAGGGCGCTGCAGCATGTCATCCTGAATATCCTGACCAATGCCTCTGATGCACTACAGGGAAGAGTCGAACCGGAAATAGCGATCAGCACCTGCAAGATTGGTGACCGGATCATCATCAAAGTCAGGGATAACGGCTGCGGCATCCCCGATGAACAGAAAAAAAATCTCTTCAAGCCGTTCACTACCACCAAGACCCAGGGCACAGGACTTGGGCTGGTGATTGTTAAGAAGATGCTCTCGAAGATGGATGGCACCATCCGCATCGACAGCATCCAGAATGTCGAGACGATCGCAACCATCAATCTCCCGGCAGGCAGGCAGATTGCATAAGCTGAAACGCACTGTCCTGGTCATCGATGACGACCGGATCTTCTGTAGTGCGGTCAGCGACTATCTCAGCAGCGACGCCGTGGGAGTGATCGCGGTTCATAACGCGGCAGACTGTCTTGAAATCTGCTCCCTGAAGAAAATCGACATCGCACTCCTTGATCAGAGACTTCCTGACCAGGAAGGTCATACCCTCTGCCCTGCCATACTTTCCCGTAATGAGCAGACAAAGATAATCTTCACAACCGCATATCCCAGTTTTGATCACGCAGTCAAGGCGATCAGGGCGGGGGCATACGATTACCTCTCAAAACCGTTCGAGCTTGAAGAGTTGGGCCTTTCGGTTAACCGGGCACTGCGGACACTCGATCTCGAAAATATTGAGCAACTGCAACATTACCGGAACGATAAGGAAGTAGGAGAACATACATTCATCGGCAGCGAAGGGTGTCTTGCTGAGATTGACAGGATGCTGGATCTCGCGGCAGCGGCTGAGGCCCCGGTACTCATTACCGGCGAGACAGGGACCGGAAAGAATGTGGCTGCAAAGGCGGTCCATTACCGGGGGAAGGGGCATAAAGCCCCCTTCGTCGGGATCAACTGTGCAGCCCTGCCCGAAACCCTGATCGAGGCAGAACTTTTTGGCTATGAAAAAGGGTCGTTTACCGGTGCGATCATGGCGAAGAAGGGAGTCTTCGAGATGGCTGAGGGCGGTACGCTCTTCCTTGATGAAATCGGCGACATGCCGGTCCATCTCCAGTCTAAGCTCCTGGGTGTGCTTGACGACAAAAAAATCAAAAGGCTCGGCGGTGATTCGGTCCGGGCAGTAGACGTGAGGATTATTGCAGCAACGAGCGTTAACCTTGAGGAGGCCATACGACAAAAGCAGTTCAGGGGCGATCTTTATTATCGACTGAGTGTCATAAAAATACAAATGCCGCCGCTTAGAGAACGGCGCAGCGACATTCCAAGTCTCTGCGATTATCTAGTCCGGAAGTACACAAAAGGGAAAACAGTCAACCTGCCACAGGAAGAGTATGAAAGGCTGAAGGCATATGATTGGCCCGGAAATGTCCGGGAACTCAGAAATATCATTGAACGGGCAGTTATACTCCAGCGTGGCCCCGGGATTCGCCCATCTGAACTTATCAGTGCTCATATCGGGGTTTCGCAGAAACCCTATAGTGGCTTAAACAGTATTCCCACCTGCAATACAACTGTTCCGACTTCTGCCGACAGACCTGTGAGACTTGACGACCTCGAAAAACAGCAGATTGTCTTCGCCCTGGAAAAGTTCGCCGGGAATTATACAAAGACAGCCCAGGCATTGGGGATATCGATCTCGACCCTAAAGAGAAAGCTAAAAAGCTACCAGATATCGTAATCCCCTTAAATGAGGGTTGACTATCCATTCAAACTGACCCGGCAAAATGACCGGTCAAAATGATCAGCAACCAGAATGAACATCGCAGCAGCAGGCACCTCAACCTGCAACCTCCTGTTATATCTAGCGTTCTCCTTCTTTTATGTTCTGGCACAGGGGTTGCATTTACTAACAATGCAATGGATAAGAACCGCAGGATGAAGAATGTGCTGATCGTCGATGACGAGCGATATTTTCTGTTGAGTCTCGTTGAGGGGCTCGGCACGTATGCCGCTGATTTCAATACCCTGATCGCTGAGAACGGCAAAAAGGCTGTTGATATCCTCAACAAAACAGGCATCGACCTGGTCGTCACGGACCTGAAGATGCCTGAGATGGACGGGTTCGAACTCCTTGCCTTCATGACCAAGAACTATCCTGCAATCCCGGTCATCGTTATAACCGCCTACTGCACGCCGGAGATAAAGACCCGGCTTGAAATGATAGGCTCCTTTAAGGTGCTCGAAAAGCCGCTCGACTTCAAGGACCTGGTGGATTATATCTTTGTCGAGCTGTCGACTATCTCAAAGGGCTATATCCGCGGCATCACGCTCCCAGCGTTTCTTCAACTCGTCGAGATGGAGAGAAAAACCTGTACTCTGACCATCAGGGCTCGGGGGCGGAGGGGATTTCTCTACTTCAGCAACGGCGAACTGATGGATGCTGACAACGGAATAGACCGGCAGGAAAAGGCCGCACTCGATATCGTCTGCTGGGATGAGGCCGAAATCGAGATCAGCAGTATCTGCAGAGAAAAGAACAGGAACATTCCAACAACCCTGAGCCATCTTCTTATGGAGGGATTCAGGCTTAAAGATGAAGAGAAAAGAGCGGGCGGCAACGGTGGGGGGCTGAATCACGAAGGAGAACCAGTCACACAGTCAGGCCCTGAGAACTTCAGTTCGGTCCTGGTTGATGCCGGCGCTGATACCGGTGATACAGGCCATGGGCAATCCGCTGGGGACAAAATAAAAACAGAAGGCATAACAAAGGAGGAAGCAATGGCAAGTGCAAAAGACATACTGAATGAGTTTTCAAAGCTGCAGGGGGTTGATGCCGTCTGTCTGGTCGGTCGGGACGGATTCCTGCTCGACAGCATATCACGGACAGGCATCGATACCGAGATGATCGGAGCGATCGCATCGAGCGGGTTCGGCGCATCCGAGTCGATGGGAAGACAGCTCGGCAAGGGTGTCATGTCGATTAGCATGATAGAGTTTGATAAGGGACCGGTCATGTTCTCTCCGGTTGGCGATGACGCATTTCTCGTCATTGTTGCTGAAAAAGACTCAAACCTCGGCATGATCCGGCTCAAGCTCAAAAAACACAGCACCGAGCTTGCAACAGCTGCAGCAATATAAATTAAACGAGGTGAGACATGAGTGAAGAGAAAATACTGGATATAGCCCACATAAGCTTCCTGGATATGATCAAGGTGATGATTACCCTGAGCGGTGCAGCCAGCGCCAAAGGCACGCTTATCAGAAATGCAATCAAAACAGCGGAACGGATCAGTGAGGTCGACTACCCGACGTTTGATGATTATCTTGCTGCAGTTGAAAACGCGACCAACCCGATCACCATGATCGAGGGCAAGGTGACGCATATCGGCCAGTTTGTCTTCGGACTTCAGAACTGTCCGTTCGGCCCCTCGATAAAAGACTATACCCAGGTCTTTGAAAAACTGCCGGACGGCTACGCTGACTTTACCGCTGAGTTCAATAAGACGAGCAATGTCACAGACCAGTTCCGTGTCGGCGAAGGAGCAGGCGTCAGTCCCTTTTGTTCAGTGCACCAACCAATGCGGTCTGCCTTTGCAGAAAAAATCAGGATAGGAGGCAAGAAGATCCAGATCTTCCAGCTCGGCTGCAAATCAGGCGGAGGCAAGAAGGGGTTTGCAGACAAATGGCTGCAGGCGACCGGTGTTCCGAAAGAGGTCGTCGACAAAATCCTCGACAACCATATGTGCTGCTATTCGCTGAAGATAGCCGAATAACTGCCCTCGGATGGGTCAAAGAGTTTCCTCTTCAGGAAAGATAACTCCCCCCCTTGCTTAAGAGGGAGGGGAGTTACCCTCCCCTCCCTCAATCAGCTACTTTTCTTCTCTGTTCTTGGGACGTTTGCTCGGGTCGAGGACCTTTTTTCTGATCCGAACCGAGGACGGCGTAATCTCGACAAGTTCATCTTCCTTGATGAATTCTATAGCCTGTTCAAGGCTGAGCATCCTTGGGGGAACAAGCTGGAGGGCTTCATCAGTTCCTGATGCCCTCATGTTCGTCATCTTCTTCTCTTTGGTCACATTCACGTCAAGGTCATTGTCCCTTGAGTTCTCACCGATGATCATGCCTTCATAAACAGCCGTGCTCTCTCTCATAAATAGCGTGCCTCTGGGCTGCAGATGGAAGAGGGCATAGGTTGTTGTCTTGCCGGTCCTGTCGGAGACGAGCGCACCCGTGGTGCGCTTTGAGATCTGCCCCTGCCACGGCTCATATCCGTCAAAGAGATGGTTCAAAAGTCCGGTGCCCCTGGTGTCAGTCAGGAACTGGGAACGGAACCCGATAAGCCCCCGTGAAGGTATCCGGAACTCCAGGCGTACCCTACCATGGCCATTATTCTGCATCTTCTGCATCCTGCCCCTTCTGATGCCGATCTGCTGCGTCACCACGCCGACATATTCCTCAGGCACATCGATGACAAGGTTTTCCATGGGCTCATGGAGCGTGCCGTTAATCGTCCTGGTGACGGTCTCGGGCATCGAGACGGAAAGCTCATAGCCCTCGCGCCTCATCATCTCGATCAGAATCGCAAGCTGAAGTTCTCCCCTGCCCATCACCTTGAAGGAATCGGTATTTGCAAAATCGACCTTTATTGAAACGTTATAAAGAAGCTCTTTTTCGAGCCGTTCCCTCAGGTTCCGGGAGGTGACATACTTCCCTTCCTTGCCTGCAAACGGCGATGTATTGACCGAAAAGACCATGGATATCGTCGGTTCATCCACCTTGATGCGCGGCAGAGGCTTCGGCCTCTCGGCATCCGTGATTGTATCGCCGATATTGATGCCCTCAATGCCTGCTATGGCAACGATATCACCAATCGAGGCCTCTTTTATATCCACGCGGTCCAGACCCGAGAAACCAAAGAGAGATGTTATCTTGGTCTTCACCGTCTCATCATGGTCCTTCACCACCAGCACCCAGTCTCCGACCTTTATCGTACCGGAGAAGATGCGGCCTATCGCCAGCCTGCCGACATAATCGTTATAATCGATATTCGTCACCAGCAGTTGCAGCACTTCATCAGGGTCTGCCTCAGGCGGCGGGATGGTCTTTAAAATCTGCTCAAATAAGACCCGGAAGTCCTTTGAGTCATCTTCCACTGCCAGCTTGGCAATCCCTATTTTCGCATTGGTATAAATAATCGGAAAGTCGAGCTGGTCTTCCGTTGCGTCGAGGTCGATAAAGAGGTCGTAGACCTCGTTGAGGACCTCCTGTATTCTTGCATCCGGCCGGTCGATCTTGTTGATGACGATAATAGGCGGCAGGTTCAGCTCAAGCGCCTTCCTCAGCACAAAGCGAGTCTGGGGCAGGGGCCCTTCCGAGGCGTCCACCATCAGCAGCACGCCATCGACCATCTTCAGGGTCCTCTCGACCTCGCCACCAAAGTCGGCATGGCCAGGGGTATCTATAATATTGATCTTCGTGCCCAGATAATCGACCGCCGTGTTCTTTGCCATGATGGTAATACCGCGCTCGCGCTCGAGGTCGATGTTGTCCATCATCCGCTCCTGGACCTTTTCATTCGAACGGAACAGGCCGGACTGCTTCAGCAGCCCGTCAACCAAAGTTGTCTTGCCATGGTCAACATGGGCGATAATCGCTATATTTCTTAAGTCTTCACGTTTCATCATTACCTCGGTTCAATAGATAAAATTACCTGAAATGCCAATGCATATGGGGATGTACCTCTTAGCAGATGCAGCAAGGAATTCCAATAAGGGCAGATTAAGGCGGTTATAGTTTAATCGGTTATGAATTTAAAAAGCAAATCACCCTCCCCTGGCTCCCTCTCCTCTTTGGCTCACTGAGGAGAGGGGCAGGACAAGGGAAATAACAGACAAACGGCAAATAATGCCGACTTTACAGGTTTACAGGTAAAGTCTATTGAATCTCGATATTGTCGATCGTAACATCGCCGTCAGTGACCGTTAGTACTCCCTGGATTGAAGATCTTGACAGGCTGCTTACAAACCCGCAATCGTAGCCGCCCCTGAGGGTGATCGAAACCGGGAGATTGAAGTCAGCAATATTCGAATAAGGCTGCAGCGAGGTCGTCCCGGTGATCTGGAAAATATCTCCATTCACCGGGGGATTACTGAGATCGCCGTATGCAGCCTGAATTGAATCATACACAATAAAAGTCCGATGATTTCTGACCGGGTTGGTCCTGCACGCACTATTGATCTGCAGGATCGTCTCTGTCAGGAGCACCGCCAACTGGTCCCGTGTCAGCGGGCTGTCAGGACAATAATTATTGTCGCCGCATCCGGCCGAAGCACTGAACTCATAGAACTTCTCTATATATCTGCAGGATGTACCACCCCCGAACATTCCGTCATTAACATCGTCAAATACCGCAGACGAGCATGATGCAGCAGGCGACGCTCCCAGTGCCCGCAGGATCACCTCTGCAATCAGGGCACGCGAGACTGTTGCATTCGGCAGGAAATTACCATCGCTGCGGGCAGAGAGGATATTCAGCTCCCCGAACTTCTCCATAAACCTGCAGGCCTCAGCGCCACCTGCCAACGAGCTGTTCACGTCATTGAACATCGTCCCGGTGCAGGTATCTGCAGGAGGCAACCCCAGGGCCTTTACGATAAATATGGCCATCTGTCCATTGTTGATCACTGTACTCGGGCAGAAATTACCGCTGAAGCAACCCGCAGTAACGCTGTTATTTGACAGGGTCTCTGTAAAGGGGGCGACAAAACTCCCCGAAGGCACATCGGCATACGACGACGTGTTCTGCACAAGGAAATGGGCCGTGGTGTCCATGTTCCCGCTCATCAGTATGGTGCAGACCGGACCGGTGTTCCTGCATTCACCGCTCCAGCCGGTGAAGACCGACCCCGCACTCGGGACAGCGGTCAGGGTGACAATAGTACTGTAGGGATATGTTGTGACGGCCGTACTGCCGATAAAGAAGAGCGAGCCGGTGTCCGGCGTCACACTCCCGCTTCCGCTCCCTGCCATGTTTACGGTCAGGCTGGGCGGATCAGGCCTCGTGAAGGTCGCGGTCACACCTTTCGCCACATCCATAGTTACAGTACAGGTGCCAGTCCCTATGCACCCTCCACCATTCCATCCAGTAAAGGACGATCCGGGGCTGGGCAGTGCCGTCAGTACGACGATGTCGTTGGCTTTATGAGTGGCTGTCCCGGTATTTCCGTTCCAGACCAGCACACCTATATCAGGCAGAACAAGTGTATTGCCGGTATCAGTTTCACCAAAGGTGAGGACGAGTTTGTTGTCTGCATCGTTATCTGCCGTCAGGGTAAGGGTTATGGTATTGGTCAAGCTAGTATCATTAATATTATGATACGTAATATCAACGGACCCGAATATGCCGGAGCCGGTTCTCTCTGTCAGCAGAACGTGCCCATTTCCACCAAGTGAACCCTGGGCCATCAGATCGGTAACAAGCTTTGCCGTGTCCTTATAAAGGCTGACCGTCCGCGTTCCTCCGAAATCGATCAGCTCCCAATAAAGGGTGTAGTTATCCGAATTACCGGTTGTAATACCTGCCAGCTGCCAGTTTGCAACCTGATTTGCCGTATCACCGGCCTCAACCAGAGTCAGCAGAGGTGTAACATTAACTGTGCCTGAAAGTCCTGAGCCGCCCTGAGGGTTAAGCACGACAGGCCCGGCCCCGGCAAATAATCCCTCAGCCACCACTCCGCCCGCATTTGAAAGGCTTATTGTCCCGGCCCCTGCCGTTCCGTCAAGTGCCCACGTCAGTTGAAATGTGGTTTCATTGACAAAATCAACGTTATCTATTGATATTCCAGACAATTGCCAGCCCGAGAGCTGCGCAGAGCTGTCCCCAATTTCAGTGATCACAGCCCTGTAAACAACATCCACAGAGCCTGACAGGCCTGATCCATGCTGCGCTGAGAGGTTAATGGTCCCGTCACCGAGCAGGGACCCCTGAGCCACAAGATCAACAGCAGCCTTTGCTGCCGTCTTATAGAGACTGACCTTCCGTGTTCCCCCATCATCCGTCAGTTCCCAATACAGGGTATAGGCATCAGTATTCTCTGTGGATACTCCCAGCAACTGCCAGTTTGTAAGTTGGTTAGACGAATCCCCGTTTTCAGTAATTTCAGCATTATTGATCGCACTGGGAATTGTGACCGAGGTGACCCTGACATTTCCGAAGCCGTTTCCATTTTTCGTCACGGTGAGGGTGGCCGAATAGCCATTGGCACCATCAGCCACAAAATCAGCTGTCACGCTCCTGGCAGCGCTCATGGTCACCCGGCAGACTCCTGTCCCCGAGCATCCTGCGCCGCTCCAGCCGTTGAAGACCGACCCGGTATTTGCCACGGCCTGCAACGTCACAATATCAGTATTGTTGTGTGTCGCGGTCCCGGTATTTCCGTTCCATACAAGGGCACCCATATTCAGGGAAACGAGCGTATTGCCCGGATCCGTGTCATTGCCCGTATAGGCGACATCTACACTTCCGGTAATGCCGGAACTGTTCTGCGCTGTCAGGAAAATGATCCCGTTGCCTGAGAGTGAACCCTGAGCCACCCGATCGGCAGCTCCCTTCGCCAGTGCCTTATAGAGCTGCACTGTCCGGACTCCGGCAAAATCGGACAGGTTCCAGTACAGGGTATATGCATTCGTGTTAGCGGTTGTTATTCCATCCAACTGCCAGTTGTCAAGCTGGTTTGCGGCGTCGTCGTTTTCAGTGATAACCGGGAATACGGTCCCGCTGCCGGTGCCTGACTTTGTCACGCCAAGGATAAATTGTGTCGGAGATCCGGTTGCTGAAAAATTAACCGTGACATTCTTGTTGTCTGCATCCATCTTTATCTCGCAGGGATTTATGCCCCCTGCACATTCTCCCGTCCACCCGAAGACCGAATTTGCTGATGCGAGATTGGCATAAAGATTGATGTAACTGTTCGGGGCAAGAATGGTGGACTGAAGGTTTGCCGCTGGGGATGAGAAATTGATCCCACCAATATCTGACAGGATTGAGCCGGCCGAGCCGGTTGCATTGACCGTTAACACCCTGCAGCCAATGGTCGAGTACTGCACAGATGCAGTGCCGCCTTTATTGGGGCTGACCTGAATCTCAAGCGTATGCGCCTGGTTGGCCCGCAGGTCCAACTCGGGATACGTCAGGACATACCCCTCTGCCAGGTCATTGGATATGGCATCGAATATGGCAGCAAGGTCTGAAGACGAAGGGGCCTCGTAATATTTCCCCCCTGTCTCAAGGGCCATCCGGGTAAGAACGGCAGCGTCAATTCCCGTGCCGAGGCCGATCGAAAATATCTGCAGCCCGTTATTGTTTGCAAACTGGATCACCGTGTCGACTGTGTGGTCAGGGGCACTGCTATTATCTCCGCCGTCTGTCATGGCGATGACCGCCGCAGTCGAGGCATTCTTTGCGGAGGTATCGAGCATGGCCTGGAAAACCGCATCATACAGCGCTGTCGCGCCACCGGTACCAGGCCAGTCTGCCAATATCGCATTGGTCAGGGCGGTTGCGCTCGGGGTGAAGTCCTGGACAACCTCCACCGTGTCGCTGAACTTGACGATCTCCATCTCGCTGGCAGTCGCCGTCATCTTATTTACAAAGCTGATCGCGGCATTCTCCATATCGGTCAGGGCCTGGGGGCTCATGCTCCCGCTGTAGTCCATGGTCACGCCGATCGCTACGCTGGAGCCCGGGCAGGTTGCCCTCTGGACAGTAAAGTCCGTCTGCGGTAGCGCATCTTCCCTGAGGGTGAAGTCTTTTTCAGCCAGGTTTGTCAAAAGTCCTGCGGTGCCCTTCACCTTGACACAGGCACTGACTGTCGAGCATTGCCTGTCTATGGCATTGATCTTTACAACCCTGTCGTTCAGGCTTGAAAAATTAGCCGTGACTGTTGTATCCAATCCCCCTGCCCAGTGGCACAGCTTATTCGTATCAACGGTGGTGCAGCCGGTCCATGACACAAATTCAGAGCCGGGATCTGCCGTCGCCGTGAGGATTATCTCCCCAGCACCAGGAGGATTTGTGTATGAGCAGGTAGGACCGCAGTCGATGCCGGCCGGAGCACTCACAACATTTCCGGTGCCGGTGCCGGACTTAACAACGGTTATCGTCGCAGCATCAGATTTTCCGGCGAAACCAAAAACAAAGAGCGCAACGATAAAGAAACCTATCCATTGCGCCCGAAATATCCGTGAACATGCTGTATTATTTCTGGTCATTTTATCTCTGGACATACCTTACTCCTGATAATATCATTAGTTAAGCAGTGTTTCTACGACGGACCAACCGCTGTGCAAGCTGCCGCTTTTTCTCTGGAATATGATATATCTGTAATGGTTTTTCCCGTACTGCATATCATCCTTAAAATATTTCATCCTCCCCTGGCCCTGACCACGCCTCTTTGCGGGGACAGGGCTCAGGGTAAAGGGGATACTACTTCCTGCGGCGGAGACCTCTGAGAAGTCCAATCACAATCAATGGCAGGAGGAGCACTGCGCTATCGGCCACAGCAGTCGGAAAATTCTGGCGTCTGCCGATCGAGCAGCCGCCACCGCCGCTGCTACCAGAAGCCGCAGTCTGAGCGGGCGTTGCCGCGGTCACTTCAGAATAATCGGACTCTACCATAATCTGTTCCCGGTTCGGCGGATTGGGAAGACTGCTCACCGCCTTTATCCGGTAGGTGTAGGACGTACTGGCAGCCAAACCCCCGTCAATAAAAGTCGTAACATTCTGTCCTGTTTCGCCAATCACCAAAAAGCTTCCGTTGGGCTGTTTTTTCTCGATCACATACTTGTCCTCACCAGAGTTGTCTCCCCATGAAAGGGTGATCTCTGAAGACAGGGGCGCCGTAGCCGTAAGACCTGCAGGCCGGAGCATGGAAGTGACCGCACGCGCGGCATTGATACGCCCGCCTGAGTAGATCCAGCCCTCCAGAGTAGGCTGCTTATCCACATACTTGATGATCATGCCCCTGATCTGGGAATAACTATAGTAAGGATAAACATGGGCAAGTAGCGCGGCAAGCCCCGTGACATGGGGAGTGGCCATCGATGTCCCGTCGCAGATGTTGTAGCCGGCAAAAGGGGTCCCTGTGCAGTTCACATTTTGCCAAAAGAATGGCGACGGGACCGTTGTAGAAGTCGTCGGGACAGTGCTCAGGATATACGTACCTGGAGCACCCACATGCACAGTCTGGAGCCCGAAGTTACTGAAGGCTGCACGCCTGTCATTCTGGTCGGTCGCTGCAACCGCGATAACATTATCAAGCACATAGGCTGCCGGATATACCGGGTTTATGTCATTGTTATCACCGATAGCGTCCCGGGTTGAATCCGTCGCACCGTTGCCCGCTGCAGCGATGAGAAGGACCCCTGCCTGCCGTGCAGCGAGGATTGCGTCCCTTTCAGCATAAGAGTGCCCTGCTCCGCCCAGACTTGCATTTAATATTTTCACGCCTTTAAACGTCGCGTAGCCGATGGCATCTATGACAGCAGCAATGGGGCATCCATCAGAACCACATACCTTAAGAGGCAGGAGTTCGACCCTCCAGTTCACGCCGGAAATTCCTTCTCCATTGTTGCCTGTTCCGCCGATGATTCCGGCCACATGGGTACCATGGCCTATATTATCCCAGGGGTCGTTATTTCCGTCGATAAAATTCCAGCCTCTCCAGTCATCGATCTTTTTGTTGTTGTCATATGAAACGGTAACTGCTGTGTAACCCGAGCTGTGGTCTGCCATTACAGCCACTTCGACCTTGCCCTCAAGTAAATCCGCAAAGGTCCGCCCGGTATTGCTGGTGGACAAATAATGCATGGGGATGGCCACCTTCGGTCGGATATCAAGAGCAGCATTTTTTGCCTCGTCCGTGTTCATGACATCTGTCCCGGATACGGGAAGGATTGCAACATCCGCTCCTCTGATCGCGCTGTTGGAAGTCATCTCCGGAATGCGGTCAGTATCACCCGCGAAATAGATCCTGGGCCCTGTTTCCTGCTTTAAATCAACAACAGGGTTGGTGACGTCAGTCGGGGTATTTATGTCGCGGTTCCTATTCACCGTGAAGACGTACCCTACCCACCCCTTTGACTTCGGATGGTCCGGCTTGTTTGGATTATAGGCCGGCACGGCCTCTATGTCGATGCCACCGATAGAAAGCTTACTCCCGGGAACAACGGTCCGGATGTCGCCGGTAAACGGGTTCAGAGGGTCCTGCCTTAACCTGTTGGCGCAGTCAACAGTCGCAACAACAATAGCCTTTGTCCCCTTTACCTTGCTAACATCAGCGGGGGAGCAATGGTCGGGATGGTCATGAGAAAGAAGAATGATATCTGCAGCATCTGTATTTTTGATGTTGAAGGGGTCTGTGTATATCACCTGTTCGCCGACGATCTTGAACGTAGATTGCCCGAGCCAGTGCATATCCTGGAGCAGGACCTTGACCCTGTCAGCCCACATATTACCGACCAGATCAGGGTGCGTGTAATCGATGCCGGTATCGAGAACAGCCACAGCCACTCGTCTGCTTCCTATGCTGATATCCCAGGCACCTGCGGCTTTTATGTCTGCTCCGGCAGTACCGTTGGCATAGGTTCCAGTGTTCTGGAGCGCCCACTGCTGGGGGGTGAAGTACCGGTCATTGGGAATCTGAGAAACAGTACGGATATAGTTGGGCTCTGCATAATCCACATTGGTGTCGGCCATGTACAGGGTAACTGCATCCTGCACTGCAAGGCCGGCAGGCAGTTTTATATGTTGAAGGTTGTTTACCGTGGAGAGATTCTTGATGATCGTTGCCCCGGCAGTCTGATGGGCCTTGTCGATCGCGGCCAGGGAAGTCCCGTCTTTAAACCTGACGAGGAGCTCTCCATCCTTGAATTTTGTAGTGCTTATCTTATCAAGGATCGCCTTTGCTGTGGCAACTTTTGCCGGGGATGTCCCCTGCTGGCCACCAGCCGGGACATCCGCAGTCTTTGAAGTGCCGCAGGCGGCAAGGGACAGCATCAAAAAAGCTGATAAAATTATTTTATTCATTCGCATTCTCCTTCTTTTGAATCCTGTGCTGCTGGGTCCCCCGGTCAGGCCGGAGAATAACAATCAGGGACTTTTCACCGCTACTTATTCAGGGCGGGCGCGAGCCCGCCCTGAATAAAAAAATTACGGATGCACCGTAAAGGTCGTGGTCGCCGTCAAACCCACGTTGTCGACAACCGTCAGGGTGCAGACCTGTGGTGTCGTCGCCGGTATAGAGGCGACATTCTTCGGATCAAGGGTGACGGTATTTCCACTGACCGCAAGGTTCCATGGTCCCACAGGCGAAAGGAACGCATTGTTACACCCTACCCCATTTCCTGCAGAGATAACATACGGCGGCGTGCCCCCGGTCACCGAGAAGGTAACATCATCAGACGTATTGCCGTCCGGATTCGGAAGGCCGATGACATCAGTCTTGTTGATACTGATGGCTAGCCCGGTCGTCGTTGTCTGCGGGAATATGGTCAATGTCCTATTGACAGAGGCCCCGGCATTGTCCGCAACCGTCAGGGTCACCGTCGTCGTCGCACCGACATTGTTTGCAAAAAAGGTGAAGGTAAAGGGTGTAGCCGGGAACGACCAGATACCGGGCGGTGTGAGCGCCGGATTATTCGAAGTTGCAATATAGGGTCCGGTCCCGCCGGCCACGGTGACCGTCACCAGGTTTGACGGACCGTTCGCAGAGGTCTGCTGTCCGATCACATTAATCTTGTCCAGTGTCATATTCAGCGCCTGCGGGTTCACGGTCACCGGCACATTGACAAAGACACCGGTACTGTCGCTGACGCGCAGTGTCACAATGGTTGTTGTAGCAACTGCATTCGGATCAACCGTAAACTGCGTGCCCGTAGCACCGAGTGAGCCCGGGCTTGCAATAACACCCGGGTTGGTGGATACCACGCTGTATGGCCGGATGCCACCCGATACAAGAAAGGTCAGATCATCCGATACGTTCCCGTCAGGATTCTGGAGTGCGACTACTGCTGCGGGCGGGTTCGGAGCAACGGTCAGTACGGTTGGTGCCCCGACCGGAGCAGTCACTCTCAGCGTGAGGGTATTGCTTTGCCGGCCGGCCACTGAAGCCCGTATGGTAGTCTGAGTATCAGCGAAAACCGGTGTTGGGGCCGTATACTTTGCTGTAGCAACTCCGTTCTTGTCAGTAGCTGCAAAGACATCGATGGCGCCCAGTGTCGTTGAAAACTGCACATTCGTCCCTGTCGGAGGAGGAGTGCCCACCGAGGTCACCACGGACGCAGTAATGTTGGCGGTACCCGGAGCGACAGTCGTGGTAGTGGTACCTACAGTTACTGTCCCTCCGCCCTGAACAGATGCAGTGTCCGATGCAATGGTAATGGAGCTGATAGTTACCGGCTTCAGGAAGAGCGTCAATACATTGAAGGTATTATTGTCGGCCTTGGCCGTGATATTGACCGTACTGTCGAAATTTCTGAGAATTGACGGTGAAACCCTCGCAAGGATCGAGGCCTGTCCAGCGCTATTCGTATGAACCACAGGGGCTGTCGAAGAAGACCCGAGGGGGAAGGTCACCTCGGGACTGTCTGAGCCAAACGTGACTGCACTATTGAGAAGGGGGGAGCCCGAGGAATCAGTCACGGTTGCCCTAATGAGCGCATCGGTCTTTCCTTCTGGTTCAAAAAGTATGAAATCGCTCGTTTCGTTGAAGATGCCGTTATTATTGCTGTCCACATCAAGCGCAAGCGCTGCCTGATTTACTGTCCCGCCGCTGCCAGGAAATGCTATATCAAACGGGGTGAAAAACACCGTCTTTTTGTCCCTGATCGTCTCGGTCCCGGTATTTACCTCGGCCTGGACTGTCGCAAAGCCTACAGCCGTTGAGTACAGCGTCGCATTCGCAATCCCGTTCACATCGGTTTTAGCCGTGGTATGGTCCAGGACGCCGATTGTGGACAGGTTCGAAAAGATGACCTCCTTGTTCGGTACCACGACGCCATTGCCGTCGATAACCTTGGTCTTCAGATAACAGAACCCGTTCGTCTGGTTCACATACGACGTTGCCAGCAGCTCCACACGGGAGACAACACCCGGGTTAATCCCTGTCGGAGTATCCGAGGTTGAATTGCCACCGCCACATCCGATAAGGCCTGCTGCAACTGTAAGTATTAATAATATTTTCTTTATCATTTTCCCTCCTGCTAACAATTATCGAAGTTACTCAGCCAGAGGTCAATTTCTGCCTCAAAATGCCCTGCCTTACCGAAATTATTGATATAGCTGCAGCTGAGCTTCGCAACGTAGTGGGTAGGCTGCTCAGCGGGGACACTAGTGCGATTGACAAATACCGGGATAGCATACTGGCCCTTTCGTGCGATATCGATAAGGGTAACAGAGCAGGTGTTTGACCCCTCGTTCAAAATGCAGTTCGGGAAAATAGTAAGCTTCTCAATAATCGGGGCCGCCGGGTCTTCATTGGCCTTGATATACGTTATCGTGCACTCCTCAACACTTGCAGGAAATTGGTCCGATGTTATGGTTGGGGTCAGATTGGAGGTTGTAACCGTCAAGTCGACATCCTCTCTCGTAAATACTTCGAGGGTGGCACAGGTATTTGTTGCCGTATCAAAACTGCAACAGTCCCGGACTGTATCGATATCAGGCGATGTCCTCGATAAGGTTGCTGATTGAATCATGATGCCTGTATCCCCGGTATCTGAGCCGGGGGCGCCGCCTGTGCCGCCACAACTGATGAGAACCACCAGGACAAAGCTTATTAGTATAAGGCTGTGATATCGTCTCTTCATACTTCCTCCTTGCTCAATTTTCCATTTATGAGGGCTGTACCTGTCATTCCGGCTTGCCCGGAATCTTTCTTTCTTTTCAGAAGGTCGCAACGACTCTTCGCGGAGACTCGCTGCGAGATTCCCGACATGCTCCTTTTGCGGGAATGACAACTTAAACACTTAGCCGCTAATACATAATTTCCAGATTAATCAACCAATTAAAAACGTTATAGCCTCTTATTGTTTATTTTCAACCTGCTGCGTTACTATCGTCGGGGTAATGAAGATGAGCAATTCCTTGACATCGGGCCCGGTCTGGGACCTGGTCTTGAAAAGCCACCCCAATCCCGGTACTTTGCTCAGGAACGGAACGCCATCTTCGGAAGTGGCCTCATCCCGTCGATATATGCCGCCAAGCACAAGCGTCTCGCCGTTCTTGACCAGGGCCTGTGTTGTCATGCTCTTTGTATTGACAACCGCATCTGCCCCTGCGGTGCCTGGCTGAAGGCTGTTGTCGGTAGCGATAACCTTCAGTTGAACAAAACCGTCCGGAGTAATCTTCGGAGTAACATTAAGGCTCAGAGTTGCTGTCACAGGCGTGGACGTAGTCCCTGCCTGACTCACGGTTGGAATATAGAAGGTAGTACCTTGCTGTATGGTCGCTGCTTCATTATCCATCGTAAGGATCTTGGGACTGGATAATGTCTTGGCCTTCGTGATAGATTCCAGCGCAGAAAGCGAAAGGTCAACCTTCAGCGCGTTCACCGCGCCGACAGTCATACCGAGCGCCCCACCAGGGGTGGTCGTACCTGGGCCCGTGGTCAAAACCGGGGTATTCACGCCAAAGGTGCCGCCAACCGGATATGCCCCGGAACGGATACTCACCGAGCCGCCCCATCTGATGCCAAGGTTCTGGCTATACGTGGTTGAGACCTCAACAATCTTTGCCTCGATCATGACCTGGGGTTTGGTAACATCCATGACCTTCACCAGTTCCTTCATCTTGTCGATGCTCTTTTGGATATCCTTGATAATAAGGGTGTTCATTCTTGTATCCTGGGTGATAGTGCCACGGGGGCTGAGAAGTTTGCCCGCAGTAAACGCGGCCGACAGATCGGACGACATTGCATAATTGACCCTGATAATCTCCTGGACAAGGTCCTCGGTCTTCTCCTGGGTGACCTTTGCTGCAGATCTTTCGTCGGCTATCTTGTTGAAGACGCTCCGAGGGGCAACCCAGAGAATGTTGCCGTCAATCGACTTGCCAAGGGTAAACGTATTAAGGATTATGTCGAGAGCCTGGTCCCAGGGCACGTTCATCAGTTTAATCGTAATCTTGCCCTTAACCAGAGGGTCGAGTACCAGGTTATACCCGTTCACATCGGCGAGGAGCCTGAAGATCGGGCCGATTTCAGCATCCTGAAAATCAAGCGATATTTTTTTACCGGAATATCTCTGCTCCGGCAAGACTGCGTTATCAGCAGGGAGGTCTTTATTGCTGATCTCTTTTGCCGGCTCTTTAGCCATCTGCGCCGGCATCATCTCCGCTGCCAGTCCGCTCGGTTCCCGGTGTTTATTATTTTTAGCCTGACTCGGGGCTTCCTTTGCAGTCTCCCTGGCCGGCATCTCTTTTATAGCCGAGGCCTGGGCCACCATAGCAGTTCTTCCCTTGAGTGCCACCTCGATCGTCTTACCGATCGCCGTAACCTCAAACTTTGTTTTCTCTCTTAGGTCAAGGACCAGGCGTACCTTCTCTTTGTGCCTGCCTGCCCTGATACCCTTGAGCGGAGAGGTTATGTTCGTTGGGATAGCTGCATTCATCACCACATCAGGGATATCAATAACAATCCGTTCATCTATCGGAAAGACATTCGGCATCATCGAGCCATTCCCAAGTATGATCACCTTTGCCCCTTCAGCAGCCCTGTTCACCTCGATGGCCGTAATCTCCGTTGCACGTGGTATATAGGAAATAACGCTTTCTGCCGGCTTCTCCGGAGACGTCATAACGGTCTCAGGGGCCTTCACCGGCTGGGACAGAGGGACGGACAAGGGGACCTCTTTCGCCACTGCCGGAGCAGGCTCTGCAGCTGGTATCCCTGCCGTGTCGGTTAATTCAACCGGGGGCATGGGGTCCTCCGGCTTTACGGTCAGGGTCAGAGTATTGTCTTTATAGACCGGGGTCACTATTGACGGGCTCTGCAGCGCGATGGTTATCTTCATAGCCCTGTTCGGCGAATCGACCTGCTGGGGGTCCACCTCAGCAATTCCGGACTTGTCAGATATAATCTTGTCGCGGAAGATGCCAGCACCCATATCAGGGATATCGATCGTCATCCTGTAAGGGTCATTCCCCTTGTACATTGTGTAGACGAACTGCTTATTGCTGACAATCACGATGCCGTTATCCTGAAGCCGTATATCCGTAAGAACGAGCGGCTCTTCAGCAGCCGGGGCATCGGGCTTCACGGTCGACCTCGATGCACAGCCTGCTGAAAGCACAAGCATGAATATAGACAATAAGAGCAATGTTGGATTGATAATTTTCTTCATTATTCCCCCTCCTGGCGGAGTTTCAGTATGGTATCTTTTGTTATCATCTGGCCTTTGTAGTCTTTGACTTTTTCAGTGATTTTGACCGTCTGTTGTAATATCTCGTCAACCCGGCCGCCGTACAGGCCGAGTGTCATGCCTTTTTTGATTGTATACGATTTCCCGTCCGGCAGGGTTATCATTGCATAGTGGTTATTCTTTTCCCACGCTATGGCGATAAGCTTGATCTCATCAACATCAAAGTTCTCGATCGGATTGGCCTTTTTCTTCATCTTGGGCTTTTCTTTGATATCGACGACCAGAGACATGAAAGGGTCCCTCCTGCCTTTCTGGTCATAGACATAGACCTCTTTTTCGATCTTCGGTTCTTCAGGCAGCTGCGCCTGGACAGCCGGTGCCTGAGCAGCCGGCCGTGCCGCAACCGGAACCGGAGGCTTCGGCTTATCTTTACAACCGGAGAGTCCCAGGAGTCCCAACATTGCCGTGAGTAGTGCTATTCTGTATATCATTAGAGTCATATGGTTAGTGACCCGCCGGTTTCTGCCCGATCTCAGCCTCAGGTACGGCCGAGAAGGTTGAGAGCGTGAACGTTATGTCGAGGACATTGTTTGCAGAATCTTTTCCCTTTTTGACGCCGCCAAATCTGATGGCACTGACATTTACTATTCTGTTCGTCCTGGTAAGGCTGCTGAGGAACCGCCCGAAGTCATGATACGTTCCGCTCACCGAGATATCACTCGGGATCTCAAAGACAATCCCGCTGGGATGCTGGACCTTCGTCTTTGGTTTCCATGATTTGACCTCCAGCCCGGATGCAATACTCAGATCAGAGAGCTGTTTGAGAAGCCCTGAGACTTCCTTTTCGACCGGGAGCTGCTCTTTCAGTTCGTTCAGGCGTGCAAAGAGTTTTTCGTTCTCTCTCTGCAGGACATCAAGCTTTGCAACCTTGGCCTGGCTTTCGGCGATTTTGTTGTTCTGCACATCGATCCTCGCATCAAGTGTTTTGATCTCCTGCTGCTTCGGCATAATGAATATCATGACCGTCGCAACCACAATAATCACCGCCGGCAGAACGGCAATGATCGCCTTTGCATAAGCCGGAAGGTTCTTGAAGTCGATCTTTATCGGAGCATTCAGTGCCATGCTAAGTCTTCACCTTGATGATAATACTGAAGGTATAGACAGAAAAACCCGCCACCTGACTCTGTACCGACTCATTCAGATAGACATCAGCAAACAGTTTCGAGCCCTTCAGGTTGTTGACGTAATTGACAACGTCCGTATTGGTAAAAGCGGTGCAGTTCATGCTGAGCTCAGACCCGGAGTTCTTGAGATCCATAGCCGTAACCCAGACACCATTGGGAAGCTGCGCGCTCACCTCATCCAGGACTTTGACCGGCAGCGTCTTGTTCTTGCCGAGTTGCTCAATAATGTCCTTTCGCGCCTTATAGTCCTGATTGCGCTTTTCATAGTCAGTCACTGCCAGGATCCTCTTTTCGAGTTCCGCGATCTTCACGTCATTTGAGGCGACCTGATTCTTGCGCAAGGCGACTTTTTCAGTAAACATATAGTAAACATAGAACATGACTGCCGCAGACAATAGCGTAACGAGGAGAGCCGCAAGAACAAAGCCGGGGACCTGGGCGGCCTTTTTCTTCTTCTTGACGGGAAGCAGGTTGACTTTAATCATCGGTCGCCCTGTTTTCTCATGGCAAGACCGACCGCAATCGACATGATCGGGGCAACCTCGTTTATCTGGGACATATCAAATTTCTTCGGTATCCTGATATTTCTGAACGGCTCCGCAACTTTCGTCTCAATCCCGGTCTTCTCCGCGATCATCGTTGCAAAATCCTTGAGCAGGGCGCAGCCTCCGCTCAGGATTACTTCTGCAATATCCTCATGCATCGTTGTACTGCGGTAATAATCAAAGGAGCGGATGATCTCGCTCAGGATCTCTTCAGATGCTGCCTCTATGACAGAAATAACGCTTTCGGGCTGGACATTTTCAATCGGCTCGCCCCGTTTGAGCTTCTCCGCATTTTCATACGAAAGATTGAACTCACGCTGTATCGCCTCCGTATGAAGATTGCTCCCGAGAGAACTGTCGCGGGTAAACACCGAGATACCACCCTTTAGGATGCTCATATTAATCGTACTGGCCCCGATATTCAGAAGCGCCACGTTCCGGTCAGGCTCAATATCGTAATTAATTCCGTACATATTTTCGAGAGCAAAGGCATCGACATCCACAATAATCGGATTTAGTCCCGCTTCTTTGACAACCGAAATATATTCGTTAATGATGTCTTTTTTGACCGCAACCAGAATAACATCCATCTGCCCGGGCTCGTCCTTCGGCCCAATGATCTGGAAATCAAGGTCTACGTCCTCGATATCGAAGGGAACATACTGCTCAGCCTCAAATTTGATCGATTCCTGAAGCTCTTCCTCTGACATCTCCGGCAGGGCAATCCGCTTGATGATAACAGAAGAATGTCCTGAAATAGCTATAACCGTATCCCTTGTCTTGATGCCGGCCTTCTTGACCATATCCTTGATCGAATCGACCAGGCGAATAGAGTCAATAATGGAGCCGTCAACAATCAGTTCAGGGGGAAGCGGATATACGTCGAACAGCTCAAGCTCGTAACTCCCCTTCGACTCCTTTAGCTTGACTGCCTTGATATAGCTTGAGCCTATGTCTAAACCAACTGATCCTTTGCCACCAAAAAGCATAGTCTATGAATACCAGAAATAGATAATAATGTCAAGGTTTTTTTGCATACATTAATTCTGTGTTATCAGATAGTTTACACTCATCATCGAGAATTTAGTTTAAGTTTTCACACTATCAGGCTGTAAATTCAGGATTCTCTCCACTATAATGGTACCGACATTAACGCTCCCGATACCAATCAACTCACCATCGGGCCCCTTCAGCTTCCAGGCCTGGTGCCCGTTACCTTGAGCCCGAACATTCTTCGAAATGCGCTGACCATGTCTCACCTTTCTGCTTTCCTCTTCATCGAGATAGATACCGGGCATTGCTGACAGCGCAGTGTCGATAGTAAAGACCGAACGGCCATCAGGGACAGGGTCTCTCAGCGCCAGATCTTCAAAGGTCAGTGCATCCTCTATGGCAAAGCTGCCGACCGATAGCCGCTGCAGCGCTGCAAGATGTGCCCCGGGGCCGAGCTTCCTGCCGATATCATCGCAGAGGGTGCGAATATAGGTACCTTTTGAACACGAAACAATCAGGTCAAAAAAAGGCAGGCTGATCCCGGCGACCCCGATATCGTAAATCGTGACCAACCTGCTCTTGCGCTCAATCTCGATCCCCTTCCTCGCCAGCTTATACA
>JBARHQ010000293.1:0-2289 GCA_049799315.1 Thermodesulfovibrionales bacterium | reverse complement strand
TTCCCTGTTTTCTTATACTGTGAATATCACCCTTCACAAAATACTTCCTGTCGATTTTGTATGTATCCTTCTGCAGAATACCGAGAAAACTATTCCACTCTTTTTTATCAAGTATATTATTGCTATCAAGATCGATTGTACTCTTCGTAAAAGGTGTTCCTTTATTGACAGCAAGGCTCACATCGATGTGGCTTGTCTGCACATCGCCATGACAGGCAGTGCAGGTCAGTTCGCTCAAGTGTTTCTTTGCCGACGGCAGCACCCGGTGTCGAAGATCCGTATGACATTGCTGACAGTTTTTCTTTTCTCCGGATGGGGAATGAGCATCATGACAATCAATACACTTCATATTTTTTAACGCATGGATGCTTTTAGTGTATGGTTGCTGGACATTATTGTGACACTTCACGCATGTTGGTTTTTCAAGCTTTTCATCGTGAGGCAAAGATTGTATGTCCCGATGACAGTCCGTACATGAAGTACTGCCATGCTGCTTGTTTTTATAAGTATCGTGGCATCCGAAGCAGTCTTCAGGCGTCCACGCAGCGCTCTGAACGGTTAGGGGGAGAAAAATAATAAGAAAAACGAGAAGGAACATTGCTTTGATGGTACCAGAAGTGGGGCGTTTTGTAAAGACCATGGTTATTTGCACCTGAAAAT
This sequence comes from Thermodesulfovibrionales bacterium, assembly GCA_049799315.1. Taxonomy (GTDB): domain Bacteria; phylum Nitrospirota; class Thermodesulfovibrionia; order Thermodesulfovibrionales; family UBA6898; genus PALSA-1316. The sequence continues at coordinate 1,629 of JBARHQ010000293.1, read as the reverse complement.
ATTTATTACCACTATCGTATGCCCAGCATTTTGTGGGTCTGGAGACTCAAGCGCCACCGGGGATGTGCAAGGCAATATTTGACTGCCTGTCTCATATTCTCTTCCAGATCAGGGCTATCCTGAGGCTGAATCAGGAAATGCTGAAAATTGAGGTTTCCAAATAACTCCGGGGAAATGCCTTCCTGAGGATAAACGAGTTTCAATTCGTTGCCCGATTGAACAACGATCTGCGTCTTCGCCTTCGGGCTCACCGTTATCCAGTCTATTGCTTCGGGAAGATGTAGTGTTCCGTTTGTTTCGATGGTAATTTCAAAATCACGCTCATGGAGGGCCTTCACGAGGTCATTGTCCGCCTGGAGCGCCGGTTCGCCGCCGGTGAGCACGACCAGCGGGCGTAATCCCAGCGATGTGGACTGTGGAAGTGTCTCAGCGATTCTCCGTACAAGTTCTTGCGCGTCGTCAAAAACTCCACCACCGGGACCATCGGTTCCCACAAAGTCAGTATCGCAGAACCCGCATTTCGCATGGGAACGGTCCTCATGCTTCCCTGACCAGAGATTGCAGCCGGAAAACCTGCAGAAGACAGCAGGTCGCCCCGTTTGAACACCCTCGCCTTGAAGCGTATAGAATATTTCTTTTATGCTGTACGCCATTGTCAGTTCTTTTGTTTCCTCTGATACAGAATGGGGTCAGCGATCCCGCTCTCCTGAAAACCCCTCAACCTCAAGATACAGGCGTCGCAAGTCCCGCAAGCAGCACCCGATGGCGAGGGATCATAACAAGTCGTAGTGAGGGAAAAATCTACCCCCAGCCCAAGGCCAGTTTTTATGATTTCAGCCTTTGTCATCTTTATGAGCGGTGTATGAATTTTAAATGACTTGCCTTCAACTCCCGCTTTGGTGGCAAGGTGTGCCATCCGCTCAAAAGCTTCGATATATTCCGGGCGGCAGTCAGGATACCCGCTGTAATCAAGGGCATTGACGCCGATGAAGATGTCACAGGCTTCAAGCACCTCTGCCCATGCGAGGGCAAAGGAGAGAAAAATAGTATTTCGTGCGGGTACGTATGTCACAGGGATATCACTGGAAATTTCGGCAAGTCCTCGTTCTTTCGGGACTGGGATATCATCTGTCAGCGCAGAGCCACCGAAACTCCTCAAATCTATATCAAGGACAATATGCTTTTTGACATCAAAATATTTCGCTACATTTTGCGCAGCCATAATTTCCCTATCATGCCTCTGGCCGTATCGAAAACTCAGGACATATGGTTCATAACCCTCTTGTTTTGCGATTGCAAGTGTCGTTGAAGAATCTACTCCACCGCTTAAGAGAATAACTGCTCTTTGTTCTTTTTTCTTCATTGATGGCCCCTGTTATTTCCTGAATATTGCAAAGAGAATTGAAAGGACTATACTGATAATAATGCATGTCGTAATGGGAAAATAGAAACTGAACCGTTCTTTTTGAATGGAAATATCTCCGGGCAGCCTGCCCAAGAAGGGTATTTTATCGCCGAAAAGAAAGGCAATCCCCATAATAACAAAAATAATGCCAACCACAATCAGCATCTTCCCAAGCGCAGGCATCAACCGCCCCTCCAGTATCGCTCTTTTTCACTGAATATACA
>JBARHQ010000292.1:0-6149 GCA_049799315.1 Thermodesulfovibrionales bacterium | reverse complement strand
TCCTTGATTCGCATAAATACGGACGGGTAAAATAAACATGTTGCATGTACATCAATATACATCAATAAATTTCGTGGGTGAGGTCTAAATGGGAAAAAACATCGTTGAAAAGATTTTCAAGGCGCACCGCGCCTATGGCGAGCTGACGGCCGGGTCTCCGGTCGGCTTGAAGGTGGATCAGGTCTATACGCAGGACGCGACCGGCACGATGGCCTGGCTGCAATTCGAGGCAATCGGGCTCGACAGGGTCCGGGTGCCGCTTGCGGTCTCTTATGTCGACCATAACATGATGCAGTCCGATTACATGAACCCGGATGACCATCTTTTTCTCCAGACGGTTGCCGCAAAATACGGGGCGTATTTTTCGAGGCCGGGCAACGGCATATGCCATCAGGTCCATCTTGAACAGTTTGCTGCTCCCGGCAGGATAACACTCGGCACGGACAGCCACACGCCGACCGGCGGCGGCATCGGCATGATTGCTATCGGTGTGGGCGGGCTTGACGCAGCGACGGTCATGGGAGGATCTCCCTTTGAACTGACCATGCCGCAGGTTGTTAAGATTAACCTCAAGGGGAAGCTGCAGAGGCCCTGGGTCACGGCGATGGACGTTATCCTCGAAATCCTGAGGCGGTTGACGGTGAAGGGGGGTGTCGGCAGGATCATGGAGTACGGCGGCCCCGGAGTGAAGGACCTCAATGTGACCGAACGGGCGACGATCACGAACATGGGCGCTGAACTCGGCGCGACGACCTCGATCTTTCCAAGTGACCGCAGAACGAAGTTTTATCTTGAGGCAGTCGGCAGACCGGATGACTGGACTGAGCTGCAGGCAGACAAGGGGGCGAAGTATGCCGAAGTGATCACCGTCGACCTCGGCCAGGTCGAGCCGATGATCGCGCAGCCCCACAGCCCGGACAATGTGGTCACCGTGAAAAGCCTGGCCGGGACAAAGGTGCATCAGGTCTGTATCGGCAGCTGCACGAACTCGTCATATCAGGCGATGAAGGCGGTCGCCTCGGTCCTGAGGGACAATACGGTGGCAGAAGGGGTGAACCTACTGATCAACCCCGGTTCGAAACAGGTTTACGAAATGATTTCCCGGGAGGGGCTCACCTCGGACATGATCGCAGCCGGAGCCCGGATGCTCGAAGCTTCGTGCGGCCCCTGCATCGGCATGGGTGGAGCCCCGGCGTCGGGTCAGGTCTCGGTGCGCTCGTATAACAGAAACTTCAAAGGCAGAAGCGGAACAAAGGATGCGCAGGTCTTTCTTGCAAGCCCGGTCTCCTGTGTTGTCTTTGCGGTGAAGGGCGAGATGGTCGATGCCCGCGAGGCAGGACTTGCCATGAAACCCTTCAAAGAGCCAAAGAAATACCTGATAAACAGGAGTTCTCTGATATTGCCGAAGGCCGATACGTCCGGTATTCAGGTCATCAAGGGGCCGAATATCAGAGAGGTCTCTGTCAAAGAGCCGTTGCATGACCGGATCGAGGCCGAGGTTCTGCTCAAGCTTGGCGACAACGTTACGACCGATGATATCATGCCGGCAGGGTCGAAGGTTCTTCCGTTCAGGTCGAATATCCCGGCGATCTCCGAGTTTGTCTTTACGAATATCGATAAGACCTTCAGCAGTCGGGCCCGGGAGGCAAAAGCAAAGGGCGGTGGCTTTATTGTGGGCGGTGAAAATTACGGGCAGGGCTCATCCCGGGAGCATGCCGCTATCGCACCCATGTTCCTCGGCATACAGGCAGTCCTTGTCCGTTCCTTTGCAAGGATACATCGCTCGAACCTTATTAACTTCGGTATCCTGCCGCTGCAATTCGAAAAAGCGGAGGATTATGAACGTATGGAAAGCGGCGACGTATTACGAATTAACGGCATCGTGACGACGATCGGGAGCAGCCAGCACTACATGGTCGAAAACGTGACCAGGGGATATTCTTTTGGGGTCAGTTCAACATTGAACGAACGGGAACGGGACGTCATCAAACAGGGCGGCCTTCTTCCGTATACACGGGCAAGGGCTGTATAGGTCTGGGTATAAATTAAGGTTTGTCATCCTCGGGCTTGACCCGGGGATCCATGGTTCGACAGGCTCACCATGACAAGTATTGTGTCGCCCTGAGCTTGTCGAAGGGGTGGATTCCCGACTAAGGACCTCGGGAATGACAGGCAAAAAAAAGAGTTTATACGCAGTTTCTATGATAGCTCTTTTGGGGCGGTTTGATCAGGTGAGTCCACCGAGACAACCCGCTTGAAGATCTCTTCGATCTGACTGGTTGTTTCTGAAAGCGAGAAATGGGCGGCAACACGTTGCCGGCCGGCAACGCCAAACTGCCGCCGCTGGTCCGGATTGAGTGCCAGTGCCACAATAGCATCGGCCAGCGGCCTGTGCTGTGCCGGCGGCACCAGACATCCTGTGAGGCCTGCTTCTACAGCCTCAGACAGACCGCCGACACGGGTCGCGACGACCGGCTTGCCAGCGGCCATGGCCTCCAGGATGCTCATTGGCAGACTCTCCCTGAGGGACGCGGAGACGATAATATCCAGTGCACTAAGGACGTCCGGAATATCGCGACGATGCCCGGCCCAGATAATGGCCCCGGCGACACCGAGCCTGTCTGCTTCAGCCCTGATCTGCGACAGATACTCAACAGACTTTTTGACATACTGTTTTGCACTCCCGATAACGACCAGGCGCACTCGGGGGACCCTTGCAAGGATGAGAGGCATTGCCCGCACCAGATAGAGCAGGCCCTTGTGGGTCACAATATCTCCGACCTGTCCTAATAATATCTCCTCATCGGCCACGCCGAATTCAGCACGTATAGCGTTCCGCGCGCTGTCCGGGACAGCTCGGAAGATCTCCTCGCTGATGAAATTATGGACGACTGCACTCCTGTCCCGACGCACAAGATTGTACCGGCGATGGAAGCGGATGGCCGCATCAGAGGTGGCTATAACAAAGCTGTTCAGCATCCAGTGCAGCTGAATGTGAAGGCTGTGGGCGGTGGCGACGCAGGGGATACCTGTTCTCATGCGCAGCAGTACGCCGAAGGCGTGTGCCCTGCTCATGTGCGTATGGACTGCGGTGATATCCCTTTGCCGGGCAATCGCGGCCACGCGGAGCAGTTCCCGGGGAGGCCAGCGGTCGAGGTTCGACGGGACGATGAAAACACCGTCATTCTCCAGTTGCGGGGCGAACCAGGCCCCGGGCCTGCAGACCAGGGTCACTTCGTGCCCCCGTCTTGCAAGCTCGCGACAGAGCATCACGCAATGCATCACCGCGCCGTTAACGTCGCTGGCAGAAATGATCTCCATGATTCTCATGGAATGTCCCGCACGATGCCCGCAGGATGATGCTCCATAAAAGGAGGTCTCACCGCCGCTGCCTCAGGCCGAAGAAGAGATGCTGTTTCCGCCCGTCGACTGCAGCGACCCAGCGGCCCGAAGGGAGGAGATGCGTGTCGACGTGATGCATGCCTCCGCGGTTCCAGCCGTCAGTTCCGGGACCGACAACAGGCCCCCCGGTAGCAGGACGCTCCCGATATGTCTTTTCGTTCAGTTCCATTATTTCATAGGCATATGCCCTGAGGCCATACTGAGGCTGATCATCCTGGGCATAGCGATACAGGTGGCCGTCATGCTCCAGGATGCGCCCCGCCGGCCTCGCCCCGTGGGGACGGCCACGTATGACAGGATTGCCCGGATGCCTTCGCCACGGGCCTTTCAGAGAAGGCGCCATATAAATGTGGAGAGAGGCGTTGTCAGGTCCGGAGGCGAAGAGCCACCACGTTCCATGCCAATAAATAACCGATGAGTCCACCAGTTCCTCTCCTTCGACGAGGGTCCGGTCGAATTCCCAGCGATCCGGAAAGTGCGCCGCACGATAGAGTCTTATTGTCCGGCTTTCCGCAGACTCCGGGATCATCCAGGTCTCGCCGTCGGCTTCAAAAACATAGGGATAGGAAAGATGGAACGGCTCGTCGATCGCAACACCCTGATAATGCCATGATACATGGTCTCTGCTCCGTGCGAAGCTGATCACCCCTTTTCTCCTGCGGGTATCGAAGGCCTCGAAGAAGAGAAACCACTCGTCCTCCCGGGCGATGATAAAGGGGTCTGCGACAAAGCCCGCGGAGAAACTCGTCACATCCTCAGCCCGCATGATCGGGTTTTTCACGCCCTGGACCGGATGCAGATCGAACGGCGATGTCCCTTCGTAGAGTCCGATCGACCATTTTTTGTTAACATCCATGTAGGGGACCAGTCCTGTGGAAGCGCAGTAGACGGCAGGGATTATCAGGGATAAAGCCACGGCAATAACGACGACCGGCCTTTTAATAAATGCGCGAAGGCCCATCGTATCGCCCCTGAATCCAGGATCGTTTTTTCATGCACCTATTGTAGCAATTTTGTGCGCCCCTTCCGCCCCTTTTTCGGCTGTGCGGATTAAAGACTTTTTCGACCTCCTGTGTTAAAATGCTACAATGATTGAGGAAATCGGTACGGTCAAGAGCACCACGGGCATGATGGCGATAGTTTCTGTCCCCAAAAAAAGCGCTTGCCAAGGCTGTACAGCCGGGACCTGCAAGCCGGACGAACAGTCGATGGAGATTGAGGCGGTCAACCACGTCGGCGCTGTGGCTGGGCAGCGGGTCCGGGTTGCCATCAAGTCATTTGCCTATATGAAAGGCTCGATGGTTGTCTATGGTCTGCCGGCGGTGGGCCTTGTCCTTGGCGCTGTGCTCGGCAAGGAAGTATTAAGCGGCTTCATAAAAGGCATCGACCCTGATATCCTGTCGGCTGTCGTCGGTTTTGCCGTTTTCGGCATTGCCCTGGTCATGGTTAAAATATGGTCGAACACCTTAGGCAACAAGCTCGAATCAAAACCGGTTATTGAAGAGATAGTTGAGCGATAATAGGCGATCATAACTTCTCCCCGCCTCCCTTGTTCGTGCAGGAAGGTGTCAGTCCCTGCTCAGGCCGGGAGGAGAAGATGGTTCATTTGAGACTGTCAATAAATACACTATATAGGGGGCACGCATGGCTAACGTTGATGTTGCGAAGATCAGAAATGTGGCGGTAATAGCGCATGGAGGTGCGGGCAAGACCTCACTCGTCGAGGCGCTTCTCTTCGATTCGGGGATGACCGACAGGCTCGGCAATGTACAGGACGGCACAACGGTCACCGATTATGAGCCCGAAGAGATCGACCGGAAGATCACAATCACCTCGTCCCTTGCCTTCTGCAACTGGGACAAACACCGGGTCAACCTCATTGATACTCCCGGTTTTATCAATTTTATTGAGGACACCCGCGGCAGCCTCAGGGCCGTGGATGGGGCAGTCATCATCGTCAGTGCGCTGTCCGGTGTTAAGGCAGAGACAGAGAAGATCTGGAAATATGCCTGCGAGTTCGAGATCCCCCGCATTATCTTTGTGAACAAACTGGACAAGGAGAGCGCTGACTTCGAGAGGGCAGTGAGCGAACTCGAGAAATCCTTCGATACCGAGGCGGTCCCGCTCCTTATTCCGATCGGTTCAGGCGATACCTTTTCCGGTGTCGTCGACATTGTGAAGATGAAAGCGTTTATCAGCAAGGGCGGCAAAACAGAGATGACCGACATCCCGGCTGATATGAAGGACTCGGCCGACATATATCGGAAGAAGCTGATCGAAAAAATCGCTGAATCTGATGACGCCCTGCTCGAAAAATATCTCGAGGGTGGCGACCTGTCTGAAGAAGAGATCATCAATGGGATAAAGGAAAGCTCCCTCACGCGCAAGTTCATCCCGGTGACCTGCGGTTCTGCGGTGCGGAATATCGGCATGCCGAACCTGCTCGATACGATCATCCTTTGTCTTCCGTCACCTGCAGAGATGGCCACGATCTCGCCGATACGCGGCAGGAGTCCGAAAGATAAGTCAGAGGTGATCAGAAAGCCGGCTGAAAATGAACCTCTGGCAGCATATGTCTTTAAGACGATCGCCGACCCGTATGCCGGGAAACTTTCCCTGTTCCGGGTTTTGTCCGGTACACTGAAGGCTGATTCAACGATCTACAACTCCACGGCGGATTCAAAGGAACGGATCGGGCAGCTCTTCTATCTTCAGGGGAAAAAACAGGTGCCGGTCCCGTCATTGTC
>JBARHQ010000291.1:0-31761 GCA_049799315.1 Thermodesulfovibrionales bacterium | reverse complement strand
AGAGGGGACTTCATACTAGCAGAGGTCCCCTCTCGGGAGGGGATAAAGGGGTGGGTCCTTTCACCGTATTTACGCTGCCTCTTCCTCTTTCTCCATAATGCCGTAATCCATAAGCAACCGCTCCAGTTCGTCCATGGTAATCGGCGTAGGGATTACGAAGTTCTTGTTGTCGGCGATCTTCCTCGCAAGCTCCCGGTACTGGTCCGCCTGCGGGTGTTCGGGGTTATACTCGATCACGGTCTTTCTTCGAAGCTCCGCCCGCTGCACCTCGTTATCTCGTGGCACAAAGTGTATCATCTGGGTGCCGAGCTTGCTCGCCAGCTCTGAGATGAGCTCAAACTCCATGTCCGTCTGCCTGCTGTTACAGATCAGGCCGCCAAGCCGCACGCCGCCGCTCTGTGCATACTTGAGAACCCCCCTCGAGATATTGTTCGCAGCATACATGGCCATCATTTCACCCGAGGTGACGATGTAGATCTCCTTGGCCTTGCCTTCCCGGATCGGCATGGCAAATCCGCCGCAGACCACGTCGCCTAACACATCGTAAAAAACAAATTCCGTATCATCGCCGTATGCCCCGTTCTCTTCCAGAAAGTTGATGGCCGTGATAACGCCCCGGCCTGCGCAGCCGACGCCCGGTTCAGGGCCGCCGGACTCGGCGCACTTAATCCCCTTGAACCCTTCCAGCAGCACATCGCTGAGTTCGAGGTCCTCGACCGTGCCCCTTTCCCGCGCCATGTCCATCACCGTGTTCTGTGCCTTCCGGTTGAGAATAAGACGGGTGGAATCCGCCTTGGGGTCGCAACCGATGATCATACACTTGCGGCCTGCCTCGGCGAGAGCTGCGACCAGGTTCTGGGTTGTTGTTGATTTGCCGATTCCGCCTTTGCCGTAAATTGCTATCTGTCTCATGTGTTTCCTCCTGAGGAATTTATTGCTGCTCATCGTAGATAAGGCAACTCCTGTGCCAAGCTTGCAAATGGCGTATTTAAAGGATTTCGCTAAGTATTCGTCATTATGAGTAGAAACATTATTGTTTTGGTTAAGACAAAATTGTTCAGGAAATTATTTGAGGTATGCAGAGGCAGAGTCTGCCATCAAATCAAACACTAAATTCAAAAACACGACGTGGCAATGGCAGGTAAGCGGATTCAGCGGCGTGTTGCGCCGGTGCCTCGGAGGCCCGTCAATATCGGGCCGAGAATGAGCGCACCTGTCGTTGTCACATCGTTCAGAATAAAGTTGGTGCTGGGTTGTGGGAGGAAACATGCATTGTCTGCAACAATCATGGTATAACATACAAATTCCATGGAACTTCATTTTACAAGAAATAACGGCGGCATCGATGAGGAGATTGACCGCATTATCGCCCTGACGGGTACGGTGCATGATTCCGAGATCGTCCGGGAGATGATTATTGCCGCGCTGAAGGCGGGGCAGGAAGACCATAACCGTGCAGATCTCAAGCTGATGAATACGACGCTGAAAGAGATGCGGTTTACCGCAAAGATCTTCGGTCCATATAGAAATGTCAGGAAGGTAACGGTCTTCGGGTCTGCCCGGACACGTCCGGATGAGACGGTATACGGCATGGCGCGGCAGTTAGGGGAGATGCTCGCACAGGCAGGGTGTATGGTCATCACTGGCGCGGGCGGAGGCATCATGCAGGCGGTGAATGAAGGGGCAGGGCCGGAGCACTCCTTCGGCGTCAATATCAAACTGCCGTTTGAGCAGACAGCGAATTACGTGCTGCAAGGGAATCCCCGGCTGATAACGTATAAATATTTCTTTAACCGGAAAGTCGCCTTTCTCAAAGAAGCTGATGCCATTGCGCTCTTTCCCGGCGGGTTCGGCACGCTCGATGAGGCGATGGAAACACTTACCCTGCTTCAGACTGGAAAGAGGGCGCCGCTGCCGCTTCTGCTTGTGGATGAACCTGGCGGCAAGTACTGGAGCCACTGGCTCCGTTTCTTTGAGGATGAGCTGCTGAGCCAGGGATATATTGAGTCGTCTGATTTCAGCCTCTTCGAGCGCGTGGACAGTGTTGCTGCAGCAGTCACGAGCATCAACCTGTTTTATAACCGGTATCACAGTCTTCGCTATGTGGAGAAGCAGTTGGTGATAAGACTTATGTCAGCCATTGATGAAAGGGATATTCTGCAGCTCAATGAGCAGTTTCAGGATATCCTGCTTCCGGGAGGAAGGATCTGCGGGGCGTGTTCGCTGCCGGAGGAATCAGAGGAGAAAGACATTCTCGAACTCCCCCGTCTCGTTGTGGACTTTAACCGCAGGGATTTCGGCAGGCTCAGGAAGCTGATCGACGTTATCAACAGCTTCCCGGCTGCAGAGGGCAACACTTAGACCTGTCCATAACCTCTTCCTTTGTCCGTCATCCCCGATTAAGCCCGAGGATGACAAACCTTTAATTTATGGGCAGACACTTCTCATCCCCCGATTTCATGGAGCTTCATGAAATTTGTCTTGCCCTGGGTCGGGAGCGGCGAACAGGTGATGATGACAATCCGGTCATTCCTTTTGACGATTTTTTCCTCGAGCAGGGTTTTTTCGATATTCCGGAGCATCTGGTCGATGTTGTCAAAGGGCTTGATATGTTTAGGCGTAACGCCCCAGTAAAACGGCAGCCGCGCGATGACTGCTCTGTCCGGAGTAAAGGCCACGATCGGGACTGTCGGTCTGAATTTTGAGAGAAGACGGGCCGTAAATCCCGACTCGGTAAAAGCAACCAGGACTTTTGCACGGATATCCTCTGCTGCCTTGCAGGCCGCATCGGCAAGAGCATCTGCATACGAGTCCCCCCGCATATAGACAGATGAGATTCGGGTCGCTCCCTCGGTGAAGCGTATGATTTTATCCATCATCCTGATCGACTCCAGAGGATGAGCACCGGCAGCGGTTTCAGCTGAAAGCATGAGGGCATCGGTACCATCAATCACCGCGTTGGCGACATCGGTCGCCTCGGCCCTGGTCGGCCTCAGATGTTCTTTCATCGACTCCAGCATCTGCGTTGCGGTTATGACGATCTTTCCCTTCATGTTGGCCTTTTCGATAAGTCCCTTCTGTATTATCGGCACTTCTTCGGGCGTCACCTCAACTCCAAGATCACCCCGTGCTATCATGATGCCGTCAGCCTCATCGAGGATATCGTCAATATTCAGGAGAGCCTCCGGCTTTTCTATCTTTGCTATGATCGGGATACTCCGTCCTCTTTTCTTCATCCACGCCTTGACGATCCTGACATCGTCAGCGGTGCGCACAAAGGATATGGCAATATAGTCCACCTTCATCTGCAGGCCTAATTCAAGGTCTTTTCTGTCTTTTTCAGTAAAGGCCTGTTGTGAGATCTTCATGCCGGGCAGGTTCACACCTTTCCTGTCCTTTATGATGCCGCCCTCAACCACTTTTGTGGTCAATGCCTCATGAGTCTTTCCCGTGACCTTCAGTTGGATCAGGCCATCGTCAAGCAGGATCTTGTCCCCTTTTACCGCATCTCTCAAAAGCAGGGGATATGAGACAAAAAGGTTCCCTGAGTCCCCGAGTCCGAGTCCCGGATAAATAAGGACTTCACTTCCCTTCCTGAGTTCTGCAGCGCCATCCCTGATAAGTCCTACCCGTATCTTGATCCCCTGCAGGTCCTGTACTATTGTCACCGGCCTGCCATATTTTTTTATCCCCTCGCGAATAGTCCTGATCAGCCCCCGGTGAAATGCATGGCTGCCATGAGAAAAGTTCAGCCGTGCGATGTCCATCCCCTCATTGATCAGGCTGAAGAGGATTTTTTTGTCGGACGACGCCGGCCCTATGGTACAGATGATCTTCGCCCTTCGCGTGTTCATTTATGTAGCCTCCTGTATGCTCAAAAAGAATAATTCGCCCTGTCGAGCAGTATATGTTCCTGCCACTTGTCTCCCCGGTCCTTAAAGTCTGACCGGTAATGGGCCCCGACACTGCCTTTTCTCCTCAAAGATGCCTCAATAATCAACCGTGCGACCGTGAGCATATTCTTCAGCTCAAGCTCATGCCGTTTAAGATATCTCCCGGCGATAATACCGTCATAGGCCTTCAGCAGGCGCTCTGCCTCATCGAGTGACCGGGCGCAGCGGATTATCCCGACCTTCTCCCACATGGTCCTGCGCAGGATCCTCTTGATCTCGTCGCTGTCAGGAACCGATGAAACTGTTTCCCCAATCTCAGCACTTCCCTCAGCGCCTCCCGCAGGAACAACCGTTGTCTTGCTGGCGGCAATACCGGCCCGCGCACCGTATACAAGTCCTTCGAGAAGGCTGTTCGAGGCGAGCCGGTTTGCCCCGTGGACTCCGGTGCAGGCGACCTCCCCGGCCGCGTAAAGGCCGCGTACGTTTGTTTCTCCATCGAGATTGGTCTTGACCCCTCCCATAATATAATGGGCCGCGGGTGAGACAGGGATAAGGTCCTCGGTGATATCCACATCATACCTGAGGCAGGTCGAGTATATCCCCGGGAACCTCTTTTTTACAAAGTCTTTGCCGAGGTGTCTGAGATCAAGATAGACATGCCTGCTGTTCGTTTTCACCATCTCTGAGATGATCGCCCTGGATACGACATCCCGCGGCGCCAGTTCTTCCATGGCGTGGTATCCCCGCATAAAACGTTCCCTGTTGATGTTGAGGAGCACGGCGCCTTCGCCGCGCATCGACTCACTCAGCAGAAACTGCGGTGCTGTCGGCGAGTAGAGGCTGGTGGGGTGGAACTGGATAAACTCCATATCCTCAAGCTCAGCGCCCGCCCTGAAGGCTATGGCCATCCCGTCTCCGGTCGCAACGAGCGGATTGGTCGTCCGCGAAAAGATCTGGCCTGCGCCGCCGGTTGCAAGCAGGGTGGCCTTTGCCAGGAGCGCAATAACCTCACCCTCCTTCAGCACATAGGCGCCGTGGCATTCATCACCCCTGATAATAAGGTCTGTTGTGATCGCAAAGGGATATTTCCTGACTGACGGCAGGGACCTCGCTTTATTCAGCAGCACGCGTTCGAGTTCTTTCCCGGTCGAGTCCCCCTGGGCGTGCAGTATCCTGCGCCTTGAATGGGCTGCTTCGAGCGTCAGTGCCAGTTTCATCCCCTCGCGGTCAAACGCTGCACCCCAGTCGATCAGCTCCATGATCCTGTCGGTCCCTTCTTCTACAAGTGTCCTGACAGCGTTCTCACTGCAGAGTCCGTCCCCGGCCTTCAGGGTATCCTCAAGGTGGATGCCGACAGTATCCTCGTCGCTGATCACCGCTGCAATCCCCCCCTGGGCATATTCAGTGCTGCACTCAGACGGCCTGTCCTTGGTGACGACCAGCACGTTACCGAACGGCGCCAGTTCGATTGCAGCCCGCAGACCGGCAACCCCGCTGCCGATTATCAGAAAATCAACGGACTCAGTCTTCATACTGCAAGGATACAGGACATGCCGGAGGAAATCAAGCAGGAGTACCTGTGATACAATAAGCGAGCAAAGGAGAGTTATATGGAGATCATAAGAATTCCGGGAATAATGCAGGACACCTGCAGGAAGCAGCGCCAGAAGGGCCGCTCAATCGGGTTTGTGCCGACGATGGGGGCGCTTCACGCAGGCCACCTCAGCATCATAAAAAGAGCACAGAGAGAAAACGATATAGTCGTTGTCAGTATCTTTATCAATCCCATCCAGTTCGGGCCTGCAGAGGACTTTGCCGCCTATCCGCGAGATGTTGATAATGACGTCGCGAAACTCAGAGAACTTGGCGTCGACACTCTCTTCATACCTGACAACAATCTTATGTATCCCGCCGGATTTTCAACTTATATCCAGGTGGAAGGACTTTCCGGCAAACTCTGCGGCATAACCCGTCCGGGACATTTCAGAGGGGTTGCAACAGTCGTCGCCAAACTTCTCAACGTGGTCAGTCCCACGCATGCCTATTTTGGACAAAAAGATTTTCAGCAGACCGTAGTAATCAGGAGGATGGTGAAAGACCTTAATATGAATATGGAGATTGTGGTCTGTCCGACGCTGCGTGAGGAAGACGGGCTTGCCATGAGTTCCCGGAACCGATATCTAAACCCTGAAGAGCGGTCAGCAGCAACAGTCCTGCATCGTGCGTTGACGAAGACAGCTGCAATGCTTCAGTCGGGGGGATTGTCACCGGCTGGGCTGAAAGAGATTCTGGCTGCCGAGTTGAGAAAAGAGGCGTTGATAGCCTCGATAGACTATGCCGCTCTTTATCACCCTGAAACGCTTGATGAGCTGCAGGTCTTCGGTCAGGCAAGAGAGGTGTTGATTGCTGTTGCCGCCAGAATCGGCAGGACGCGCCTGATCGATAACCTGATGGTGAATATTGACTGATTTGGGTCGCTAGAATCGCCCGGAAAAGGGTCTGAGAGAGGCCTGAGAGAGGATAGATCCGACAGTGAACAGACGCGAGTTGATCAGGATGGTATTGCGCGGTGAGCGCAATGAGCGCGTGTCCCGGGCCTTGTTTGGGGCAGGCCGTTGGGCCTACCAGCAGACCGGGCTTAAGATCGGGGACATTGTCGCATCTCCCCGGCATTTTGCAGAGACTCTTGGAGATCTTTTTGGGGAACTGGACACCGATATCGTCTTCCCCGGTTCAGGGCTGAACACCTTCCCTGCAGAGGCGGTGGGTGGCAGTCTTGCCTTCCGCGGGGGACAGGCCCCGCTCCTTTCCTTCCCCCTCATCCAGAAGACCGGCGACTCGCACTATCTCAGCAGCATTGATATTGCCGGTTCACCGCACACACTCGCACTCGTGGAAATGATCGGTTTCCTGCGGGAGCGTCTTCCTGACCGTTTTCTCTGTGCAACCACATGGGGACCTTTCACCTGGGCGATGATCCTCTGCGACTGGGAGCTTCTCAAGGAAAAGGTTGCCTTTGACAGGTCATTCGTCCGCGAGGTTTGTGAACTTGGGGTGCGCCTTTCGCGGGCCTTTATCGCGCCGCTTGCCGCGCAGGACGTTATCGATGGGATTGTCATCCCCGATGGGGCAACCACGCTGATACCGCTTGAGCTTTACCGGGATGTGGTGCTTCCTGCCGAGAAGTCCCTCTTTGCCTGGGCCAAGGGGCAGGGGCTTCGGTGTTTCCTGCATCAGTGCGGAGATATCCAGTCCCAGCTTGCCCTGTATCCTGAAACAGGTGCTGACTGCATCTCGGTCGATGCCTGTGTGCCCATAGGCGAGGTTTATAAACTCTATCGTGACCGGGTCGTCACCGCAGGAAATGTTGACGTGGTCAATACTGTCTTCGGCGGAGATTCTCCGGAGATCTTTGCGAAGGTTTCAGAATGTCTTTCAGCGGTTTCCGACCCTCACCAGGGATATATTCTCATGCCCTCTTGTGATCTGCCGCCTGATACCTCTTTGCGTAATGTCCGGGAGTTCCTCTCCTGTGCCGACCGTCTGCGGTAGCAACTTTAAACATGCAGAGGTCCTGACGCCTGTGATACAGGCGCGAACGATATTGACTGCCATGGCCAATGCTCCTATACTGAATAGGTGTCATCGGCTTATGCCCGTCCGGCTTTCAGCTTCCGGATGACGGGCGGCGATATGCCCGAATTCAATCCCGGGCCCCTGTAATAATAATTCAGTTCATGCTGTTCAGTATAAGGAGGATGAATGAAGCATCGAATTGCTATGGTCTATGCATTGTCTATCTGTTTACTGATCGGTATCGTCTGCAGCGGATGTGGTAGTGGCTCACTCGTATCCATAACGGTAACGCCGGTCAACGCCACTGTCCTGGCGGGCTCTACCCGGCAGTTTATAGCAACCGGTACCTATTCCGATAAAACGATCGCCGACGTAACAGGAAAGGTTACCTGGGCTTCGTCCAATCCTGCGGTTGCTACAATCACCAGCGGGGGGCTTGCAACGGGCATATCTGTTGGACATGCCATCATCACCGCATCTGACGGTGTCACCGCGGTTGCTACGCTCATAGTGGGCGTGTCATTGGTCTTCCCTGTTGGTGCGAACCCGGCTGATATCGCGATAGATGCCGCAGGAGATGTGTGGGTGGCGAATAACGGCAGCAATAACGTAACCAGGTTGAGTCCTGCGGGAGCGGTCCTTGGCACCTTTGTGGTTGGTGCGAACCCGGCTGATATCGCGATAGACGCTGCAGGAGATGTGTGGGTGGCAGACAACGGCAGCAATAACATAACCAGGTTAAGTCCAGCAGGTCTGCTGCTCGGCACCCTTGCTGTCGGCGCCAAGCCGACCGATATTGCCATTGACGCCTCGGGTAACGTATGGACGGTGAACAGCGGGAGCGATACCGTAACCAAGTTGAGCCCCACGGGCATATTGCTCGGCACCTTTGCTGTTGGTGCCAGCCCTCAGAGCATGGCGATAGACGGGAAGGGCAATGTTTGGGTGACGAACGGCGGCGATAATACCGTCACCAGGTTAAGCTCCACAGGAGTGCTGATGGCCAACTATACTGTTGGCACTCGTCCGCAAGGGATTGCGATAGACGGAGGCAGCAATACATGGGTGGCGAATTACAATGACGGCACCGTAACGCAGTTAAGTTCCGCAGGAGCAGTGCTCGGGACCTTTACTGTGGGGACGAACCCTCAGAGTATTGTGATAGACGGGGGCGGCAACATATGGGTGGCGAATTTCGGTACGAATACCGTGATGGAGTTGAGCCCGGCCGGAATACTCGTCGGAACGTTGATCGTGGGCAATAATCCAACCGGTCTGGCTATTGACGCTTCCGGAAATGTTTGGGTGGCCAACCACGGGTCCGGGACTGTGACAGTCCTGACAGGTGCAGCAACGGGAAATTTCCACACGTTTGTTGGTCCTGTTTGGCCATAAGGGCGTCTGTGCATTAGGGGGGGCTTCCAAACCGGGCACTGAATATGTTTACGGCAGTTGTCGTTGTATGACAGCCGTTGTAAATCGATACAAACTGGTTTCAATGCATAATTTGCCCGTATCCAGCGCATGTTTCCCATCACTTTTATCTCCATAGGGATAGTGCTGATCACTCCGACTCTATCCCGTAATATATGTCTACATAAATTCTTCGAGAGTATCGAAATCTTGTTTCAGCTTCTTCCTGAAGTCGAAATAAGCTACGTTGAAAAGCTTTGGCTAGGTTACTCTAAAAAATCTGCGTTTGGACAAATTTCCCAAAATATTCGACCCGTCACCATTTGTTCCTATTGATAAAGCGGCGTTTTCCCCTTCCCCTTTTTCCTAGCTTGTGCTATATTTACGCCATGGGATCTAAAAACCGAAGTTCTTATAATAATTATTGGGCAATTATAATATAAAAAAGGTGTGTCGCAATGAAATGGCTGAGTGACAACTGGTTTAAATTATTTATAGCACTCATTTTGTTAGTTGCAGTAGTATTCATTAACCGCCACCTCAAGATAAGTTCTGAACTCGCACAGCATAAATTTGAAGAAACAAAAAAGCAAGAACGGCGAGAATACATCGCAAAACGTCGCGCGGCATGCTATGAGATATACGCAAAAGAACGTAGACAGTGGAATAATGTAGAAGGCCCCGAGTACGATTCTGAAGACGATATATGTCGAATCCGATACAAAAATACACGGCCGAAGGAAAGAGATTGTAGTTCTCTTGAAAATTACGACAAGAAACTATATATAGACTGCATTACCAATACATCCACGAGTGATTTCTAAATTACTTGACACCTTTAAAAATATGAAACGTCATCGGTTATTTAGGAGATAAAATGACAGCAGTTTCTGATGACGAAAATATCAGAGCAAAAATGGAATTTATTAAATCGTGGTTCGATGATTTGGACAACAAAATAATTTTTCTTGATGAACTTTACAACAACCGGCATCGAAACGAAGCGTTTGTTCTGTGTTGCTGTTACATAGATTGGTTGGCAGCGGCGTTATACTGGCCAGAAGAGCAAAACAATTTCAATTTCGTTCGCATACTTAAAGAATATGGCGAGCATGAAATCTTCTCATATATTCATACCAAAATGCTTGAAGAGGCATTACATAAAAAAACAACAAACAGAAATAAGCTCGTTCGTAAATGGGTGGCAATATACAACAAGATAATTTCGAAGCTTCAACAGGCACGTGGCCGTCTCTATGATGAGAGAGAAATAATTTGTCTATTATCACCTTTGGTAAACAACTCTGAAATTGAGGATATTAAGAAGGAACTGTGGCGTGGAACATATGCAGCTATTGTCTACGCAGAAGTTCGAATTCCGTCAGTGCATGGGTTAGGTCCATTAGATGGCCTAACATTTAACAATACTACGTATAAAAACCGACCGGTTCCACCAATTGATTTTAATATGATGCATACTTCTCTTAAGGTTATTGCAAGAATGGCCAAAGAAATATCCCATACGACAGGGAAATGGTTTGGCCACGACTACCGATGAAGGCTGGGAATGGCCGGATTGTTATTCTATACCTATTTGTGAGAAGAGTCTGGTCTACACATTTCACAAATCACCTGATGCCAAAATGACGTTTGAACTGAAGGCTGGAAATGACCAATTTGTTTTTCTATACCTATATGGATATAATTAACCATGGGAGCGGGTAGGAAGTGAAGCCGTTATTCTGGGTTGCGTCAGCCAAAAAGGACCTTCTGGAAATGCCGGAACACGTGGTCGATCTTGTAGGCTTTGCTCTGTACTTGGCGCAGTGTGGTCTTAAGCATCCGCAGGCCAAGCCGCTTAAGGGGTTTGGTTCAGCCGGAGTTTTGGAGGTTGTGGAGGATGATGACGGGAATACTTATCGTGCTGTGTATACCATCAGATTCAGTAAAGGAGTCTATGTTTTGCACTGCTTCCAGAAGAAATCACGAAAGGGTATTGAGACATCGAAACAAGATATGGATTTGATCGAGGCGAGGCTGAAACTGGCTCGCCTCGATTCGGAAGGAACAGGAAGATGAAAGAAATCGAAAAAGGCAGCTTAAATATTTATGCAGATCTTGGCGTACCCGATGCGGAGAAAATGCTGGTCAAGGCTCAATTGGCGACCAAAATTGCCGAGATTATAAAACAACGTAGAATGACTCAATTGCAGGCGGCGGAACTGCTCGGCATGCCTCAGCCTAAGTTATCCAATATGCTGCGCGGACGGTTTCGCGGGATTTCGGAAGCCAAAATGCTGGAGTGTCTGACCAGGCTGGGCCGTGACGTGCAGATTGTTATCAAGGCGGCATCCCGGTTGCGAAAGACTGGCCATGTATCGGTGCTCTCTGCCTGATGCATTGGCCGCAGGGAAAGCATATGCGAGAAGATGGCTGTCCGGCTTGACTCATAAGGAAGGGTCTGGGCAGAGGCGGATTCAATGGATTTAGCCTTTGCTGTCAAGGCAATAAACAAACTTCTCAGAACTATACACTTTTGCAGTTCCCGGATACTCTGATGGAACTTCGGTATCAGGACTTCCTGTAAAGATCTCTGACCGTGGGGAAGAGTTCCATATTCGTATGCGGCAGAAAGAGGGCCGACATATATTCGTCCATGAAGCCCCGCGAAACTGAAAGTTCTATATACGTCATCATCCGCGCGATATCCTCTGCCTCGGCGCGCATCTTGTCGGATAGCAGGCAGAGATATGCCCCTGCTATGGAGGTGTTGCCGATAAAGGAGAACTTTTCCTTGGGCATGTCAGGCAGCATTCCGATCATGATCGCCTTGTCGATGTCGAGATAGTTGCCGAAGCCGCCGGCTATGTAAATACGTTCAACAGCGTCAAGAGAAAGTCCGACCTCTTTCAGCATGATCGATATCCCGGCATAGATTGCGGCCTTTGCGCGCATGACGTTCTCGATGTCCACCTCGGTCAGCACGATGTCTTTGAGCTCGCCGTGGTGCAGGATATACTCAGGACCTTCATGCCCGATCTTTATCCTGTCGGTCTGCAGGTCCCGCATAAACTTGCCCCGCTGGTCAATGATCCCGGAAAAGAAAAGCTCTGAGATGGCGTCGATCATGCCCGATCCGCAGATGCCTGCCGGAGCTGCATTCCCGATCACCTCAAGTGTGGGTTCAAAGGTCTTTGGATCGATCTTGACTGATTCGATCGCACCCTCGGTCGCCCTCATGCCGTGCCTGATGCCGCTACCCTCAAAACACGGCCCTGCAGAGCACGCCGCGGTCATGAGCCATTCGTTGTTGCCGACGGCTATCTCGCCGTTTGTCCCGATGTCCATGAAAAGTGCTATCTCAGGCTTGAGATACATCCTCGAGGCCAGGACCCCGGCAACGATATCGCCTCCCACATAGCTGCCGACACAGGGGACGGTATAGACCGGCGCCTGGGCGAGGATATTCAGGCCTGCCGTGCCTGCCTGCCATTTCGGGAAGGTGTTGAGAGTCGGTATATAGGGTTCCTCGCGGATGGATGTCGGGTCAAAACCCCAGAAAAGGTGCGCCATTGTCGTGTTGCCGGATATAACGACAGAATCGATATCATTCCGGCTGATGCTGTGTTTTTCGAGCATCGGGGCAAGGATATCATTGATATCATTGACAACCGCTGTGCGAAGGTCCTCAAGTCCGCCGCCTTCAGTTGCATAGACGATGCGCGTGATCACATCATCTCCATGCCGCATCTGGGAGTTATAGGTCATGCCGAGGTCGACGATGCTGCCGTCAGAGTAGTTGACAAGATAGACGACAACGGTCGTGGTTCCGATATCGACCGCAATGCCGTAACGGTCGACCTGTTCCGGGGAGGAGATCGCCACGGCATAGAGGTCTTCAGTGTAATCGAGGTTGAATTTCCAGTTCAGCTCACGCACAGACCGGGCAAGCCTCGTCACAAAGTCGTGAGAGAAGCGCATCGAGTCGAGTCCTTTTTCAGTGAGGCCGAGTCTGAGACGTTCGAGGTCGCTCGTTGGGTCATCAAGCGACGGCGGTGTCAGCTCAAGGTAGACCCTCCTGATCGCAGGCTGCAGCCCCGCCTCGACCGAATGCAGGAAATCACGGAGGTCTTTGGATTTTGCTATCGCTATTTTGTCGCCGATGACGAGCTTTGACCCTTCGGGGATTTCTATCAGGATGTCGTCTTCAGGGAAGGTGGTGCAGGCAAGGGTGATATGTTCGTCAACCTCTGTCTTCATGAGCTTGCCGGTCGATTCGACCCTGACCGGGCCCTCGAGCACCTTCACCCTGCATTTCCCACAGACCCCTTTGCCACCGCACGATGCAACAAGGTATATCCCGTTGTTCTTCAGGGCCTGATAGATATTCTGTCCGGGCTCGGCCTGTATGACCTTGCCGTTTGAGATTTTTATCTGCATAACGTTAATTTTATTGTTTGTCAGCGCACAAAATCAAGAAAGAGCTTTGGAATAGCTCCCAAGAGGTTTAATCAGGAAGCTGCAAAAATTGCCTTACGGAAATATCTTCCCCGGGTTCAGGATATTTAGGGGGTCGAAGGCCTGCTTGATCCGTTTCATCAGTTCGAGCTCGGCAGGCTTTATCTCCATCCCGATATAATCCATCTTTGTCAGGCCGATGCCGTGTTCTCCTGATATCGTGCCGCCGAGATCGAGCGTGGCCCTGAAAACCTCTCTGACAAGGGCCGTTGCCTTTTCATATTCGGGTTTATTGTTTTTGTCGACCATGATATTGACATGGATATTCCCGTCGCCGGCATGGCCGAAATTGATTATCCTGATGCCGCTCTCTGCTGAAAGCGCCTTCAGTTTTTTCAGCATCTGGGGAATCCTGGTGCGCGGCACAACAATGTCCTCATTAATCTTTGTTGGCATTATGTGATAGAGGGCAGGGGAGAGTGCCCGTCTCGATTCCCAGATTTTCTCCTGCGCGTCCTCATCTTCAGCCATGATGATCTCGCCGGCCTGATGTGAGCAGAGGTAAGATATCTTCTCGGCCTCCTTCTTGATGACCACCGGGTCCCCGTCCAGTTCGATAAGCAGCATCGCCTCGACATCAACCGGCAGGCCAACCGGCTTGTAGTTCTCCACAGCTCTGATCGACTCACTGTCCATAAACTCGAGCGTCCTGGGGATAATGCCGCTCGTCATTATTGCCGAGACTGCATTGCCTGACTGCTCAAGGTCCTTGAAGAGCACCAGCAGGGTGATGACATCCTCGGGCACCGGGAGTACCCTGAGCCGTATCTTTGTCACAACGGCGAGGGTGCCTTCAGAGCCGACCAGAAGCCTTGTCAGGTCATATCCGACCACGCCTTTTGACGTTCTGACGCCGGTATGGATCACGCTGCCGTCAGCAAGCACCGCCTCCAGACCCATGACATAGTCCCGCGTAACACCGTACTTCAGCGCCCGCGGGCCGCCTGCGTTTTCGGCGACATTCCCGCCGAGGGTGCAGATGTTCATGCTGGCCGGGTCAGGCGGATAGAAGAGGTTAACTCGTGCGAGCTCCCGCTGCAGTGCCCCGTTGATTACCCCGGGCTCGACCAGGACCTGCATATTTTCCCGGTCGATCTCGAGGATATGGTTCATCTTTTCGAAGCTCATCACAAGGGCATTCTTATGCTGCCCCTTACCAGGCCCCATTCCTGGGACGGTACCGCCGGTCATGCCGGTGCCTGCGCCGCGCGGCACGAGCGGGATGCGGTTCGAGCGGGCGTAGTTGATGGTCTCGATAACGTCCTGCAGGTCCTCGGGCCATACCACAGCAGACGCTGATCCCTCGAGGCCGGAGGCATCAAAGCCGTAGCAGACGAGGTCTTCAGGGGATGTTGATATTTTTCCGTGGAGGTGTTTTGACAGGTCGTGTTTCATGCTACTCTGGAAAAATCAATGATGAGTGCTATGCCGCAATGTCTTCAAGCTGCATCGAGATCACCTTCGAGACCCCGGCCTCCTGCATGGTGATACCATAGAGGTGCTGTCCAACGCCCATTGTTGTCCGGTTATGCGTTACGACGATGAATTGGGTGTTATTCGAAAGTTCCTGGAGCATCCGGGAATACCGTTCGGTATTCGACTCATCAAGCGGGGCATCCGCCTCGTCGAGTATGCAAAGCGGAGTTGGCTTGATCAGGAAGCTCGCAAACGATATGGAGAGGGCTGTCAGCGCCTTCTCGCCGCCCGAGAGAAGATGGATATTCTGGAGCTTCTTGCCCGGAGGCTGCGCCACGATATCGATGCCGGTCTCGAGGATGTTGCTCTCATCCGTCAGGACAAGCTCAGCCCTGCCACCGCCAAAGAGCGTAGCAAAAATCTCCCCGAACTTCGCGTTCAGAGTTTCATAGGCATCCCGCAGCTTCTTCCTCGTGGTGCTGTTGATTTTTGAGATGGCCTCTTCGAGTTCAGCGATAGACTTGTGCAGGTCCTCCTGCTGACGGTTCATGAAATCATACCGGGTGGTGAGTTCCTCATATTCCTCGAGCGTTCCGAGATTGACCTGTCCCATCTCCTGGAGCTTGCTGCGCAGATCGGCAAGCCGCTCCTGCTCTTCTGCCGAGACTTCCTCAACCGGGAGGTCTTCGATCTCAACCCCGAAGTTGTTCCTGACATTTATTCCAATATTTTCGAGCCGCATCTTATGTTCAGCCCGCAGCACGTCCAGTTCGGATATTCTGTGGACGATGGTGGAGAGTTCCTGCCGGAGACTTCTGAGGCCCTGATCGATCGCGAACAGTTCAGCGTTTTCCTGGTCCATGGCCTCCTTCTTCTGTGAGATATCAAGCCGAAGGACGTCAGCCTCCCCAACCAGCTTCCTGAGCCGTGCATCGTGCTCCTGGATCTCAGTCTCCCGCTGGGCGATGCGCGTGTCGATGGTATCTTTTTCAGTGAGCAGTTCGGTCCTTTTATTTTGAAGGTCTTCGAGCGTCTTTTGCGAGGTCTCGCTTTCTTTTCTGACTGCTTCGAGTTTCTCACGATTGGACGCCGTGAGCAGCCTCAGTTCGGTCACCTCTGCGCGGTGGTCCTCGATCTCAGCCTTCCTGGCGGCGATCGCCTCCTGGATGCGGCTGGTATCCTCCTCGATCTCTGCCTTCCGGGCCTCATCCGCTGCTATTTTCTGTTCTGTCCCGGTTATGACGTCATTGAGAGCAGTCTTCTCACGGGCCGCTTCCTCGATCTCGAGAGTGAGATAAGAGAGCTTCCTGTTCGTCCGCTCCTTTTCTTCTATATAGTTGTCGACCGTCAGCCGCGAGAGAGAGATCTCTTTTTCGAGATTATGGATCGAGACTTCCACATCCCTGACCGATGCCTCCTTCTCCGCAATATCAGCCTGGACATTCAGGATTTTGTCGTTCAGGGCTGCAAGTGCCGATTTCCTGATCTCCAGCACCTCCTCCAGTTCCCGGATCTCCCGCTTTCTCCTGAAAATCCCCTTGCCTTCGCCAACGATCACTGCCCCTGTCGGCTCTATAACTTCGCCTTCAACCGTCACAAGGGTATAGGCTCCTCTGGCTGCCTGAGCCACAGCAAAGGCAGTCCTGATGTCCCGGGCTATCAGTATGCTGCTGAGAAGGTTCCCGGCAACGGGGCCAAAGCCTTCTTTAACCTTCACAACATCGATCGCCCGTGCGAGGACCCCCTCGGGAACTGTCTGGCTGAAGGAAAGCTGGTGCGCGTTTAACGGCATAAAAGCGGTCCTTCCGGTCCCCGCCCCCTTGATCGAGAGCACGGCGTTTTCGACCGACTCCTCGTTTTCGAGGATCAGCATGTCGGCCTTTTCGTACAGGGCGGCCTCAACCGCTTTTTCATAGGCCGCATCGACCTCGATAACATCAGATACCGACGCGAGAAGCCTGATATCAGACCTTGCCGAGATAAGTTCGCGGGTCGGCTCGTCAAAGACGATCTCCCTGAGGGACGCAAGCCGCGACTGGTTCGAAGCGATATCCTCACGGACCTCTGTAAGTGATTTCAGAAGCTCCTCCAGCTTGCTCCTGCCGACCGAGAGTTCCTCAGTAAGGATACCCTGCTTCTCTCTTAAAAGAAGGTTCTCATTGTTACTGCCGATAATGATTGCTTCGACGCTGCTGATAGAAGATTCGACCCCGGCAAGGACCTTCAGTGCATCTTCGGACTCCTGGTGGGCAGTTGTCTCCCTGCGCTCGTGGCTCTCATATGCTGCGTTCTGGCGGTTGAGTTCATTGCGGAGTCTGCTGATCTCTTCCGAGACTTTAAATATGCCCCGCCTCTTCTCCTCAATCTGCTCCTCCTGCTCGGCAAGCGCCTCTTCAATCGACCTGAAGGCGCTGGTTTTCTGATGAAGCATTTCAGCATGCGTCTCCATCTCCCGGACAATCTGCTGACTGCTGAGTTTCAGTTCTTCGGCCCGCTGGTTTATCTCAACAGACCTTTTGTCATTTTCTTCAACCTGGGTAAGCAGCCGGGTCCGGTAGTCACCGAGGTTGCTGATGTCGTTCCGGCTGACCGCGATTGTCCGCTCTATCTCGGCAATCTCCCGTTCCATCTGCTGAAAGTCCTTCTGGATAAGTTCAAGCGCCTTCTCGCGGTCAAGGAGTTCGATTCTTCGCGACTGGGTCCTGTTTTCGGTCCCGGTTATCTCCGCCGCCAGAACCGCCTCTTTTTCCTTCAGAACGGAATATTCTTCACCTATGGCCTGGTTGGCGTCTTTAATGCTCTGGTATTCGTTTCGCTCGATTTTGAGCTCGATTATATGCATTTCAGCAGAGAGTTTCTTGTAGCGCTCTGCCTTTTTGGCCAGCCGGTCGAGTATATTGATCTGCTTCTTCACCTCAGACACAATGTCGTTGATCCGGACGAGGTTGGTGCGGGACGATTCCAGCTTCGAGAGCGCCTCTGCCTTACGCACCTTGTATTTCATGACCCCGGCGACTTCCTCGATGATAAAACGGCGGTCGAAAGGTTTTGAGTTCAGAATCTCACCTATCCTCCCCTGTTCCAGTATCGAATAGCTCTTGAAATCAAGGCCGGTGTCCAGGAAAATATCCTTGATGTCCTTCAGTCTGCAGGGGGTCTTATTGATCATGTATTCGCTCTCGCCGGAGCGGTAGAGCCTTCTTGTGACCGAAAGGGTGTCCCCCTGACCGGCGCTGCTGTTATCGTTGTTCCCGTCGCCATTGCTCTGGTTCAGTATGGGACTGGCAGTGTTCATGCCGGCGAGGTATATCGTCACCTCTGCCATGCCCTTCTGCTTTTTCTGGGAAGAGCCGTTGAAGATCACCTCCTCCATCTTCTCGCCCCTGAGGCTCTTGGCGCTCTGCTCGCCAAGTACCCAGCGGAAGGCATCGACGATGTTGCTCTTGCCGCAGCCGTTCGGGCCGACAATACAGGTTATCCCCGGATGAAGATTGAAGACGGTCTTGTCCGCAAACGATTTAAAACCTATGAGTTCGAATTTTTCGATCCGCATTGTATAATAGAGATGAAGTAAACGTTCAGTTCTTAAAGCTCCTTAGTATACCCTATATCATTTTTTACTGACAAGCGGTTTCATTTGCCCTGATTATTCCCGGGAAGAATGGCCTCACCTGAAAAGAATCACCACCATCCACCATCACCTCAACTGTGCTGCATCCAAAGCACGGCTTAGAACGACGTGTAAGCGGATTCAGCGGCGTTTTGCTCCGGTGCCTCGCAGGTCCGGCTTCTGGCAGTATCGGACCGAGAATGAGCGAACATGCTGTTGTCTCGCCGTGAAGAATAAATTTGATGGCGGATTATGGAATCAGGGCCTGCTTTGACAAAGGGAAAAGTTACCTACTATAGTTAAGAATAAGGAGCAGATATGAACATTGTGCTGGCGACGAAAAACAAGAAGAAGGCTGCAGAGATGAGCCGTATTTTCAAAGGCTATGACCTCCGTTTCGTTACTCTGGAGGCCTTTCCGGGTTGCCCTGATGTTGAAGAGGACGGCAGGACTTTCAGGGCAAATGCCCTCAAAAAGGGTCGTGCTGTCGCCCGTTTCACCGGGCACCCCGCGCTTGCTGATGACTCAGGCCTGGAGGTGATGGCACTCGGGAAGGCCCCCGGTGTCTATTCAGCACGCTACGCAGGGGAAGGTGCAGACGACCGGAAAAATCTGAAGAAACTTCTTCGCGAGATGAGGGAATTAGAGGGGGAGGAGAGGGATGCACGGTTTGTCTGCTGTATGGCCATTGTGCTGCCGGACGGACATCATAAAACCTTTACCGGATACGTCAGGGGCAGGATCGGGAAAAAGGAAAAAGGGGACAACGGATTTGGTTATGACCCGGTCTTTTATCCGGAAGGGCTTACCAGGACTTTTGCCGAAATGGACGCAGCAGAAAAAGATTCCATGAGCCACCGTGGTCGCGCCCTGAAAAAGTTATTTCATTACCTCTCCTCATTGACACCATCGTAAAAAGTCCTTTTCAAGGCTGTCATTCCCGAAGTCCTTAATCGGGAATCCATTCTTTTCACTAAGTTGCGAGCCCATGGATTCCCGCCTTCGCGGGAATGACGACTTTTTACGAGATTGCCATATCTTGCAAAAAAAAATGCTCTGTGTTAATCTTTAAGACCCAAAGTACCTGTTTTTACAGGACATAAAATCGCACGCCTGCTACAGTCCTGACCTTTGGTCCCGAAAGGGTGAGTCAGGACAGGCGGAGGAAAAAACCACAGGAGGAACATCATGGTAGCTACAATGAAGGAACTGCTTGAGGCCGGGGTACATTTCGGTCATCAGGTAAAACGCTGGAACCCGAAGATGAAAAAGTATATTTTCGGTGAGAGAAACGGGATCTATATCATCGACCTGCAGAAGACAATGAAGGGTCTCGAGGAGGCCTATAATTTTGTGCGGAGCGTTTCTGCTTCAGGCCAGTCAATCCTTTTTGTCGGGACAAAGAAGCAGGCACAGGATGCAGTGATGGAAGAGGCAAACCGTTCAACGTCATATTTCGTCAACCAGAGATGGCTCGGCGGCATGCTGACCAACTTTCTCACCGTCAAGAAGAGTATCGAGCGGCTGAAAAAGATAGAGACGATGAAAGAGGACGGGACAATGAGTCTCCTGCCGAAGCGTGAGACATCAATCCTCGAGAAGGAACGTGCCAAACTCGACAAGAACCTCTCCGGCATCAAGAATATGAAGGAACTTCCGGGGGCCATATTCATCATAGATCCGAAGAAGGAGAGGATTACGATTGCAGAGGCCAGAAAGCTCTCTATTCCGATCGTTGCCGTTGTTGATACCAACTGCGACCCTGATGAGATAGACTATGTAATCCCCGGGAACGATGACGCGATCCGGGCGATCAAACTCCTTGCTGCAAAGATGTCGAATGCGGTTATGGAAGGCCGTGAGGCGATTGCAAAAGAGGCCCAGCAGGTGGCCGAGGCAGCAAAGATAGAGGAGAAGGTCCAGAGTTCCGAGGCTGCGGAGGTAGCAGGATGACAGAGATTTCAGCGGCCGTTGTAAAAGATCTCAGGGAAAAGACCGGCGCTGGCATGATGGAGTGCAAGAAAGCGCTGACCGATGCGGGTGGTGATGTTGAGAAGGCAATAGATATTCTCAGACAGAAAGGTCTTGCATCAGCCGCGAAGAAGGCCTCCCGCAGTGCATCACAGGGCCTGATCACCGTTGCAGCTTCTGAGAGCGTCAGTGTAATGTCCGAGGTCAACTGCGAGACCGATTTTGTGGCCAAGACAGATGATTTCAAGGGGCTTGTCGCAGACATAAATGCCTATCTCCTGTCCACCCCGACTGCAACGATAGATGATCCGAAGATCTCTGACCTGGTTAAGGCAAAGATTGCAAAGCTGGGTGAAAATATAGTTTTCAGGCGTTTTGCAAGGGTTGATATGTCCGGCAAGACAGGGGCAACGGGTTCCTATATTCATATGGACAAGATAGGGGTATTGGTTGAGGCTTCGTGTGAGCAGTCGGCACATGCTTCAAGCGATGTCATGAAAACCCTCCTGAAGGATGCAGCAATGCATGTGGCTGCCTCAAATCCCTCTTTCCTTTCACGCGAAAAAGTATCTCAGGATGTGCTTGACCGGGAGAAGGATATTTATCGGGCACAGGTCGAGGGAAAACCGGCCAATGTGATTGACAAAATTGTTGAGGGCAAAGTTGAGAAGTTCTACTCCGATGCCTGCCTTGTGGATCAGATATTTGTTAAGGATCCGGACGGCAAGAAAAAGATAAAGGATGTTGTTGCCGAGGCCGGCAAGTCTCTGGGAGGAATTGTTTCGTTGGAAAAATTTGTGCGCTTTCAGCTTGGTGAAGGCCTGCCTTCCGAGCCGAAGAGCTGCTAGAAGAACAATGCGCCTCAAATATACACGGATACTGCTGAAGGTCAGCGGCGAGGCCCTGATGGGCGACAAGGGGTATGGGATAGACGCCGGGACGGTCGATTTCCTTGCAAAGGAGCTTAAGGATGTTTCATCCCTGGGCATCCAGATATCGATCGTGATCGGCGGCGGCAATATCTTCCGCGGGGTTCAGGCAAGCCTCGAGGGCATGGAGAGGGCCTCGGCCGACTACATGGGGATGCTGGCGACGGTCATCAACGCGCTGGCGCTTCAGAACGCGCTCGAAAAATATCAGATACCGACACGGGTCCAGTCTGCGATCGAGATGCAGGAGCTTGCCGAGCCGTATATCAGGCGCAAGGCGGTCCGCCACCTCGAAAAAGGACGGATTGTCATCTTCGCCGCGGGCACCGGGAATCCTTACTTTACGACAGATACCGCTGCGGCGCTGCGGGCCATGGAAATAGGCGCTGATATCATACTCAAGGGCACGAAGGTTGACGGCGTCTATTCGTCCGACCCGGTGAAGGACCCGAAGGCAACGAAGTTTTCAGAGCTGACCTATATGGAGGTGCTCAAGCGTGGTCTTGGGGTCATGGATTCGACGGCAGTATCATTATGCATGGACAACAACCTTCCGATTGTGGTATTTAATCTAAGAGGCAAGGGCAATATCAGAAAAGTGGTCGAAGGCAGAAAAGTCGGCACTCTTGTAAGGGGGAACCATGATCCAGGAGCACAGAAAAAAAATAAATGAACGGATGAACGGCGCGATTGATGCGCTCAGGAAAGAGTTCTCCGGTATCAGGACGGGGAGGGCGTCGCTTGGTCTTCTTGACGGCATGGCGATCGATTACTACGGCACCATGACCCTGATACAGCAGCTCGCGAATTTAAGTGTCCCGGAACCTCGCCAGATAGTGATCCAGCCGTGGGAGCATAAGATAATCCCCGATATAGAAAGAGCAATCATGAAGTCGGACCTTGGCCTGACGCCGATGAACGACGGCAAAGTGATAAGGATCAATATCCCTGCCTTGACCGAGGAGCGGAGGAAGCAGCTCGTCAAGGTCGTCAGGAAGAGGGCTGAGGAGGGGAAGGTCGCAGTCAGGAATATCCGTCGGGATGCCAACGACGACCTGAAGAAGCTTGAGAAGGACAAACATCTGAGTGAGGACGACGCCAAGAAAGAGCACGACGAGATCCAGAAGCTCACCGATGCGTTTATCAGGAAGATCGATGAGGTCCTGGAACACAAGGAAAAAGAGATCATGGAGGTTTAAGGGTATGAACAGCAATTTTATGGTGAAGGTGGAAGACGCAAAACTGCCGGATGTCCAGAAGGCCCTTCAGCAGGCCGGCATTAAGGTCCGGAGCATTATCGAAGTATTCAAAGAAGAGGCTGCGAAGGAAGAGCCGAAATAATGGCAGGGAGTAAAAAGATAAAGAAGCAGCCCCAAAATACTGCAAAGGTAAAAGCGGTCCCTTTGTCAAAAAAAACAGCGGTAAAATCAGCATCAGAAAAAAAGACAGCAAAGCCTGTAGTCAAAAAATCTTCTGCAACAAAGAAAAAAGAGGTAAAAAAGGGCATTCCGGCGCCCTCAAAGGTTATGAAGAAAGAGATAAAAAAAGATATACAGAAGGAAGAGCCAAAGCCGGAGAGACTGAGGGAGTTGAAAAATGCCCTCCTGAAGAGGCGTGATGCGATTGTCAAAGAGGCCAAGGATGAGATCGCTAAATACATAAGCGGGGAAAACAGGCAGCTGGTTGACACTGCAGTCGACGATGGGGATTGGGCGGTCGTCGACATCTCAGAGGACATCAATCTTATGCGGCTGGATGCCCACCGCAAGCTGATGCTTGATATCGATGAGGCCCTCAGGAAGATACAGGAAGGCACCTATGGGACCTGTGAAGACTGTGGTGAAGAGATCAGCGAGAAAAGACTCGGCGTTATGCCAACGGCGACGCTTTGCATAAGCTGCAAGGAGAACAAGGAACAATTGGAGGCTATTGCCCGTCAGGACGTGGAATGATCTGAAAAATGAGAGGCCCCGAATACTGATGAATATTCGGGGCCTTTTTTATATGCGGTGGACCTTAGTGCAGTCCAACCTGGCCGATGTTTTTGCCGTAGACCTCCGAGAGTATTTTTTCTGCTCCTTTCGACAGGAGTTCCTCCCCAAGTGCTGCCCCGAGTGATTCAGGGTCATCAATATTTCCCTCTCGGTGTGCCCTGATGATCCTGTCGCCTGAAACGCTTCCGACCAGGCCATCGATGATGATCCGGTTTCCCGCAATCTGCGCATATGCTGCAATCGGCACCTGACAGCCTCCCTCAAGTTTTTTCAGGCAGGAGCGTTCAGCCCTGACACATGTTGCTGTTTCAGGATGGTCGAGCGGCCTGACAAGTCCATTGATGAAATCATCATCAATCCTGCATTCGATGCCGATCGCCCCCTGGCCGATTGCCGGAAGGCTCACCGCAACGGGGATGAGCTCAGTTATTCTCTCGGACCACCCAAGTCTGTTGACACCGGCTGCTGCAAGGATGATCGCATCGAACTGCCCCTCGTCAAGCTTCCTGAGGCGCGTGTCGAGGTTTCCCCTGAGCTGCATGATTTTGAGGTCAGGCCTGTTGCTCAGAAGCTGGCAGGAGCGCCTGAGACTGCTCGTGCCGATTGACGCACCCTGCGGCAGCTCCTGGTTCCCTTTATATCTGAAGCTTCCGCCGACCCTGGCCGATATGAAGGCGTCCCGCGGGTCTTCCCGCTTGCATATAACAGGGAGATACAGGCCTTCGGGAAAATCAGTGGGCACATCTTTCATGCTGTGAACAGCCAGGTCTGCCTCACCCCTCAGCAGCGCCTCTTCGATCTCCTTCACAAAAAGGCCTTTGCCGCCGACCTGTGCCAGAGGCACGTCCAGAATCTTGTCGCCGGTTGTCTTGATTTTGTTAAGTTCCACTGCAAGCCCCGGATTCATACGCTGGAGCTCTGCTTTGACCCATTCAGCCTGCCAGAGCGCAAGTCTGCTGGACCGTGTGCCGATAATAACTTTCTTCTTCAATTCCCTCAAGCCTCCCATGGTTGCGTTGATCATACGTTCAGGCAGAAAATCTGTCAATTATTTTAACACAACTCGAATTAATATGGCCTTTTCTGGTATATTTCCATACCCGCATTTTTGACAAGGGCCTCCGGTTAGAGGAGGTACAAATACATAAAGAGAAAAGGAGACAGACATGAACATCTTGATTTTTGGACCAAACGGCAGCGGTAAAGGCACACAGGGAGCAATTGTTCAGAAAAAGTATGGCGTAGCACACGTCGAATCCGGCGCAATATTCCGGAAGAACATTAGCGGCGGGACCGAACTCGGCATGAAGGCGAAGGCCTATATCGACAGGGGGGATCTGGTACCTGATGACATCACGATTCCGATGATCCTCGACAGGATCAAGGAGGATGACTGCAAAAAGGGATGGCTTCTTGATGGTTTTCCCCGCAATGTTGTCCAGGCCGAAACTCTCCATAAGGCCCTGCAGGAGGCGAATATCAAGCTCGACTATGTTGTCGAGATCTCGCTCGACAGGCAGATAGCCGCAGACAGGATCATGGGCAGGCGTCTCTGTGTCAACGACAACAACCACCCGAACCATATCCATATCGATGCAATCAAGCCGGCTGAAAAAGACGGCAAGCAGGTATGCAGGGTATGCGGCGGTGAGTTGAAGACACGCGCAGATGATCAGGACGCAGGAGCGATCAACAAGCGCCATGACATCTATTATGATACAACCAGCGGCACCATGGCTGCGGTGAACTACTTCAAGAAAATTACCGGTCCGAAGGTGATTACGGTCGATGGCGCACCGGCGATCAACGTGGTTTCAGAGAAGCTTATGAAGCAGCTGGACTAATAATCCTGGCGGATTTGTTTTGACAGAAAGGGCGGCATAAGTTTAAGCCGCCCCTTCTGTCGAGAAATTAATTTAATGCAGTCCCATGACGTCCCTCACAAGGGACATCGTTTCCCGGGTAACTTTGCGCGCCTTTTCTGTGCCTGCTTCGATTATCTGCCGCAGCCGTTCAGGGTTGTTCATCAGTTCCCCCCTCCTTGTCCAGATCGGGCCGAGCACTTCAAAGACATTTTTTATCAGAATCTTCTTGCAGTCGATACAGCCTATGCCCGCGGTACGGCATCCAACTGCCACTTCATCCTGCTCTTCTTTTGAGGAAAATATCTTGTGGAGCTGGAAGACCGGGGAAAGTTCAGGATTCCCGGTGTCGGTCCGTTTGATCCGGGCAGGGTCAGTGGTCATCGTCCTGATTTTCTGTTCCACCTCTTCGGGGCTGTCAGAGAGATAGATCGCATTGCCGTAGCTCTTGGACATCTTCCTGCCATCAACTCCAGGCACCTTTGGGAAGGCAGTAAGAAGGGCCTCAGGCTCAGGAAAGATTTCCCTGTTGTAGAGACCATTGAACCGTCGGGCTATTTCCCGTGATATCTCAAGGTGTGGCACCTGGTCGACGCCAACCGGGACATGCTTTGCCCGGTAAATAATAATGTCAGCCGTCTGCAGAAGCGGGTAACCAAGGAACCCGTAAGTTGATAGGTCCCGGTCCCTGAGTTCCTGCTGCTTTTCCTTGTATGTTGGGACGCGCTCGAGCCATCCGAGCGGTGTGATCATCGAGAGCAGCAGATGCAGTTCTGCGTGTTCGAGGATACGTGACTGGATGAAGATTGTGCATTTGTCCGGGTCGAGCCCCGCGGCAAGGAAATTGATCACCAGGTCGTTGACAGACTCGCGCATCAATTCAGGATTGGCATAGCCGGTAGTAAGGGCATGCCAGTCTGCAACGAAATAATAACAGTCGAAGGTCTCCTGAAGACGTACCCAGTTCTGGAGCGCACCGACAAGATTGCCGAGATGGACCTTGCCACTGGACTGCATGCCGCTTAAGACTCTCTCTTTATTGCTCATGAAGACTATCGACCTCCGTAGGGTTCCAATATATTCGGGCAGATTATCCTTGCCATTTCATGAATCATACTATAATCAGAGGCAGACGGGAATGCCGAAAAGTCTCTGCCTGCAACTCCGTACAGTCATTTCATGAGGACTGCCAACCTGTTTTTCGAATTTAACTCAAGGCGGTATCTGCGCTTGCGTGATTCATAATCAGATCATGTTGTCATCGCAGAGTCATCGAGGTGTTTCTGTCTGCTACGCTGCAACGCCAGGATTATCTTTTTGCCTTTACACAAAGAAAGTTTTCAGCGGCACGTCTGATTGCGGTCTTCAGCTCCTCATCGTTGACTGCAGCTACCAACCCGTCAATAAACAGGGCGTCTTCATCTGAAATCTTTCGGGGTATCTGCTCCCCTGTGTCCCGGTCATCGTTTTTCTGCCTGAAGACTTTGCCGACCCTCAACCTGATCTCCCTTACTCCATATGCTGAGAGTTTTCCGAGAATCTCCTTCCGGCAAAAGTTGAGCTGCTGCATCCATATCGGAGAGTCGGTGTTTAAGAGCAGTTCACCCTCAAGAAGTCTTGAGGGTGACATATGGAGTGAAAGTGGTTCATTGAAAATAGCGTCCCAGTCGTTTTTTAAACGCTGGAGTCGGACGTCCTCTTCAATCCCGAGCCGTTTGATCGCCGGCGTCAGGATCGAGCCCGCCCTTTCCACTAAACGACCTTCTTTACTGTCCCTGATCTGAGACACCGGGTGCAGACATACTCACGTTTGATCCCGTGATCAGTCTGTATCCTTGCCTGCTGCAGATTGGGCAGAATCTGCCTCTTGGTTCTGTTGTTGGCATGGCTTACATTGTTGCCGATGGTTCTTTTCTTGCCGCATGAATAACAGCTTGCCATTTTCACTGACCTCCTTTCAGAATTGCATAAATAAGGACTTTTATGATAACATTTTGAGATTGATGATACAAGAATCACGTGAATTTTTTTTTAAATCATTGCCTAAGGCCGGGTTAAAACATGTCAAAAGTCAGAATATATGAATTAGCGAAGAAGCTGAACAGAAACAACAAGGACATCCTTGATGAGCTCCATAAGTATGGCATCGAAGGGAAGACGCATTCCTCAAGCATCGATGCGGACGTTGCCGAGAAGATAACCCGGACACTTTCCGGCCAGAAGGAGGAGATACAATCTCCTTCGGCTCAGGCAAAGGCGTCCGGACCGGCAAAGAAAACAGCTCCGAAATCAGATGTGCCCGTGGCGGGCAAGACTGAAGCAGCCCCCAAACCTGCAGCGGTTACAACGCTGCGCCCGGCAAACCTGAAGCAGGCCCCCGGGGTCGTGGTCCCCGGGACGGTTTTGGCCGAAGAAGAGTTGGCTGGTGCGGGAGTTGAGGAGCCGTCGGCTGGAGGTTTGGCCCTGCCCGGTCCGGAGACAGAGGCAGAAGAGGAAATTGTCCTTCCGGATAAATTAAAAAAAGAGGCCGAGGCTGACAAGATCGAGAAGTTCAAAGAGCGGCCGGGTCTGCACAAGGCGTTTGTCAATGTCCGCAAGATAGAACAGAGAAAAGGTCACGATATCCGCGGCGGGAAAAAAGGTGGGTCCAGATTCCCGGGGAGACAGGACCAGAAGCAGCAACTCCAGTCGACAGCGCCCAGAAAAAAGATGTTGAAGCTGCGTGAGGGCACGACGGTCAAGGAATTTTCAGAACTGATCGGGCTGAAGATATCTGACGTAATCAAGAAATTCATGGAACTGGGCTATATGCCGACGATTAACCAGCCTGTCGACGCGGATGCAGCACTCCTTGTCGCAGAAGGTTTTGGTGTCAAGCTTGAACTTGCATCGGTTGAGGAGGATGTCCAGGTCGAAGAGGTCAGGGAGGATGCTCTGAATCTCACCCACCGGGCCCCGGTCGTGACGATCATGGGGCATGTCGACCATGGTAAAACGTCACTCCTTGACGCCATACGCGAGACGAAGGTGACCGAGACAGAGGCGGGCGGGATAACCCAGCATATTGGTGCCTACAAGATCAATCTCAATAACAAGGATATCGTTTTCCTCGATACCCCTGGCCATGAGGCTTTTACGGCGATGCGTGCCAGAGGTGCAAAGGTCACGGATATTGTTGTCCTGGTTGTAGCGGCTGACGACGGGGTCATGCCACAGACGGTAGAGGCGATCAACCATGCCAAGGCGGCCAATGTTCCGATTGTCGTGGCGGTCAACAAGATAGATAAGCCGGATGCCAATTCCCAAAAGGTAAGGAGCGAGCTCTCGGAGCATGGCATTATTTCTGAAGAATGGGGCGGTCATAATATCTTTGTCGAAGTCTCGGCAAAGAAGCGGATGGGCATCGGGCACCTGCTTGAGATGATCCTGCTCCAGGCAGAGATGATGGAACTCAAGGCAAACCACGACCGTGATGCGCGCGGCACCGTGATCGAGGCCAAACTCGACAAGGGGCGCGGGCCTGTTGCAACGCTGCTCGTCCAGAACGGGGCGCTGAAGGTCGGCGACGCACTTCTCTGCGGGATTCATGTGGGGAAGGTCCGGGCACTGATTGACGATATGGGTACGCGCATCCAGGTTGCCGGTCCGTCAACGCCGGTCGAGGTTATCGGGTTTTCCGAGGTCCCTGCAGCCGGTGAAGTCTTTACGGTTGTTGAAGATGAAAAAAGGGCGCGACAGATCGCCCTGACGAGATCCCAGAAGCAGAGGACGATTGAACTTGCCCATGCAAAGAAACTTACCCTCGATGAACTCTATACCAAGATCCAGGAAGGCCAGATCAGAGAGCTGAACATTATCATTAAGGGTGATGTCCAGGGGTCGGTCGAGGCCATCAAGGATGCCTTCGAGAATATCAGTCATGCCGAGGTCAAGGTCAGGGTCATTCATACCTCGGTCGGCGGCATCAATGAGTCAGACGTGATGCTGGCGACAGCCTCGAATGCCATCATTATCGGGTTCAATGTGAGACCCGAGACAAAGGCGTCGCAGATGGCAGAGAAAGAAGGCGTTGATATACGCCTTTATAATGTCATCTATGAGGCGATTGAAGACGTGAAGAAGGCTCTTGAGGGAATGCTTGCTCCGACACTGAAGGAGAAGGTGCTTGGCCGCGCAGAGGTCAGGCAGCTCTTCCCGGTATCAAGACTCGGGACCATAGCAGGGTGTTCTGTCGTCGATGGGTATATGTCGAGGGCATGCGATGGCATCCGGGTCCTGCGGGACAATGTTGTTGTTTATGAGGGGAAGCTCAACACACTCAAGAGGTTCAAGGACGATGTCAAGGAAGTCCAGACCGGCTATGAGTGCGGTATTCTTGTCGAAAACTTCAATGACCTCAAGGTCGGCGACATCCTCGAGAACTATATCATCGAGAAGATCGCCTCAAAACTTTAAAAAGCTGTGCGCAACTGAATTGACTGTCATTGCGGCTTGTCCGCAATCCTTCTGAAATTCCGAAAGCCTTCGGGACAGACAAGCTGGAATGACGGATAAAGGAAATAACATGCCCTTTTGTGAACCTATATCTATAATATATGCTTCCCTATAAACGCTCACAGAGAGTCAGCGATCTGATAAGAGAAGAGGTCGCTGATATTATTATGTATAAGCTGAAAGACCCCCGGATTGGTTTTGTGACCGTCACCGGGGTTGATCTTTCCCCTGACCTCAAGAATGCAAAGGTCTTTGTCAGCATCCTGAAGGAAGAGGAGCGCGAGGGGACGCTTGATGCCCTCATCTCGTCAAAGGCCTTCATGCGTGCGGTCCTTGCGAAGCGGCTGAAGATGAAGTTCATTCCCCACCTTGATTTCAGGCTCGACAGTTCGATTGAGTACGGGTTCAAGATTGACAAGCTCCTCCGGGAGATACGGGATAAGGACGACAGGGATGAGGACACCTAAAAAGCTCTTGTCAGTCCTTCTGAAGGATGACTGCTTCCTGATAGCCACGCATATCAACCCCGACGGTGATGCTATTGGTTCATCACTGGCGCTGGCTGAGGCGCTGGCATCTGTCGGCAAGAAAATTTTTCTGTATGATCGCGACCCTGTTCCCAAATACTACCGTTTTCTCCCCGGTTACAGAAAATTCAGTACAGATCTGAAAAAAGCCCTCAGAACGGACCCGGTCCTTGTCCTGCTTGACTGCAACAGTCCTGAGCGGGCCGCACTCGGAGCGGTCACGTTCAGAAAAAACGTGGTTATAGACCACCATGAGACGGAGCGTGACTTCGGAGACCTGCGGTGGGTTGAGAAAGACGCTGCCGCGACGGGTATGCTCATCTATGCACTTATCCGTTCGCTTGGTTTGAAGATAACCCCGTCGATGGCCACGAACCTCTATACAGCGATTGCGGTTGATACCGGGACTTTCAGATACAGCAACACAACGGATGAGGTGCTGCGTGCAGCTGCAGAGCTCGTCAGGGCGGGAGCCGAGCCGAATAGTATTTCCGATCATCTCTATGAGACATGGGATTATGGCAGATTCAGACTTTTCCTGACGGTGATGAATACCCTTGAAAAAAAAGACGGGGTGGCCATTGTCCATGTCACTGCTGACATGTTCAGGCAGACCGGCACCGCGCCAGAGGACACTGAGAATTTTGCCAATCTCCCGCGCAGGATCGACGACGTGAAGGTTGCTGCGATGTTCAGGGAGACCGGCAGCGGGGAATGGAAGGCGAGCCTGAGGTCCAAGGGGGCTGCGAATGTTGCGCGAATTGCTGAGCAGTTCGGTGGCGGCGGACATAGGAATGCGGCGGGTTTCCGGATAAAAGGCGATCTCGCAACAGCAAAAAAATCACTGATGAAGGCCCTCAGAAAAACCCTTGCCTGAGAAAATCCCTTCCACCATTCGCCTTAATTCCCGCTGCTATAAACTAAAAACAGCGTGAGAACGGCATGTAAGCGGCTTCAGCGGCGTGTTCGCCGGTGCCTCGCAGGTCCGGCTTCCCTGCAGTATTCGGACCGAGAATGAGCGCACATGCTGTTGTCTCGCTGCACAGGATAGCATGGATCTGATCATAAATCTTCATAAACCTTCAGGGATCACCTCCCAGCAGGCTGTGACACGGGTAAAAAAGATTCTTAAGGTCAAGAAGGCCGGGCATACAGGCACCCTAGACCCCCTTGCTACCGGCGTAATGCTCGTCTGCCTTGGCGAGGCTACCAAGGTCTCCCGTTTTTTCCTCGATATGGACAAAAGATACCTGGCCAGGGTGAAGCTCGGGGAGCGGACCGAGACTGGTGATGCTGAAGGCAGGGTTATTGAGACCGCTGATTTCTCGTCCGTCACCGAGACGGGCCTTATGGATGCAGTGATGAGTTACAAAGGAGTCATAGAACAGACGCCTCCTATGTATTCCGCCGTCAAGGTTGGTGGAAAGGCCTTGTATAAGCTGGCGAGGAAGGGGATCGAGATTGAGCGCAAGAGCAGGTTGGTCACGATTTACGATATCGGGGTCGCCGGGATCAGCCTGCCTTTTTTTGACCTGATTGTTTCGTGTTCAAAAGGTAC
>JBARHQ010000290.1:0-6926 GCA_049799315.1 Thermodesulfovibrionales bacterium | reverse complement strand
GAACCCGCATCAACAACAATGAGATGATCGCAGTACTTGTCGTACTCATCCATATCCATCCGGTTGCTATAGGATAGCGGAAGCCCTATCCCGAGTTCAAGATTGAAGACCTCGAAGCGAAGCGCCAGTGCCTGATCAAGCTCTTTCCTGGTCTCTGCGAGCTTGACGTAGAAACGGTCCTGTGATATCAGAAAATTTGCCGCGCGATTCCAATCCATGCTCACACCTCCATAGTAGAGAAGTTATAAGAAAGATTGTAACGGATGATCTGTTAAGGGATTTTGACAGTTGTATGAAGTTTTCGTTATGAAACGATAAAATCGTATGAAAGCGAAAAAAACTAATACATTCTCTGCCGTGTCTGAAGTTTTGCCAGCAGGATGCGCACACGCCGCTCGACAATAACGTTCAGAAAATCCTTGACCTTCGCCCGTTTCATATAGCGGTTCAGCACCAGTCCGTATAAGCGGGCCACCTTATCACTGGGGACGCTCATATCATGGGCAATTACATGAATTGCCTTGGTCTGCGGGTCTTCTTTTTTCATTTGTTCTTCAAGACGCTCTCCAGCATGCCCCCCGCTTAACTGTTTCGGACTGCGGCGGCATCGGCGCGAAGGATCTCCGCCCTGTCCGTCAGTTCCCAGGGAAGCCCTATATCCATCCTGCCGACATGTCCGTATGCGGCAAGCTTCCGGTAAAAGCCTCCTTTGAGCACTGAGGGAAGATATCTGAGATTGAACTGCTTCATAATGGCCGCAAGCCGAAAGTCGAAATGCCTTTCAACAATGGCTGATATCTGATCATCGGAAATGCAGCCGGTGCCAAAGGTCTCGACCTGTATGCTGACCGGCCGCGAAAGGCCGAGTGAGTAGCTCAGCTGCACTTCACACTCACCAGCCAGACCTGCGGCCACAATATTTTTTGCCGCATAGCGTGCTGCGTAGGCCCCAACCCGGTCAATCCGCATCGGGTCCTTGCCGCTCAGTGCTGATCCGCTGTGGCGGGAATATTCGCCATAGGTGTCGATGGCATTCTTTCTGCCCGTAAGGCCGGAGTGTATGGCAGGGCCGCCCGTCACGAAGGGGCCGTCAGGATTAACATATATCAGCGTTTTATCGTCCGGCCTGATCGGCTCATCTGAAAAAACCGGGCCAATGACCGCCTCCCTGAGGTCGGCAGAGAGTTTGCGCAGATCGGCATCAGCCTCTGACCGCTGACTTGCAATCACCGTAATACTGTGTATCCGGTATGGCTTGCGGTTGCGGTACTCAATCCCGACCTGGGTCTTGCCGTCAGGACTGATATAGGGCAGAGTTTTCTGCAGTCTCACTGCAGTGAGCTTTCGCGCAAGCTTATGGGCAAGCGATATGGGAAGCGGCATTAAAGACGAGGTCTGGCTACAGGCAAATCCAAACGCAGTCACCTGGTTCCTGACCGGAATCCGGTCAAGCTCTTCCTCAGAGAGTTCTTTTTCATGAAAGAGAAACGCCCGGTCCTCAGAGAGTTCCTTGAGGCTTGTTACGATGCTGCAGGTCTTGCTGTTGAAGGAAGGCTGATCATAACCTATCTGACTGATGACCTGACGTGCAATATTGGGGAAATCAACCGTTGCGTTCGAACAGAAACGGGCCGCGATAAAAAGAATGGCGGTTGAGACCGCGCATTCGGCAATAACACGCGAATACGGGTCCTGCTGGAGAAAATGGTCTACAATGGCATCACTTATCTGGTCGCAGAGTTTGTCGGGATGTCCTTCAGTAACTGATTCTGATGTGAACATAAAGTCTTTTTTCATGCTGGCACCTCTTCGGTTTGTGAAAAGTATTTTGAAGAATCCAGGTCACTTTCTTTCTGAATACCTGCGACCGGTCCTCGCCGCCTCGTGCGCTTCGTTCCCTCGTTAACCAAAAGCGGAACGACCGCCCCAAGGCCGACGATGACGCCATCGGATATCCCCAGCGGCGTGAGACCCAGGAGGCCCCTGAGTCCCGGGACTGCAAGGGTCAGAAACTGGAGCGCAAAAGAACCTCCGAGCGCTGCGGTCAGATAAGGATTGGGCTTCAGCGGCTGATGTTCCGGATCAGGCCGGTCATATATAGTATGCTGTTCAGACCTGCAGCTTATGGCATGGAGGAGCTGGGCAACGGAGAGGGTCATGAAGGCAAGTGTGCCAGCCTGCGGCCCGATCCCGTACCGGGCAATCCCATAGCCGTAGGCACCGAGAGTGCCGGCGCTGAGCACGGCCGATTCAAAGCCGATACGTTTCAGGTCATCGTTTCTGATGATCGGTTCTTCCGGGTTCCGCGGAGGACGGCTCAGGACATCCGGCTCAGGCTGCTCAAGCGCAAGCGCAAGCCCGGGGAAGATATCAGAGATAAGGTTTATCCAGAGGAGCTGCATGGCATTCAGCGGTTCACCGAGGCCCCCTGCCGTTGCGGTAAAAACAACGATAATCTCACTGAGGTTCGTCGACAGCAGGAAACGGACCGACTTTCTGATATTGTTGTATATGGTCCTGCCCTGGCTTATCGCAATCACCATGGTCTCGAGGTTATCGTCCTCGATCACCACATCAGCAACCTCCCTGGCAACATCAGTGCCCGTATGCC
This sequence comes from Thermodesulfovibrionales bacterium, assembly GCA_049799315.1. Taxonomy (GTDB): domain Bacteria; phylum Nitrospirota; class Thermodesulfovibrionia; order Thermodesulfovibrionales; family UBA6898; genus PALSA-1316. The sequence goes on along the minus strand of JBARHQ010000290.1, from coordinate 4,315 downwards.
CCATTGCGATGCCGATGTCGGCTGCCTTAAGCGCAGGCCCGTCATTGATGCCATCACCTGTCATTGCCACAACTCTGCCCGAGATCTGCAGCGCCTGAACAATCTGGAGCTTGTTGGCAGGGCTTACCCGCGCGAAGACATGGACCCTCTTGCAGAGCGCCTTCAGCATCTGCGGATCCATACTTGACAGATGCGTTGAATCAAGGATCTCGAGCTGCTCGCCCCTGCTTAGATTAAGCTCCTTTCCTATCGCATAGGCGGTTGGGCTCTGGTCCCCCGTAATCATCACGGTATCGATCCCTGCATTATGAAATTCTTTCATAAGAGGGACAACGCCCTTTCTGACAGGGTCAGCCATGCCTACCAGACCCAGCCAGATCAGACCGCCCTGTTCTTCACATGCGGAAATATCATGGCCTGAAGCGATAAGAAGTTCTGCATCGAGCTCTATTGTGCAATATGCCACGCCGAGTACTCTGAGAGCCTTCCCCGCCATACGCTCGTTTTCGGTTTCTATCCCGAGTCTTTCGTCTTCCGTCAGGCGCAGTTTCTGTCCGTCTTTGACATACCAGGTGCAGAGTGTGAGGACTTCACTTGGACTGCCTTTGACCGCCACGAGTGTGTTGTGATCTAGGAACCGGTGGATCGTGGACATATAGTTGCGGTTATCCGACCGGTGATTCGTTCTCAGCAGAGGATATTTTTCTCTCAGCGTAACGACGTCGACCCCGGAACTGACTGCCATATGAATAAAAGCGTTTTCGGTCGGCGACCCGTTCACGACATGGCCGCCGTCAGAATATATTATCTCCGACTCATTACAGAGCACCGTTGTATGGATAAGCCTGAGGAGTTCTTCATTCAGAAACGGATTGATTTTTTTGTTCTCTGCCGTAAAACCTCCGTCGCTGACACGCATTGCAGACATTCCGGTATGTACAGCCACAATAGACATCCTGTTCATGGTGATTGTCCCTGTTTTATCCAGGCATATGGTCTGGACCGAACCGAGCGTCTCGACAGCATCCAGGTGTCTTATAAGAACATTGTGCTTTCGCATGTTCCTGATGCCCAGCGCAAGGGTTGTTGTGGCGACAGTCGGCAGGCCTTCCGGCACTGCGGCGATGGCCAGAGAAATAGAAGTCCTGAGCATCTGGACAAAGCCATATCCCCGGAGCAACCCGATAACAAAGACCAACCCGCATACAGCGCCACTTATGATGACCAACTGTGTCCCCATCCTGTCCAACTGGCGCTCCATAGGGGTCTGCGGGGTCTCTGCCTCACTCACCATCGATTGAATACGGCCGATTTCCGTGTATTTGCCTGTTGCAACGGCAACCGCAAGTCCCTGACCGCCGGTAACGAGAGTGCCCATATAAACCATATTGTCCCGGTCTGCAATCGGAATATCGACCTCCTGGAGTTCCACAGGCCTTTTCCTCGCCGGCATGCTCTCCCCGGTAAGTGCAGATTCATCAACACTGAGATGGTTCGCCTCGATAAGCCGGCAATCCGCTGCAATATAAGATCCCGGTCTCAGAATCAGAATGTCCCCAACAGCGACATCCGCTGCCTTTATCTCCCTGGCGGCATTATCTCTGAAAACCAGTGCAGAAGGCTGAACAAGACCCTTGAGCGAATTGATGGTCTTTTCAGCCTGGGATTCAGTCACATATCCGATCACCCCGTTTATGGCAACCACACTCATAACGACAACTGCATCAACAACTCCTCCGGTTGCCACCGACAGGCCGGCTGCAGCCATTAAAAGCATGGTCGGAAGCGACTTGAACTGATCAAAGAAAATGCTGAACCCTGAACGGGGCACCGACTCAGGGAGCAGATTGGGCCCGAACTTCTTCAGGTTCCGCTCTACTGCATCAGCAGACTGCCCCGAAACAGGATCTGTTTCAAAGCAGGAAAGAACCTCGGAAGCATCCATATGGTGCCAGTTACGAACGTCCTGGGCATCGGCCTGTATAACAGACTTCCGCAACGCCCTTCTGCTGATTTTTTTCTCAGTATGCCTCTTCTGTTCAGAGAAGGCTGCGGCCAGTCCGGATTTGGGTTGTCCGGCATCGGAAGAAGCAGATTTCAGATGCAGCTCACCAGAAGAATGGGAACTCAATCCCTGCCGGTGTCTGGCTACCGTCTCTGTGACCAGGGTCCTGAGGCGACTGACCGTATTGTCCGAGTTGAAGACAATAAGAATCGTTCCGGTAACCGCGCTGACCGAAACCCTATCCAATCCATGTTTTTCAAGCAAGACAGACTCGATGACCTGCTTCATCGAGTCTGACCGCTTCAGCCCGGAAACTTTAAACCGGATCCTGCCCTTTACTGTTGAATGTACTGCTTCTACCAAAACTCCTTATGCTCCCTTTTTCCCTTTTGGTTTTTCCGGAGTGTCGCTTTTCTGCTGCGGTGTTGCAGATGTTCTGGGTGCCGGCAGCGCCCTGCCCGCAATATCCTTGACGCCTTCCACAACACCAACCAGGATCTCTCTTACAGCACGTACTGCAGTATTGCCGATGGTGCCGGCAGCCTCAATGGCCCCGTTAACAGCCGATACAGCGACCTCGCCGGCGTTTGCCCCAACTTCCTTGCCAGCCTCGATAACTCCGTCAACCGCCCGACGGGCAACCATGCCGACATCGGCTCCAACCTCGGCAGCCCCTTTTACCGCACCTCTGACAGTATGTCCGGCAACGGCAACCACATCACCGCCCACATCGCTTACACCCATGACAATTCCTTTTGCGACGTTTTTGGTGCTGAGGATAAGACCGGTGCCGACTTCCTCGGTTGCCTGGATGGCCCCCTTCATAACATCTTTGGTCACCTTGAGGCTCTCATGTGCTACATCCCCTGTTAGTCGAAGTGTTGTCGACACCGTGCTCCTGACAAGGGTCACAATCTCGGCCTCGACCTCGTTAATACCCTTGAGACTGCTGATTACCCCTTCCTTGACCGCTGTCCCGGCCTTGCCGACGGTTGCGGTATCTACCGTCTCTTCTGTGACCTCTTCTTTTTTCGACATATGCGACCTCCTGTATGGAAATGATTTTAAGAAACATTCTTATCAGTTTACTCCGCTGAGATTACGGGAACGTTGCGGTTTGGTTATATGTTTGAACTTAGCTCTTTGCCTGAGTGTCTGATTTTAGAAATATATTCAGTGCGTACCAGAATGCCGTATACCATGGAATTGCGGTGAGGTTACCCTTCCCTATCTGAAGGGCCCCGGCGCCGAGCAGGCCGAGAAAGGCCATTTCGCTGACATTGAGTGTCCTTCCGGTAAGCCTCTCAATTTCACTGTTCACCCCCGCAAAACATGTTTTCACATCGCCATGAAGACTGCCTGGTCCGGTTTTTTCAGCAGGTGACTCGGACAAGGGGGCAAGCCGAAAATGACTGGATGAACCAAGATTCTCCCTGAGCTGCCCTGTTTGAAGCTTATGAATTATAAGAATGCCTGCTGTATCAGGGTTCATACTTACCTGTTCAATGCCGGGGACAGTCGCCAGTTCCTTCACCACAGCGCCAAGATAGTTACTGTCTCCTTTCCGTGCCGGTATTTTCAACCTGAGCCGCCCGGTCATCATATGGCTTATCTGAGCGACAGGGCGATCAGACACCTTGCCCCTCTCCCACCACTTCCGCCGCGACAGACACGGCCTTCTCTGCCTCCTCTGCAAGTTCAGCCTTGGCTTCTGCCACGATATCTTCCAGGACCTCGCCAAGTTCTGCAGCAGTTTCTTTGCCCTTTTCGAAAAGGGCAAGTCCACCCTTGATAGCCGCCTTTGCAATCGGTTTTGCCGCCCCTGCCAGAATAGGCAATACAATAGGCCCAAGCACCGCAGCCCCTATGCCTATCGCGAGCCCTGCACCTATATTACCTTTAAATACATCATCCACAAGTCCCATAATACACACTCCTTAAAAAAGTTATTGAGTCTTTTTCTTAGATAGCTCATGCAATTGTTTGTAAAAAACGCTCGTCATAGAAAACCTTTTGCCCGGATCTTCGCGAAGGACGAACGGTGAAGATAGAACGAGCAATTAATGTCCCAATTCTAAGGGCTTAAGATTACAAGTGTATGCTGTTACAAGAACCTCTATATGTAAATTATATTGCCGAATTCCGCAGGCTGTCTATCGAATCTTTCATTACTTACCTACTATTTATGGAGCACGTAACCATCACTATTGATCATGACGGTCATGTCTTTGGCATCAGGGTCGGGGGAAACAACCTTGGCTGTTAAACGTGGTGGGGCCGGCAGTACCTTCCCTTTGAGTCTCACGCTGA
>JBARHQ010000289.1:0-10415 GCA_049799315.1 Thermodesulfovibrionales bacterium | reverse complement strand
GTATACTTTACCTCCCTTTAGCAAAGGGAGGACAGGAGGGATTCTAAGAAAAAAAACAGATAAAAAAAAGGGCCCATTTCTGGACCCTTTTTTTTATAAAAAATCTGTTGTCCTGATTAATGCTTAGGAGCTTCAGCCGGCTTTTCAGCGGCAGGAGCACCAGGAGCGCCAGGAGCACCAGGGGCACCGGGAGCACCAGGGGCGCCAGGAGCACCGGGAGCGCCAGGAGCACCGGCTTCAGGAGCCTTAGGAGCTTCAGCCTTAGGAGCATCAGCCTTAGGGGCATCAGCCTTCTTCTCGCAACCAACTACGAGAACCAGAGAAAGCACCATCATCATAGCGATCATCAATGCGAATAATTTTTTCATATAGTAAACACCTCCTTTCATTTAAAAATTAAACTTACCAGAAAACCAAAATTTACAAAAATGTGTTGAAATATAATACTTTTAGGTCAATCATGTCAATAGTTAATTAACACTTGGCTGAAATGCTCTTTACAAAACATGATAGACAAGCATATTTTATGCCAGCTTGATCCGGGTTTGTTTATGGGGTTTTTAAGCCTCCTGGTTTACCTTTGCGAGAAGTTCTTTCCCATTCAGGGAAACCATTGGGCTGGACTGATATTTGCCATCCGTTGTCCGGCCATTCTATAATTCAGCAATGAGAATGGCACTAACAATTGCGGGGTTCGATCCTTCGGGCGGTGCTGGTATCCAGGCCGACCTCAAGATTTTCAGCGGGTTTGATGTCTATGGACTCTCTGTTGCTGCTGCCCTGACAGCCCAGAACTCCGGGGGAGTGAGGGCGGTCAGACCTGTTGAAAGCGGATTTGTCCGCCGGCAACTGACCACGCTGCTTGCGGATATGAAGCCTGATGCCCTGAAGACCGGCATGCTCCACAGCAGGGCGAATGTGGCTGTTGTGGCTGAAATGACAAAGAAATATAGGCTCAGGAATGTAGTTGTCGACCCCGTCCTCCTCTCATCGACCGGAAGACGGCTTGCTGAAAAAGGGACCGAGAACGCTGTCAGGACTAAACTCCTTCCGGTCGCGACCGTTGTTACGCCGAATATGCATGAGGCCTCTGTGCTTGCAGGTATTGAAATAAGGGACATTGATGATATGAAGAGGGCTGCCGTCATCCTGCACGATCTTGGAGCTGAAAACGTTATTATTACCGGTGGGCATCTTGAGCGAACGGCGGTGGATGTCTTCTATAATGGAACCTTCACCCTGCTTAAGGGCAGAAAGATACCGGGGGAGTACCACGGCACCGGCTGCAGGTTTTCCGCGGTCATCACTGCTCTTCTGGCAAAGGGGTACGGGGTACTTGATGCAGCGCAACAGGCAAAGACCTATATGCGGCAGGCCATGAGAAAAACGTTCAGTACGGGGAAGGGGATGTGTCTATTTAATGTCTAAATCAATGTCTCATCCGGGGTCTAAATCAGGGTCCAAGATAAAAACCTTTTATCAGTGCCAGGCCTGCGGTCATGCGAGTCCCAAATGGCTCGGGAAGTGCCCGGACTGCGGGGGATGGAACAGCTTTGTCGAGGAAAAGACCTCCGGCGGAGGCAGGCTGGCGTCTTTGCCTGATTCGCTGGGAAGAAGTCTGCCTGTCGCGCTCAGCGAGATCGGGGGCACCTCAGGACAACGGACCCCCACCGGGATGCAGGAGTTCGACCGGGTCCTCGGCGGCGGGATAGTGCCGGGCTCAGTTGTCCTCGTCGGGGGGGACCCGGGCATCGGGAAATCAACGTTGCTGCTTCAGATTTTTTCAGGTCTGTCGCGCAAGGCCGGGAAACTGCTCTATGTCTCGGGTGAGGAGTCTCCTGAACAGATAAAGATGAGGGCGGACCGGCTCGGGGCAGCAGCCGAGGGGATCATCCTCCTTGCCGAGACCTCGCTTGAGGGGATTCTCGATGCAGCGTCGAAGCTCTCGCCTACGGCGATGGTGATCGACTCGATACAGACGGTCTATACCCAGGAACTCGTATCTGCTCCCGGCTCTGTCGGGCAGGTCCGCGAGTCTGCCGCCCGGCTGGTGCTCTTTGCAAAGCGTTCGAATATACCGGTGTTTATCATAGGGCATGTCACCAAGGACGGCTCAATCGCCGGGCCGCGCGTGCTTGAGCATATCGTTGATACGGTCCTCTATTTTGAGGGCGACCGGGGGCATACCTACCGGATATTAAGGACGATCAAAAACCGCTTCGGATCGACGAACGAGATCGGGATCTTCGAGATGTCCGACGCCGGGTTACGTGAGGTTGAAAACCCCTCGGAACTTTTTCTCTCGGAGAGGCCGCAGAATGTGTCCGGCACTACGGTTGTCGCAAGCATCGAGGGGACAAGGCCGATCATGGTCGAGATCCAGGCGCTCGTCTCGACGACGAACTTCGGCATGCCCCGGAGGACCGCCATTGGTGTTGATTTTAACCGTGCCAACCTCCTTGTCGCGATCCTTGAAAAAAGAGCAGGCCTCCACCTTGGCGGGATGGATATCTTTATCAATGTGGTCGGCGGGCTGAAGATCATCGAGCCGGCGGTGGACCTCGGGATCATTGCCACGATCGCTTCCTCGGTGCGTGAAAAGCCGATCGACCCGCAGACCTGCGTCTTCGGCGAGGTCGGGCTTTCAGGCGAGGTCCGTGCGGTTGCCCAGGCAGAGGTGCGGCTGAAAGAGGCTGCGAAGATCGGCTTCAGGAGAGCGGTGATCCCCGCGAGCAGTGCCGAGAAGATAAAAAAGATCGACAATATTACGATCATAGGAGTGAAAGATGTCACGGAATGTCTTAAGGCTGTTCTGGATTAGTCTTTTTCCCCTTCTGCTCCTGGCGTCATCCTGTGCGCCGAAGAGGGTTTCGCTGCCGTCGTTCCAGGGCGGGGATATCCGCGCAGCGCTTGCGGAGAAGAGGACGATCACGGAGATAGAAACGACCTTCTCGATCAGCCTCGGCAGACACGATGAGACGAACGGCGCTGAGATGCAGGGCGATGGCGCGCTGACCATATCGGATTTTGGGTCGGCTGCAGGGTCGGATTCGGGCTCAGGGTCGAATTCAGGGGACTTTGACCTTAGGATTTACTCGCTCGGGTTCCTTGCCATGGAAGTGACCTCCCGGGACGGTTTGTTAAGGAGCAGTCCTAAACTGGAGGAAACCAAAAAACTGATTCTCACCGAGGGACTTCGCGACTGCATCTTCTGGTGGAATATGGGGGATTTTGTCATCGATGAGGAAGACGGGATGTATGTACTGCGTGACGGCAGCCGTGCGGTCTGGGTAGATAAAAAAAGTTTTCTGCCGCTCAGGCAGGTCGTGTTCCTGGATGATGGGAAGGAACTGAACATATCCTACGAAGAGCCTGTCCAGGAAAAGGGCCGCTGGTATCAGTCGCGTATCAGGATAGATTTTCTGCAGTATACCGTATCTCTTTCCGTGAAAACCGTTGACGCCAAACCCGCTGAAACCCCCTGCGTCTACTGCTCGCTCTGAGGCGGATAAGGTTAAGAGATCAAAGGAGTGCTGATGAAAATTATAATGGAACAGGCAATCAGTGACCGGCATGTCCGTCTGGTGCGGGGGGATATAACCGGAAGAGACACAGATGCGATCGTGAATGCTGCCAACACATACCTCCAGCACGGCGGCGGTGTGGCAGGAGCCATCGTCAGAAAAGGGGGCCAGGTCATCCAGGACGAGAGTGATATAATAGGCTTTACGCCTGTCGGGCATGCAACGATCACCTCTGCCGGGAGGCTGCCCGCAAAGTTCGTCATACATGCGGTCGGTCCGCGGATGGGCGAAGGCGATGAAGACAACAAGCTCAGGAATGCGGTAGTAAACAGCCTCCTGCTCGCCTCGCAGAAAGGCCTTCAGAGCATATCGATTCCGGCGATCAGTTCAGGCATCTTCGGCTTTCCGAAAGACCGGTGTGCAAAAATACTCGTCGGAGAATCCGTTGCCTTCCTGAGAGAACAGACCGGAAGCAGCCTGCAGCTCATAGAATTCTGCATATACGACGACCTGACACTGGGATACTTTAAAGGGGAATTCGAGAAACTGCGGTGTATGCTTTAACGATAAAAATCTCAGAGCAGGTAACCAGCTTTACCTCACTCTAAATCACGAAGATCGCAACAAGGCATTCAGGCTCTCTTGCAGAGTGTCGATCCTGTAAGGCTTCTTCAGGGAAGCTGCAAAACCGTAAGAATGGTAGTTTGCTTCCACAAGATTGTCTGCATATCCACTTGATACAATAGCTTTCACGTCCGGATCTATCTCCCGAAGTTTTTTGAGCGCCAGTTCACCTCCCATGCCTCCCTTGACCGTCAGATCGAGGACAACAACGTCAAAGGGCGTGCCGGATTCCCTGGCCAGGTTGTACTTGTCTATTGTACTCTTTCCGTCCTCTGCCCCCTCTACATTATGACCAAGGGCCTCTATCATCTTCATAGCCACCGACCGCACCATTTCATCGTCGTCCATCACGAGGATTTTCCCTTTCCTCCCGGCAGCAGGAGCAGAAGCCTGCGTTTCCTCCTCCTCTTCGGCCTCTACTGCAGGCAGATATATATGAAAAATACTGCCTTTGTTTAATTCAGATGTCACTTCTATCAACCCGCCGTGGTTCCTGATAATCGAATATGTTGTTGCCAGCCCAAGGCCGCTCCCCCTCTGTTTGGTTGTGAAGTAGGGATCGAATATCCTCGATAAATACTGTTCAGGTATTCCTGTGCCCTTATCCTTAATAGTTATCTGAATGAACATTCCGCCGTCCGGCAACGACAGTTTTTCCCCTTTAGATATGTCCACGTTCCCCGCTGAAACTTCCACCGTCCCTCCATCGGACATCGCCTCGTTTGCGTTCAGCACGATATTCTGTATCACCTGTCCTATCTGCCCCTCGTCAGCTTCGACAGACAGGAGGTTGCTATCAATGTCGATCCGGCAGGTAGAGCGCGAGCCGCTGAGAGCAAAATTGGCCGAGTTTTCAATCGTCGAGCGAAGGCTAAGCCTCCTTTTTACCGGCTTCCCTCCTTTAGAGAACGTAAGGAGCTGACCGGTCAGGTTGACAGACATCTGAAGGGCTTTTTCCGCCTGATCAATCATGCCAGCCGCCTTGTCCCTGTTATCGAGGTTGATCTTTGCCAGAGACATGTATCCGAAAACACCTTGCAAAAGGTTGTTGAAGTCGTGGGCTATACCTCCGGCCAAGGTTCCGATTGCTTCGAGTTTCTGGGTCTTAAGCTGCTCCATTTTCAGGAGATGCCGCTCAGTGATGTTTTGAATAGTCTCGATTACCGACGTTACTGTCCCGGAGACATCCTTGAGCGGGAATGCCTTTGTCTCCACATACAGGAGATTGCCTTTGGCGTCTTCGTGTTTGTGCACCGCCATATGGGGCTCTCCGGTTTCGAATGCATGTTTCGTCGCACAATTTTCACCGCTCTCATGGCACGGCCTCAGATTTTTGTGAGAAACCTCGTAGCAATGTCTGCCGGCGATGTCATCGAGGGGCATATCGACCCAGCTGCAGAAGGCCCTGTTAGCGGTTAAAATCCTGTAATCGCGGTCAACGACCAGAAAGCCCTCGTCCACATTGTCGAGCACGCTCCTGATGAACTCTTCGTTCTGACGAAGGGCTTCCTCAGCGCGCTTTCTTTCGGTGATATCACGCGCCACAGCAATTACCACCCTGCGGCCCCAATAGGTCGCCGGAATGAGGCGCACCTCCTTTGGGAACACTTCTCCATTTGCACGCATGCTCCAGAAGTCGAGCTGCTGCGGTTCACCCTCAAATGCATGGTGGATCGCGTCACCAGCGGCTATTAGGTCGTTCATGCCGGGTGCGCCAAGCGGCTCAGGTGTCTTGCCGATGAAAAAGTCGCGCGGATATCCATACATGTCCTCGACGCCCTTGTTCACATCCAGTATGCGCCCTTCCTCGTCATGGACGAAGATGCCATCGGTGATGCTGTCGAAGAGATTGCGATAGCTTGTCTCCGAAGCCCTCAGGCGCTCCTCCGTCTGTTTGCGCTCAGTGATGTCCTGCTGAAGGATATCGTTTGCCTTCCGCACCTCCTCCAGAAGCTCAAGATTTTCAAACTGTAAAGAGATGGCAGTCGCGATGGTCCTGTTTTGGTTGAGTGAGTGGCGAAAGATTGTGACCAGGTAAATGAGGATAAGGATGCTCATGGTATATCCGGTTTCTCCCCCTTCCACAGTGCAACGGATGACATAGGGCAGAAGGGCCGGGACCATCCACACCGCAGGGCCAACCCTGATGGAAGAATGAGCTACCGTGGTAGCCGCCGACTGGCTCGCTATTACAAGAAGAAACAAGGCTATGAGTCCCAGATTACCGGCCGGATAAATTATGACAGAGGAGAGTCCCCAGATTATCCCGGAGATCAGGGTCAGGACCAGATAGATTTTTTCCCAGTGCTCGCCGGCAAACGGTTCGTTGCGGACTTTGAGAAAGCGATAGTAAAGCACGATCCTGCTGACGACAATCGCCAGGACCATAAGCACCCATGCAAAAATATTTACATGAGGAACGATATCGCGCACTGCATAGGAAATGACGAGGGCAACGATGAAAGAGGCTATTTGCATCGTCGGGAGCTGCTTAAAGGCAAGGCGGAGTTGTTCCCTCAGGATCCTGTCTTTAAGGCCCTTATCCGTTCTCGCTCCGCCATTCATACATGCTGATCTATGCTATCGTTATCCTGATTATAGTTTGATATTTCATCATAACATATTTGAATATCTGAGAAAGTAAATCCCCATTGATCAAATGGCAGACTCTATTTAATCAGTCTTTTTTTCATGAGTCTGAACGGATAGGGGGCCAGGAGGGACATGACCACGAAAAGCCACGCTATGTCACCGAGGACCGGGGTGACTCTTCCGGAAGCAAAGGACCGGCAGATATTCACCACGTGATAGAGCGGGGTAAGCCAGGCGATCTTTGCAACGACCGGGGGAAGGGTGTTCACCGGGAAGAAGATGCCGGAGAATAAAAAAAGCGGTGTCATAAAAAGGGTGAAGAAATAATTGAAAGAATCGATGCCCGGCACGATTGCCGCAAACATCATGGATATCTCAGAGAACAGAAGACCACTGACAAAGAGCATCGGGATAATCAGGATCACCAGGGGCGAATTCACGAGCCCGAAGAGCGATATGACGATAATAATAATTGCCCCGTAGAGCATGCTCTTTGTTGCGCCCCAGATCAGCTCGCCCGCAACCAGGTCGTCGATATTCACCGGCGTTGCGAGGATTGCGTCAAACGTCTTCTGGAAGGTCATCCTCACGAAGGTCCCATAGGAGCATTCGTAGGCAGCGGCGAACATCGATGACGAGGCGATGATGCCCGGCGCGATGTAGTTGATATAAGGGACGCCGTCGATCTCTTTCACATACGCGCCGAGTCCCAGACCCAGTGCTGCAAGATAGAGCACCGGTTCGACAAAATTCAGGGCGATACTCGATTTGTAGAGTTTGGTATATACTTTGAGATGCCGCTGCCAGACCCGCAGTGCGCGTTTAATCCGCAAGAGACCTTCCCGTGAGCTTCAGATAGACCTCTTCAAGAGAACCGCCATGCGTTTCCATCAGGCGGTGCGGCGTATCGATCGTGATGATCTTACCGGAGTCCATAATGGCGACCCGGTCGCAGATCTTCTCTGCTTCTTCCATGTAATGTGTTGTAAGGATAAGCGTCGTTCCTTTTTCCTTCAGGTGCTGGAGCTTCTCCCAGACAGCATGACGCGAATGCGGGTCCAGCCCGACAGTCGGCTCATCGAGTATCAGCAGTTCGGGCGTGTTTACAAGCGCCCGGGCAAGCAGTAGCCGCCGCTTCATGCCGCCGGAGAGGTCCCGGATATTTACCTCAGACTTGTCTGTCAGCTCGACAAAGGCCAACAGTTCCGTTGCGAGCAGCTTTCCGCTTTTTTTCGGGATATCAAAATAGCGGGAATAGACAACCAGGTTTTCGATGACCGAGAGGTCCGGGTCGAGATTGTCATCCTGGGGCATCACGCCAAGTCTTGATTTTATCCTCCCGGGGTCTGAGCAGACATCGATATCAAATACCCTGACGTCCCCTGAGGTGGGCGGCATCAAACAGTAAATGACCCCCATGACCGTTGTCTTCCCCGCCCCGTTCGGCCCCAGAAATCCGAAGCATTCGCCCCGGCTGATATCAAAACTGACATCATCGACCGCGGTAAAGGTCCCGTAACGTTTTGTCAGATTTTTTGCGGTAACAACCTGCATCAGTTATTATAACATCTGATGGATTCTCATCAGAGTTTGAAAGGAAATAAAGATATGGATACCTTCAGGAAATCAGCCTGGGCACAGAAGGATTTTTCAAAAAACTATCTGGACAAGGCGGATATTTACATCCCGGAGCGCAGGAAGATGATAAGTCTGTTCTCTTCTCTGCTGGCCTGCTTTTATGCGGATGGACAAGACATCAGGGTGCTGGACCTCGGGTGCGGCGACGGCGTGCTGACCAGGGAGATCCTTTCCCGGGCCGGGCAGGGAAGGCGGATCATTCCGACGCTGGTGGACGGCTCCGCGGAGATGCTGCACCGGGCTGGCGAACGGCTGGGGGCATCTGAGTATATCTCGTATGTCAATGCCAGTTTTCACGATATGATCAACGGCAGGACCGTGCTCGGAACCTTTGATCTCTGCATGTCATCACATGCCATCCATCATCTCGACATGAAAGAAAAAACAGCTCTTTTCATATTCATCTACAGTCATCTTGACAAGGGCGGTCGTTTTATAAATGCAGACGTCGTCCTGCCGCCCTCGGAAGGACTTCAGGTATGGTATTTCACTCTATGGAGAGAAGCGATGCAGCATATGATGGACCAGGCAGGTACCACTGATGAAACGCCTGATGAGGTGATCAGGAGGTATCAGGACCCTGCGAGCATGAACAGGCCTGACACCCTCGATGATCAGCTGGCTGCCTTAAAAGAGACCGGATTCCGTGAGGTGGACTGTTACTTTAAAGAAGGAATATTCACGGTCTTCGGCGGCAGAAAATAATCGTGCGTCAGGGCGATTGCAGCAGACAGGAATACCGGAAAAAGTCTGCCTGCAACACCTTGAAGCCATTTCATTCAGCCTGTCAGCCTTTTTTCGGAGCTAACATACCATTCCTCCGTTTACGTGACCCATGATTATATCCTGTTGCATTGCAGAATTTTTGCGGTGTTCCTGCCTGCTGCACTGTGCAACAAAACTTATTACTCTTGACAACGGGTTTGTTCTGTTACTATGATTTTACAGAGTACGATAAAGGACGGGTGTTCTTATGCCCCTTATTGAATGGAAGGATAACATGTCGGTGGGAATCAGGGAGTTTGACTCCCACCATCAGCGGTTGCTGCAGCTTATCAACAAGCTGCACGATTCAGTGTTGGCTGGAAACGATTCTATGATTCTCTCGGAAGTACTCACCGAGGTTTTGAACTATACGATGTATCATTTTTTTGCTGAAGAGGCTGAAATGCAAAAATATGCTTATCCGGGCATTGAGCAGCAGAAAAAGGAGCATCTCGCGTTGACCGAAAAGACCCTCTGTCTTATCCAGAACTTCCGCGAAAATAAAGAGGGCATAGGACAGGAAGTGCTTGATTTTCTCGAGGAGTGGTGGATGCATCACATCCTTGATACTGATGTGAAATATGGGCCGTTCCTGAACGATAAAGGAGTTTGTTGAGGTGCGTCTTTTATAATGCCGGAAAAGAGTATATACCTCTGTGTGCAGAAGGACATCCTTCCTTCTCTGAAGTGGATCCTGGAGGATTATCAGAACAGGGTGCAAATCAGGATGATTAATTCTCCGGAGAAAGTGACGGGTGCGGTCGATGGCAGGGGCTCAAATGTCCTGATCCTGGATGCAGATGACCTCGGCAAACCGCTTCTGGAATTACTGAATGAACTGCACCGGGAAGAAAAGAACACGAACACCATACTCATCATCCCGCCCACTGCGAGTAGGGAGGATATTATGGAAATCATAAAGGCCAGTCTTGTAAAGGGTATCGTGGTGAGACCTTTTACCGCAGAGGTCGTGTCGAAATATATCGATAAGATCCTGGGCCTGGAGGCCGTCCAATAGTCCTGCGTCAGAACTCCACGCGCCTTCTGACGCCTTCAGTTTCGATTACCAACCCGTCAAACCATATCGTTGAATCTGATTTGGTCCAGAGTCCGATATACCCGGTATAGGGAGTTGCAGCTTCGTATGAGATAAGCGGCTCACCGTCGATGCACCCGCTGACCCGGGACCCTTTCAGATCAAGACTGAGCCGATGCCACTGCCCTGTTTCGATCGCTCTGGCGGCCGCTGCACGCTGATAACGTCTGCCATTG
>JBARHQ010000288.1:0-33011 GCA_049799315.1 Thermodesulfovibrionales bacterium | reverse complement strand
ACGTTTACGCATAGTCCTTCCAACTCCTACGATTACTTACAAAGAACAGCGCGCCAATGGCATGTAAGCGGATTTAGCGGCGTGTTGCGCCGGTGCCTCGGAGGTCCAGCTTTATCGGACCGGGAATGAGCGAACATGCTATTGTTTTTTCGCCGTGCGGGATAAATTTGATGGCAGGTCCGGTCCCTTTTCTTTACATTGATAATTACCCTTGCCCGTGTTATTCTTCTTCAATGTTAACAGGATTGAACAAGGCGCAGAAGGCTGCGGTCGAACACTTCGGCTCTCCGCTTCTGCTCCTGGCCGGGGCGGGCAGCGGCAAGACCAGGGTCCTCACCCACAAGATAGGCTATCTCATCAGGGAGAAAGGGTTTAGGCCCCACCGCATTCTCGCCATAACCTTTACGAAGAAGGCAGCCCAGGAAATGGCCGGCCGTGTCGAAAAAATGCTTGCGATCAAGCCCCGGTCGGTCAGCACTTTTCATTCGTTCTGTGTCAGAGTCCTCAGGGAAGACATAGCAGCCCTCGGGAAGAACTTTGATGCACGGTTTGTCATCTATGACCAGACAGACAGCAGGAAAACCCTCAAGGAGATTCTCACCCGGCTCAGCCTCGATCCCAAAGAGGCTGATGAGGTCAAAGGGATTGTCTCGGATGCAAAGCAGGCATACCGGGATAATATCGTGCAATATATTGCCTCACTCCCCTATCCCCGGGACCAGTATGCAGAGGTGGCGGCGATCTATCAAAGATACCTGGAACAGTCCAATGCCCTGGACTACGACGACCTGATCTACTATACCACCGACCTCTTTGTGAATCGGCCTGAGGTGCTCGGGAAGTGGCAGGACCGTTATGACTTTTTCATGGTGGACGAGTTCCAGGACACCAATGAGATCCAGTACACCCTCATAAAACTCCTCTCGGCCAAGAGCAGAAATAACATCTTTGTCGTGGGCGATCCCTTCCAGACGATCTACACCTGGCGCGGGGCCGTTCCGGAAAATATCCTGAAATTCGGGCGGGAATTCAAGGCCGTTGAGATGAAACTCGAAAAGAACTACCGCTCCACGCAGAAGATTCTCGATATCGCCAATATTGTCATCGGCAAGGTCGATCGTATCTGGGCGGACAAGGCACTCACGCTCCAGACCGACAGCGCAGACGAGGGTGAGGTAGGATATCGCAGGTCTACAGACCATGACTCGGAAAACAGGCGCATAGCAGAAAAGATCAAAGACCTAGCAGGGACCTTTTCGTATTCCGACATGGCCATCCTCATCCGCATGAGTTTCCTCTCCAGGGGACTCGAAAGCTGCTTCATGCAGTACGGCATTCCCTATGAGATCGTCAGGGGCCTGGCGTTTTACGAAAGGGCAGAGGTGAAGGACCTGCTCAGCTACCTGAGGCTGACATCCAACATCAGGGACAGGGCCGCTTTTGACCGGGTCGTCAGGACACCTGCACGCGGGATCGGCAAAAAGGCACTCTCAGCGATTAATGAGAGCTTTAAAACCGACTGGATCCAGGCTATGGGGGATACAAAGCTCTCAAGAAGACAGAGGACCGGCGCGGACACACTCATGAATATGTTGTTAAAGTACGGTGATACAGTAGAGGCAAAGCCCTACACGGTCCTGATGAGTATCATTGAGGACCTGAACTATCTCCAGTACCTTGAGCATGAATACAAGGAAGACCAGGAGGACCGCGTTGAAAACGTCTCGGAACTCTGCAACGTGCTGTTAGGGATTGAGACAGAGGGGAAGACCTTTTCTGAGTTCATGGAAGACAGCCTTCTCGCCTCGGACCAGGACAGAATCAGTCAGGAAGAAAGTGTAAAGATCATGACGGTGCATGCTGCAAAGGGACTTGAGTGGCCTGTTGTCTTTCTCCCGGCACTGGAAGAGGGGATCTTTCCCTCCGAGAGGTCTATTATGCACGGGGCTGCGCTGGAAGAGGAACGGCGGCTTTTTTATGTGGCCTGCACGAGGGCAAAAGAAGGGCTCTATTTTTCGTCGGCTGAATACAGGATGAAGTTCGGGAGGACCTCCCCGATGCTGCCGTCCCGGTATATCAACGAAATCAAGGCGGGTGGTTGTCTGTAGTGATGACCTATAGCCAGAATTCGGGATATCGGCGGTTTTTCGGCAGATTATTGATCAGCAGGGCAATGATGAGCATGATACAGGCTCCGCCGCCTGCAGGAAAGATTACATAGAGATAGCCGAGCTGATGTATCTTTTCGCCTCCGATGACCGCTATCAGTGCAGTCGCGCCGCCAGGGGGATGAAGGGTTTTTGTTGCATGCATGACCGCGATTGATGTGGCAACTGCAGTTGCAGAAGCCAGCCAGAGCTGTGTTCCCAATATCTGGTATGCAGCAACGCCCACAAGTGCTGAAAAGATATGCCCGCCCAGAAGGTTCCTGGGCTGCGCCAGCGGGCTCTTGATCGCACCGTAAATCAGGACTGCCGAAGCGCCGAATGACCCTACAATCATCAGCAGGTCTATCTTCTCGAAGATATTCGCGTTGGCAAAACTGATAAAGCCGATCCCGACAAAAGCGCCGATCCATGACCATGCGATCTCTGCGTTATTGACGCGGGGCGGGCTTGTTGTCGTGCCCTTCATCTTGGCGAAATAAGCCCGAAGCATTATAGAGCTATCTCATTCTGGTCAGAGGTGAGCGGACAATATCGCCGCGGGATACTATCCCCTGCAGCCTGTTGTCCGCGTCGACGACCGGCGCGCGGTTTATCTTCCTTGATGAGAAAAGCTCCATGATCTCGAAAAGTGTCATGGATACCGTGACCGTTATGGCCGGTGAAGACATGATATCCGCTGCTGTCAGCGAATGCAGCAGTGCAGCCGGACATTCCTGTCCTTTCATGAGTCCGGCAATCATTCCCATGACAGAAATGCTGCCCGCAGACCCCATGCGTGAGAGAAAATCCCTCTCTGATATCATGCCGGTGATCTTCCCTGTATGGCTCAGAACCGGAACGCCTGAGATCCGGTGTTCTGCCATGAGATCAGCCACATCTTTCAGGGGCGTGTCCTCGTGAACTGTAAGAACCTTGGCTGTCATGATATTCTCCGCGCGGACCGAATTCGCGATGCGCTTTCTCGCCTGGAGGTGCGCAACGCGCAATACGTCCTTGAGGTCTCCCGGCGTAATGTCGAGATACCCGCCGATCTCCTTCATCGCCTCGACAACATCATCATCCGAGATATCGACCGAGACGGCAAAGGCCCTGTTCTCTCTGCGTGGTTCTTCTGGATTCATGACCATCTGCTCCTGATATCAGGATACCAGAGAAAAGCCGGCAGGGATATGATCCCCGTCATAGTGCAGCCCCGTCTTTTCTGATAATAATATGATCAATAAATAAAAGGAGGTGTTTCGATGAACAACAAGGCAGCAAGGAATCTCTTTATCTACGGGAGTCTCTTCTTCTTTGTGATCTTCCTTGGTCTGACGTACGACACCATGGGAAAGCTTGACAAACGGGCCCCGGAGATCACGGACCAGGTGAATTCAGGTAAAATGATCTGGCAGAAGTATGACTGCATCGGATGTCACACAATCCTCGGCAATGGGTCATATTTTGCACCTGAACTGGGGAAGATCACTGAAAAGAAACCCAGGGGATATCTCAAAAAGTTTCTGATGGACCCGAAAGCAGTCAACCCCAATGCGTCGATGCCGAAGTTCGGCATCCGGTCTGATGAGGCGGACGACCTCATCGCATTTCTCGACTGGACTTCAAAGGTAGACACCAACGGATGGCCGCCAAAGCCCATCCTGGCAACTGCCGCCGGTGTCGCGGGCAAGGAACTCTCTGAAGGACAGAGGGTGTATGCGTCCCACGGCTGCTCATCCTGCCATATGATCGATGGTATCGGCGGCACCAGCGGACCTCAACTGACAAAGGTCGGTGCGCGGCGTGACAGGGCGTGGTTTATCGGTCATTTCAAAGATCCGGAAAAATATGTGAAGAATTCGGCAATGCCGAAGGTCGAGGCCCCGGATGCCGAGATAGAGCAATTGGCCGACTACATGCTGTCACTTAAATAGGAGGTGGTGCAATGAGCATAAAATATCAGAGCCAAAAGATTGCAGAATATTTTTATACCTTTGCCGTTGTGTTGTTTCTCGTGCAGGTGTTGGTCGGGATTATCGCAGCAGTCCAGTTTATCTGGCCTTCGTTCTTTATCCTGAATTTCAATATCGTACGTTCCCTTCATATTAATGCCCTTATCGTCTGGCTGCTGACGGGTTTGATGGGCGCCACCTATTTCGTGGTCCCCGAGGAGTCCGAGACCGAGCTATGGAGCCTGCCGCTTGCCAAGCTCCAGTTCTGGGCGACGGTTGTTACGATAACTGCGGTTGTACTGGGGTATATATGGATGGGCCTCAGTCCGCAGGCCAACAGCCCGATCATGGGTATTCACCCTCTGAATGAAGGAAGGGAATACATCGAGGCGCCCCGCTGGGCAGACGTGCTGATCGTGATCTCGGTGCTGCTCTTCCTTTTCATTAATTTCATGACCATGCTTAAAACAAAGAAATGGACCGGTATCCAGGGAACGCTTATCGGGGGCTTGACCTTCCTGGCGCTCATGTACCTGCCGGGCATGGTTTATATGAAGAGCATGGTGAAGGACCAGTTCTGGTGGTGGTGGGTGGTCCATCTCTGGGTTGAAGGCGCCTGGGAGGTTATTGCCGGTGCCCTCCTGGCTTTTATGCTGATGAAGACGGTCGGCGCGCGGCGGGAAGTCGTTGAAAAATGGATGTATATTGAAGTCGGGTTCGTCATGTTCACCGGCATCCTCGGCACCGGCCATCACTATTACTGGATAGGGACTCCGGGCTACTGGCTTTGGGTCGGCGGTATCTTCAGCTCGCTGGAACCGCTGCCGCTCCTTTTTATGGTATGGGACGCCTTCAGAACAACGAGGGACGCACGCAATGTAGAGAACAGGGCCGGGCTGTACTACACGGTTGCCCATGCAATTTTTAACTTTGTCGGCGCCGGTCTCTGGGGTGTCATACATACACTCCCGCAGATAAACAAATGGACCCACGGCACGCAGATTACAACCGCGCACGGACATCTTGCCTTCTACGGGGCCTATGTGCTCCTGGTTATGGCAATGATCTATATTACGCTTCCCGCAATACGCGGGGTGAAGGCCTTTAATGCATCCAGGGCTATGGCTGCCTTCTGGTGGATGACGATCTCGATGGTCTTTATCGTCCTGACAATCACCGGTGCAGGTATGGTGCAGGTCTATATGGAACGGCTGATGGGGCTTGACTACGTAACGGTCAAGGCAAACTATAACCTCTGGTTCTGGGTGCTCCGCGCCATCTTCGGTGTCGGGTTCCTGATTGGTGTCATGATTTTTGTCGTCGACTTCTTCAGGCTCGGCAGAGAACCTGCCCCTGTTGTCACTGCGGCCCCGGAGCGGGCGTAATTTTTTCTGCTGCAAAGGGGCGACGTCAGTCGCCCCTTTTTCCTCCTGAATATCCTGTTGCTAAGGAGTCCATGAGTAGAACCACATTCATCCTCGCCCCTGGAGGGAGAGGACTGAGGAGAGGGGGTGTCTTCTTGAGAATGCTCTCCTTAGTGTATGATGCAGGTCATGGCTGTCCTGGGGATTGCCGTGATATATATATACTATGAACCTGACTGTTTATAGACGCATTACCCAGATCCTTTTCATTCTGCTGATCTTTCTGATGCCGGTCCTCGATATCTTCAGGTACGATGTGTCAGCGCATGAGCTGATTATCTTCGGTCATGTTTGGGGGCTCGGATTGAATGAGGCGGTTTTTACCGATCATAGCCCCGGAGGGGCCGCGCATATCGCGCTCCGTTTTTTTCTTCGGGCTATCCTGCCGTGGCTGGCGATTCTGGCTTTATTTCCGTTGCTCGGATTTCTGACGGGAAGATTCTTCTGCGGCTGGCTCTGCCCTGAGGGCACGCTCTTTGAACTGGCTGATCACCTTACGCAGAGACTTCTCGGCCGGCGGAGCCTCTTTGTCCGGAAGCAGAATGATTCCGAAGAACCTTCGGGGAGCCGGGGGCTGACCTTTCTGATCGTGGTCATCAGCCTGTCGGTGCTGCCGGTTCTCGGGGGCATTGCGTTGACCGGATATTTTGTGGCACCAAAGACGATATGGCACCAGATCCTGACCTGGAATTTTACCTTTGGAGTCAAGGCCGGTATCATCGGGGTGTCAATATATATGCTGATTACCTCAGTCCTTATCCGCCATTCTCTCTGCAAGTATATCTGTGCCGCAGGACTTATGCAGATGCTCTTTGGGTGGATCAGTCCGGTCTCGCTTCGCATCAGGATGGATTCCGGCCGGATTGACGAATGCACAAACTGCAGGGGCTGCGAAAAGGCCTGTTTTATGAACGTTCTGCCGAGGATGAACCGGCGCGACATCTCCTGTGTTAACTGCGGGGCCTGTGTCGACGCGTGCCGCAGGGAGCTTGGCCCAAAGAAAGGGCTCTTTGATTACCGGTTCGGGGAAGGACGGAAGACTCTACCACCAGCGCCAGAGAGAGATGATAAAAATGACTGAAAAGATAATAACGAGGTTCATATAGGCAAAGAAATAGAACATGGCTATGTGAGGTGGGGTTTGCTTTTCTTCAGACAATAGCAGCTTCCCGGCAACCGGCATAACGAGAACCTTCTCCTCTCCGTGCGGGGCCTGTTTCAGGATATCGGTGAGGTCAGAACCTGCATGATGCCTTTTCATATGATCTCCCCCGCCCCAGAGCTTGCTTGCCGCCACATTGTAGATCGTATCTTTGTATGCTATATACGCCGGACGTCCGTCTTTCCCGTCGCACTGAGAGAGTTGCGCAAGGGTCATGTCTCCACCCTGTCCGGCTGAGATCCCCTCTCTCTTTTTTTTCAGTTTCGGCCCGACAACAAAGGTGACAAACACGGCCGTTGACACCATGATAAGAAAGAGGACGATCTTGATCGAAAGCAGGATGCCGAAGCGCGTATGAAACAGCATATGCCAGCTCGGAACACGGGCTAATGAAAGAAGCGTGCCGGTTGTGGCCATAACGGCTATCGAGGCCCAGCCGAGTCTTAGTTCACTTCTTGGGAGGCCGCCGGCTGCATAGGCTGGTTTAAGGACAAGATGGACATATAATATAGTTCCGAACCACAGAATGGCGGTGAAGGTATGGAGGTATCCGATGATAAAACGGACGACGCGCTGCACGGGGGAAAGCGTCCTGTATTGTCCCTTGATCCTCAGGTCGTTTTTGAACGCCTCGCCGTCCTTTGTCAGCGTTCCTCCGCCACCCGGATCCACATGACAATAGCCGCAATTCTTATCAGCCTGCTTTGCGTATTCAACGGTGCAGAACCCATCGCACGGGAAAAATATCATGAATACAAGAAATAGGATCAAGCGCATATTCCGGGAAACCTTCATACAGCCTGTCAATAATAGCGATGTGAAATAGCGTGTTGTAATCTTTTCAGTCATTGGGATCCTTAACTCGCAAATATCTTCAGTTCACGGTATACTCAAACAGCATATGATTAATAAAGAGACGCTGTCAACTTTTTTTAAGGAGCAGGCCAGGAGACCGCTTTCCTTCCGGGAGATCGTCGAACAGCTTGGCTTAAGCCGTCCTGAAGCACGCGGACTCAAAAGAGTTCTCCGGGACATGCTGCATGGGGGGGAGATCGTCCTAAACCGGAGGGGCATGTACGGCCCGTCCGGCGACATGAACCTGATTGCTGGATACTTTGAGGCGCACCGGGACGGGTATGGCTTTGTGATCTGTGACAAGCCTGGAGAACGCGACATCTTTGTCCCCTCCAGCGCGACACTGGGTGCAATGAGCGGCGACCGGGTCGTTGTCCGCGTCGAGCAGTGGAAGAAGAGGAGCGGCCGGGTTATCCGCATACTCGAACGTGCATTCACCCGGATAGTCGGCACCTTTGATGAGACAAAGACCGCAGCGTATGTCAGGCCACGAAGCAAAAACGCCTCTTTTACGCTCTATATTTCGGTAAAAGACAGGGACAAGGCGCGCCATGGTGATACGGTTATTGCCGAGATCATAGACTATCCTTCGGACAGAAGATCCCCCTCAGGCCGGATAGTGAAGGTCCTTGAACAGCCGGGAGATCCGAAGGCAGAGGTCGAGATGATCATCGACGAGTATAACCTGCCGCGCAGGTTTCCGAAGGCAGTGACCGACGAGGCAAAAATCGTCAGCGCAAGGTTGAAAGCCACTGAGGACCTGCCGAAGAGAAAGGACCTGAGGACTCTGCCGACTGTCACGATCGATGGGGAGCGGGCAAAGGATTTTGATGACGCCGTATCGATCAGCCGGACAGGCGAGGGCTATAAACTCTGGGTCCATATAGCGGACGTCGGCTATTATGTCCCCTGGGGCTCGGCGCTGGATATCGAGGCGCGGAAACGCGGGACAAGCACCTATTTCCCTGACCGGGTCATTCCAATGCTGCCGAAGGAGCTTTCCGAGGACCTTTGCAGTCTCAGGCCGGAGGTGGAAAGGCTTGCCTTTACGGTCGAGATGGATTACGACATTAGCGGCAGCAGGAAAGGAGTCAGGTTTTATCCGAGCCTGATCCAGAGCGATGAGAGGATGACCTATACCTCGGTCAAGAAAATCCTGATCGATAAGGACCCGGACGAACGAAAGAGATATGAGCATCTCCTTAGGGAATTCGAACTGACGCAGGAACTCTGCAACCTCCTCAGGGCCGGCAGACTCGAAAGGGGCAGCCTTGATTTTGACCTTCCGGAGCCGGAGATCCTCCTCGACCTGCAGGGTAACCCCGAGGCGATAATCCGCGCAGAGCGGAATTTTGCCCATATGGTGATTGAAGAATTCATGATCGCGGCGAACGAGGCTGTGGCAGAACACCTTGAAAAACTGGGTATCCCGTCACTCTACCGGATTCACGAAGAGCCCGACCCGATGAAGCTCGAGGATATCATGAAGGTGATCGGAACTCTCAGTGCGCAGGGCAGAAAGCAGGGTAAAAAGGAGCTCAGGCCAAAGGACTTTGCCTCTCTCCTGGCGTCGATCAAGGATACGCCTGAAGAAGAGGTGATAAACTATATTATCCTCAGGAGTCTGAAGCAGGCCCGGTATTCGCCGGTGAATGTCGGACACTTCGGCCTTGCCTCTGAGTCTTATACTCATTTCACCTCACCGATCCGGCGCTATCCTGACCTGGTCGTTCACAGGATACTCAGGGAGGTATTGACCAGAAAACGGCTTTCGGACACGAGGACCAAAGAACTTGAGAGTTCACTGGCCGACATAGCCTTCACCTCATCTCGCAGGGAGCGGCTGGCGGACGAGGCGGAGAAAAAGGTGGTGGACGCAATGAGGGTATGGTTCATGAAAGAGCGGGTAGGAGAAGAGTTTCAGGGTAAGGTTGTCGGCATTACTCCTTTCGGTCTCAGGGTGAGACTGGATGATTATTATGTGGACGGATTTATCCATGTCTCGTACCTGACCGATGATTTCTACCAGTTCGATGACCGGATAATGCAGATGGTCGGCAGAAATACCCGGCGCTCCTTCAGGATCGGGCAGTCCCTGACCCTGAGGGTCGACAAGGTTGATATGGCTGAGCGGGAGATATTGTTCGGTTTATGATTGACGGGTTCGTAAAAAGTCCGTATACTGCGTTGCGCTTCAAAACTCCCTTCGATAAACTCAGGGCAAGCTCTTCATATGTCATGGTGAGCCTGTCGAACCATGCGCGCCTTGTCTCCGAACTTCTTACAAACCCGCCTCACTTTTGATTTTTTTACGAGTTTGTTATGCTTCATTGCCTGTCAGTTGTCGTAACTCCTCTAAGCGAGCAGCAGACAGGAATGCCGAAAAAAGTCTGCCTGCGACACCTTACAGCCATTTCATTCAGCCTGCCGCGTTTTTTTTCTGAACCCACGTAGTGTTCGGGCTTCATTTATGTGATTCATAATCAGATCCTGTTGTCATAGCAGAGTTTTTGCGGTGTTTCTGTCTACTGTACTACGTGGGTCACCCCTTTATTCAAACTGGCAGCGTAGCCAGCCGGACGGGATATTCTTCTGCCGGGCATCGTCCTGAAGCCGCTCTTTCTCCTGTTTCGCCTCGGCGAGTTCTGCCTCCGCATTTTCCTGGTCTCTTTGTGCCTGTGCGTCCGCTTCTACTGCAGCATAGCGGTTGCCGCTGTTCAGTTTTCTCCATGCTTCAGCCCTTTTCGACTTTGCATTTGACAGATTTTCTTCGGCTCTCTTTATTCGATTGTCAGACGCAGTGGCCATGTCGCACCAGTATTTTTCGGACGCAACGCTCCCGTTTACTGTTCCCCGATGCTGCTTTCCAGTGTTATCGGATGGCTGGGGCGGTTCGGTTGCTTGAGTAGCGCTTCCTCCTGAATATTTGTCAAGATCAGAATTTTTGAAGACCTGGGGCTCGGCAGCCAGAACGACGGACACCGCTAAAGATACAAGGAACAGGACTGCTGCAGATAATCTCGTCATTTCTCCTCCTTATAATTTTGGTTTTTTCTTCATTTCAGTGATCAGTTTGTTTAAAATCCCTCCTACCCTCCCTTTTCCAAAGGAGGGATTGGCTGCAAACAGAATTTCGCATTACATCTCCACTTTCGTTAAAACGCCATGCAGTTTTTTTGACGGAAATTTATAGAACTTGATAAACGGCGGCGTAAGCCGTTTGATGACGGCGAACATTTTCCAGATAATATTTTTTGTAGTAATATCCTCAAGGCCATAGAAAACGACCCGCTCTTCTATGCCGGCTTCCCGCAGGATCTCCTCCACATCTATCACCTCCATATACCCCATCTGCATTTCGAAAACCCTCATCCCGGGTGCGAGGTCGGGCTTAAAGAACCCGGTCATCCCGTACGGGTCGTCACGCTTGATGATCGAGACAAAAATATTATCATCATACAGGATCCCGTGATAGAACATTGTCTGGGTTACATAGAACGGTATCTCTTTGACATCTTTGAGCAGGTAAAGAACACTGCCTTCGATTCTGGGAGCGGTTGCATAGACCCTGTTGAACTTCAGGAGAAAGGCCTCAAGCGGCATGAAGTCCATCATCCGGTAGAGTTTCTTCTGGCCCTGGGTATAGAGCAGTATCGTTGCGAGCGGGATAGATGCCAGGATCAGGGACCAGTAGCCGCCGTGCGGAATTTTGTAGAAGTTCGCGCCGAGATACATCATATCTATAAGGGTGACAACAGCAGAGATTGCGGTAAGGAGATAATTTTTCTTCAGCGAAAATATCCAGATCATCATGAATCCGGTCAGCGTCATGGTTCCGGTAACCGCCAGGCCGTATGCAGCCGCAAGACTACTTGACTGCCTGAATTCGAGCATGATGAAAAGTACCGCGATCAGGAGCGCCCAGTTGACCGAGCCGATATAGATCTGGGACCGCCGCTCCTGGGAGGTATAGTCAACTTTGAACATCGGCATGACGCGCGTTGTTATCCCCTGGTAGACGATCGAGAACATACCGCTGATCATCGCCTGGGAGGCTATAATCGTGGCAGCTATGCTCAGGAGAAGGAACGGGACATAGACAATCCGGGCATAATGAAATACCATCTCAAAGAGAACATTCTTGACCCCGGGATGTGTCATCAGGAATGCCCCCTGTCCCAGGTAATTCACCACAAGGGCAACAAAGACCGGCGCCCAGGCCTGTCTGATCGGTTTTGCCCCGAGATGGCCCATGTCTGCATAAAGTGCCTCACCGCCGGTTGCGCAGAGGATGATCTCTCCGAGCGCTATAAAACCATCCATGCCGTTCTGGGAGAGGAATTTTAGTCCATAATACGGGTTCAGTGCCCAGAGGACCTCGGGGGCCTGCATGATCGAGACGACCCCGAACCCGATAAGAGCGCTGAACCAGACGATCATGATCGGACCAAACGCCCCGGCTACCTTCTCGGTCCCCCTGCTCTGAATTGCAAAGAGGAGGATTGCGATGATCATTGATATGATGACAATCGCTGTCTTCGGGAGATGTTCGAGTCCCGGTATGAGTATCGCGCCTTCGACCGCGCTGAGGATACTGATAGCAGGGGTGATTACCCCGTCGCCCATGAGCAGCGAAATGCCGACAAAGGAGAGAATCGAAACAAAGATGATACCCTTGCGGGACTTGAGTCCGGAGGCGAGTATCTCCTTCAGCACAATAGTCCCGCCTTCGCCGCGCCTGCTGAGGTCCATGGCGATCCAGGCGTACTGGACTGTCACCAGCGTCACCAGGGTCCAGACAATCAGTGACAGCACGCCGATGACGTTATCAGGTGTTGTCTTGAGAATAAGAAAGACGACCGTCAGCGTATAAATAGGGCTGGTCCCGATATCACCGAAGACCAGTCCGAGTGATTTTACGATGCCCTGCGCTGTTGTCTGTTTGTCGTGCATGAATATTCCTGATTTCGCTTTGTCAAAGTAACTATTTTATACCTGCAGCATGCGTATTAACAAGGGAAATTGAGGTGGAGCATAGAGCACCATAAGAGAGGAGGACGGGGTCTCCGTCCTCCTCTCTTATGGTGCTCTATGGAAAGGCTGGTGAAATGTCTCGTTGGTAATCAGATCGCGGCTTCTCCGGTCTCGCCGGTCCTGATCCGCACAACACCCTCCACCGGAAGGATGAATATCTTTCCGTCTCCGATTTTCCCGGTCTTGGCCTTGGCCTCAATGGCGGCCACGGTCTTGTCAACCATGCTGTCCGGCACTACAATATCCAACTTCACCTTTGGAATAAAGGCTATATCATATTCAGCGCCCCGGTAGAGTTCGACATGCCCCTTCTGCCGGCCGAAGCCCTTCACCTCTGTGACCGTCATCCCCTGTATCCCTATCTCGTTCAGGGCATCCTTTACCTCATCAAGTTTGAACGGCTTTATGATCGCTTCTATCTTTTTCATGGAGTCTCCTTATAGTTATAAGTTGTATGCCTTCTCATTGTGCTGGCTTTCGTCGAGACCCAGCATCTCATCTTCAGGGTCAACCCTCAGCCCGACCGTCACCTTGATGATCATGAAGATGATCAGGGTCATTACCGCACTATAAACCATGGTTACCCCAACCGCTATCAGCTGCGTCAGCAACTGGCCGGGGTTGCCGTACAGCAGGCCTTTCCCTGCCTCATTAATAGACGGGTCGGCGAATACTCCCGTGAGGATTGCCCCGAGCGTACCACCGATGCCGTGTATGCCGAAGGCGTCCAGGGTATCATCATAGCCGAGCTTCGGCTTCAGCCAGGCAACGGCAAAAAACGGGATGATGCCTGCTGCCAGTCCGATCACGATCGCGCCGGATATATTCACAAACCCCGCAGCGGGGGTGATCGCAACCAGTCCGCCCACGGCGCCTGAGGCAAGGCCCAGGACAGTCGGCTTTTTTGAGTGCATCCACTCGACTACCATCCAGGATATCGCCGCGACTGCGGTCGCTGTATTGGTGTTTATAAAGGCCGCACCTGCCAGCCCGTTTGCCCCCAGAGCAGATCCGGCGTTAAACCCGAACCATCCGAACCAGAGCAGTCCGGCCCCGGTCACCACCAGGGTGAGATTGCCCGGCAGAAGCGATTTTTCCCTGCGTTTGCCAAGGACCAGTGCCCCGACAAGCGCTGCAATACCGGCGTTCACATGGACCACGGTGCCACCTGCGAAATCGAGGGCCCCCAGTTTGGCAAGAAATCCGTTGCCCCATACCCAGTGGGCCACCGGGACATAAACCAGTGTCATCCAGAGAATTGAGAATATAATCCAGGCCGAGAACTTCATTCTCTCAATATAGGCACCGCTCGCCAGCGCAACGGTTATTGCCGCAAAGGTCAGCTGATAAACAATAAATATATATTCCGGTATGGTCTTGGCCAGGTCTGAGATGCTGTTGGGCCCTATACCTTTGAGCATCAGTTTCTCAGCCCCGCCGATGAAGCCGCCGATATCGGTACCGAACGAAAAGGTATAGCCGTACATAACCCACAGGATGCTGGCGATACAGAAGGCGACGAAGGTCATCGCCATCGTGTTCAATGTGTCCTTCCTTTTTGCCAGGCCGCCATAAAACAGGGCCAGTCCCGGAATCGACATCAGCATGACCAGGGCCGTCGCCACGATCATCCAGGCCGTGTCCCCCGTATCGATCTTGAGCGGAGCCGGAGCCACGGCAGCTGCCGTGGCCGCAGCGGTGACTGATTCACCCTCAGCAAACACAGATCCTGTCAGTCCCAGGATACATAATAAAACAAGCAACCCAACCAATCTCTTCATCTCAAGCCTCCATTGAAGTAGTGATATGTACTGGAAGCAATATAGCGAATAACATGCCATAATGTAACTAACCGTTTAATAAGGGAATTACAAAATAAGCAATCATACAAAACTGTGTTATACGACATTTTTGTATGACAAAATAATTGTTCGACACGCCCGTCGCCTCGGGGTATAGCAGGTGCGATCATATTAATCCGCGTAAAAAAGGAATGACGATCAGATAGACGGGTAGAGGGCGAGGAGATGAAAAGATTACAGCATGCTGGTTTGATGACTCTTTTACTCTTCAATAAGCAGATTTAACTTCCGAGCCAGCCATTTCGTCGTAGTGGCCTGAACAGCAATGGTTATCAGAATCGCCAGAAAGGTGACCGATGCGATCATCTCGCTGCCAGGGGCCTTCATCCCTGAGAGCAGGCCCGCGAGCGCAGCCGGTATCACCCCTGTTTCCCTGGTCCAGCACATAAAGACCATCTCCTTCAGACTCCAGTTCGCGCGTCTATCCGGAAGGGCGCAGAGGAAGACGGTCAAGGGACGCGCTATCAGCATGAAGATCGCTACGACAATCACACCGCCCGCAAGATACCGTGTCATAAGATTGAAATTCACCTGCGAGCCGAGGAGTATGAAGATGAACATCCTCATAATGAAAGCTGTCGTCATAACAAACTCTTCGAGCCTCCTGTCTCCTCCCGGCTCCATACTAAAGCCAAAGGATTCCTTGTTGCCGAGCACGATGCCGAAGACAAAGACCGCCATGAACCCACTTGCCTGAAGTCCGTCCGCGCCAAGATAGGCCCCGATGACTGCTATCAGGGTCACGACAGGAGCATATTCCGAAAGGAAATCATATTTTTCATGTGCGATAAGAAGGGCGGCAAGATATCCCAGGACGCCGCCCGCCAGAATCCCGATGACGGTCTGCTTCAGAAGTCCCAGCAGAGAAGCCGTGACAGAAAATTCGCCCGCCCCCATAGCAACGGCGAGGACCGCAAAGGTGACGATAGCGCCCATGGCATCGTTGAATGCCGATTCGCTCATGACGGTCTGGGAGACCCTGTCCCTGATCTTTATCTGTCTGAATATCGGGACAAGGGTCGCGGGGTCGGTTGAGGCAATGGTTGCCCCTAAAAGCAGCGCCACCATCAGAGGGATTCCAAGAACGTAATATGCCGCGAGGCCGGTGACCGCAGTCATGATGAGTACACCGATAGTTGAGAGCACCGCAATCGTGATCCAGACTTCCCTGAGCACCTTGAACTTCAGCGTTGCGCCGCCGTCAAACAGGATATAGCAGGAACCGAATATAAGAATAATCTGATTCAGGGCTGAGTCGGCTTTTATCTGCAGAAGGCCTGCGACCTCCGGCCCGAGCAGAATACCGGCAAAAAGAAATATGACCACATCAGGGGCCTTTACCTTCTGTGCCAGCAGCCCGCAAAATACACCCGTGGCGAGGATGATGCCAAAGTTAAGGAGCAGTTGTTTTGATGCCTCTATCGCGATTGACGATTCCACTTTCTTCCTGTTCCTACGTAAAATGTATTGCTGTAACTATATTTTATCACCGAATTGGATTATCATGCCCCCGCATATAATAACGAACAATCCAACCCAGGTGGAGCCCGGTATATTTTCTTCGAATGCGAACCGCCCAAACAATATGCTTATTATCGCAAATATTGCAACGTATACTCCGAGCAATTTTGAAAAATCCCATTTCACGGTATTGACAACCACCCCGTAACAACCCAACATGGCGCATCCCATCATTATAGTCATGAAACTGTCTCCGCGAAGCCCTTTGCGAACGACCGCATCGCCGCCGACCTCCAGGACAGCTGCGCCGATAAACATGAACCAGACAAGAAACGTCATTTGCACTTATTAAGAGATATCGTCTGAATGTTCAGTACAGATGCCGGGGGAAATTACCCGACACGATTACCCTGCCTTATATCGCCACCTCGACGCTTTCGCCGGTCCGTACACTTATGACATCTTCCATCGAACGGACGCATATCTCGCCGTCTCCGACTTCGCCCGTGAACGCCGCGTCCCGGATGGCCTTGACGATTTTAACTGCTTCTGTGTCTATCACGGTCACCTCTACTCTCGCCCGGTACGCCAGATCCACACTATAGGTCTTGCCCCGTAATTGATACCTGCTTCCTTCCTGCATTCCTTGGTTCTCAATTTGCGTAAATTTGAGGCCGGGATAACCCGCTTGTTCAAGTGCTACACCGACCTTGCCGACTCTTGTCGGACGTACTATGGCTTCTATCCTTTTCACTGTCGCCTCCTTATTTGATGCATCATGTGCATTATCAGAACTTTCGGCTACCGTCGAAAAAATACCCCGTCTTAAGCGACGGGGTATTTCTCATACAAACATATCGGAAGACTGTCAGTTCTAAATCGCTGTTTCGCCGGATTCGCCTGTGCGTATCCTGATGACGTTTTCGAGCGTATAGACGAATATTTTCCCGTCGCCTATTTTCCCGGTTTTTGCCTTCATCTCTATTGCGGTAACAACTTTATCCAGGAGATCGTCTGAGACGACAACTTCCAATTTCACCTTTGGGATGAAAGATATATCATACTCAGCACCACGATAGAGTTCGACGTGACCTTTCTGTCTGCCGAAGCCCTTTACCTCGGTGACCGTCATGCCCTGGATACCGATGTCATTCAGGGCGTCCTTTACTTCATCCAGCTTAAACGGTTTTATAATGGCTTCAATTTTTTTCATAATATCCTCCTATCTGTGAGTATGCCTGGTCTGAAAGTCGGGATAGGCAGTAACAGCAACTTCCGCCTGATCCAGTCCGGCAATTTCCAGTTCAGGATCCACCCTGAGAGGCACAATCATGTTCAGGACCTTAAAGAAGACATACATGACAACAAAGACAAAGATCATATTCGTTGCCGTGCCTATAAGCTGTGCAATGAACTGTCCGCTATCACCATAGAAGAGTCCCTTCACCGTGCCGGTGACTCCGTTAAATCCGTCGCCGTATACACCGTCAGCGAAGAGGCCAAGGGAGATTACGCCCCATGCGCCGTTGACGCCATGCACAGAAATTGCTCCGACTGGATCATCGATCTTGAGCACCCGCTCGATGAAGAAAATGCTCATGCAGACCAGTACCCCTGCTATCGAGCCGATGAGCACAGCAGAAAGAGAGGTGACAAAAGCGCAGGGGGCCGTGATTGCCACGAGACCTGCCAGCATACCGTTTGCAGCCATCGAGATGTCAGGTTTGCCGTATCTGAACCACATATACATCCAGGACGTGAATGATGCTGCTGCGCCCGCCAACATTGTATTTACGGCCACGACGCCGATCCTGAAGTCGCTGCCGGCAAGCGTAGAACCCGCATTGAACCCGAACCATCCGAAAGCCAGAATAAAGCAACCGACAACCGCCATCGGGATATGATGTCCGGGTATTGCCCTTGGCTTCCCGTCGGGTCCGAATTTGCCGATTCTGGGACCGAGCACAATGGCTCCGGCAAGGGCTGCCATGCCGCCGGTCAGATGTACTACTGAAGAGCCGGCAAAGTCGACGTGGCCATGGCCCAATGCGAAATTTTTGCCGAGGTTGGCTAACCAGCCACCACCCCATACCCAGTTAGCATAAAGCGGGTATACGATACCGGAAATGAACAGGGCATAAACAATGAATGATTTCATTGTCCAGCGCTCCGCCATAGAACCGGTCGGTATGGTTGCTGTTGTATCCATAAACACCATCTGGAAGAGAAACATGGTATAGATTGCAGCATCATAGGCCTCTCCGCCGAGCATAAAGCCCTTGGTGCCGAATAACCCAAAATCCTTGCCAAACAGGCTGATCGTAAATTCGCCATTCATTGCGCCGCCGCCCCCGAGAGTTGCAAAGGGCCCGGCCCCACCCATCTGTAGCGCAAAACCCGTCAGCCAGAAGCCCAGCAGGCCGAGGCCGTAAACCATAAAGTTCATCGCCATGGTGTGTCCGGCATTCTTTGCCTGGGTAAACCCGGTCTCCGCCATCGCAAAGCCCGCCTGCATGAACATGACAAGGAAGCCGCAGACAAGGGTCCAGACTATGTTGATGGCGATCCTGTTCTTGCCGACTGCGTCAGCAACCTTGACCGCGAAGGGTTCGGTCTTCTTGACGGCATCAATCGTTTTCATGTCGTCGGCGGAAGGGCCGTTGCTGGAATAGCCGACCATATCGCCGATACCGCCAGTATTCGCGCCCGAAGGGTCAGATTTAGCAGCCTCCGGTGCAGGGGCAGCAGCCACCGGTGCCGCAGGTGCTGACTGAGCAGGGGGCGCACCCTGCTCAGCCGCTGTAGAAGGAGGGATAGTCTTCTGCACCTGTTCGTCGGCAAGCACGAGGCCTGCCGATACCAAAAGCCATGCGATAAAAAATGTGCCTATAAGTTTTTTCATTTTAGTTATCCTCGGTTAGTGAGATATCGATTATCATCAGTTCCAGTGATGCCTCAGGATGCATTAATGTTCCTAACATGATATAATCGAATTACTTATTGTTTTTTTGAGCGTCCCGGCCTCTGCCAGGGCCGGGACGCAGCCTTATTTCAATCTACCACGTATACATTACTGCCAGTGCCAGAGTGTCCTGGTTCTTCCTGGCCCCGCCGTCAAAGGAATGCTCGCTGGACCAGTCATGCCGGTATTCCGGCCTGATGAGAAGGTCCTTTGCAATCCTGATTTCCGGCGTGAGCGTAAATTCGTAAAGCTTCTGTGCGGTGCCGGTGCGGACGCCATCTTTATCATTAAAATACTCAAGTCTGCCGGACAGGCTGTACTTATCGTCAAAGTCATACTTTGCGATACCAGCAACACCATACCACTTGGCGTCCTTTGTTCCAGCGCCATTCTTGTCGACTGCATAATCTGCGTTCAGGATAAAGGTCAAGTTCTTCATCGGCTTCACCGTGCCGACCCAGTCGAAGAGAAAACGGTTGTCGGAGTTGTCATCACGCTCAGGCCCGTAAAGGACATTGAAGAGCATGGAAAGCTGTTCCATCGGGGTATAGCCCACACTGAGCCCTACGGTCTTGCCCTTGTTATTGTCATCCGTGTTGTCCCATCCGTTTACCAGATAAACAGTTGCATTTACTGCATCGCTGAAGGTGTAACCTGCCCTGAAGCCGGTATGAGTGAACGGGATGGCATAGTTGAAGAGCAGTGACCTCGAGTAGTTAGGGTTGTCTTTTGCCTCTATCACCTCAGCCCCGGTAAAGGTGGCGAATTTGCCGAACTCCAGCTTGAGCCCCTTGCCCACCGGGGCCAGATAACTAATGTAAGCTTCGGTAAGGTCGAATTCGTCGTCTGCCTTGCCAAGACCACGTGAATGGATCCACTTTGCAGTCTCACCGGCAGAGAGTTTCAGTTTGTAGCCAACGCCACCAACAGGGGCGTCCTTTGTGAATACGATCTGTGCCAGGTCAAGCCCAAAACTATTTGCCTTGTGATCAAAGACCCTCAGGTCATTTTCACGTGGGTCAGGGTTTCTGAAATTAAAGGTCGCACCCCCCTGCAGATAGATGCTCAGGCCGAGCGCGGTTTTGATATCCGTCAGCGGGTTTGGCGCAGGTTTTGCCTCCTCAGCCCCCGCAGCAACAGCCAGACTGCACAGTGTTAAAACGGTAAAAATTGCTCTGATTACTTTTCTTTTCATGTCTCCTCCATTTTATAGTTGTGTGATCGATTGACCTAAATGTGTCTGTTTCTGTTCGGGTCACTGTCGGTTTGTTGTGTATCCTCTACCCATCGCACCTCCTTTATTCTCAATCCGTATTTTTTAATCTTGTAGCCTATTATCCGTTCGGTAATGCCGAGTTTCCTCGCCGCACGTGCCATCACCCAGTTGCTCTCTCTGAGCGCCTCGATGATTGCCTCTCTTTCCAGCCCCTTAATCTTGTCTTTCAGAGTATCCATAGTCTCACCTATTGTTGTTATTGCGATATGCATGCCAACATGTAACCTATTGATTTATAATGTTGTCCCCTGTTGTTGATACTACATTTTTGTATAGTAATTACAACTTTGTTATGTAAGTCCTACAATAATCGCTCCAACCGCGGGCCTGCCAGGCTAGACCGTCATCGTCAGAATTTTTCGCACCGGATCAGGATGTCGGGCGATCAACCTCAGTTCATCATCGGTCAGGGGTTTCTGTGTGTGCAGGTTCGCATACTGGACCAGTTCGAATACGGTTCGCGCTTCGCCGTCATTATTAAAATCAATACCGAGTGTGTCATAAACGTGCCGGAACCCTTTGAGGCCACCATATTCACCAGTAGTTATAATTCTTCCTGTACTGGTAAGCTCAGGTTCACCGCGGCCGACAGCCTCAGGCTCATAAAGCTCATAATTACGCCTGTCTTTCAGTGCTCCATCAGCATGGATGCCGGACTCATGAGCAAAGGTATTGGCGCCTACTCCCGGCTGATTTATAGGGATAGGCAGGCCGAAGGCATATGAGGCATATTTTGCTATCTTCCAGGCATGACTGAGGTCCACATGCTCGTCAAGCTGCATTTTTCTGCTTAGTCCCTGTGAATATTTCAGAGCAAGGATTGTCGAAACCAGATCACAGTTTCCACATCGCTCACCATATCCATTGACCGTGGTGTTGATATAGACGTCAACCCCACCCTCGATTGCCCCCTGTGCCCCGGCGCAGGAAACGGCCTCTGCCAAGCCGAGGTCATTGTGACCGTGCAGTTCGATTGGCATTTTCGTCGAAAGGGACAGCTCCCTTATCGTCTTGTAGACAGATAGGGGATCATCAACGCCGAGCGTATCGCAATACCTGAAGCGGTCGGCGCCGGCCTCCTGTGCTGCAAGCGCGCAATCTATGAGTCTGCTGAGGCTGGTTCTGGAGGCATCCTCAGCGTTAACCCCTACTGTTTTGGCCCCGAGCTCTTTGGCGGTTCTGACCGATCTGGTCATTGACGCGGTAATATCCTTCAATGTTTTTCTGCCCTGAAACTTGCCCTGTATCATGACCTCCGAGGTCGACATTGATATATTCAGATCCCTGATGTCAGGACAATTATTAAAGGCAAGAATCACATCTTCGGGGACAGCCCTGCACCATACCCCGAGATGCATTCTTTTTATGAGCCCGGCCTTCAGAAGATCGAGATTGCCATTGATATAGTTGATTTCATGCTTCAGGGTAGGGAAACCTATCTCGCTCTGATAGATACCCATCTCATCGAGGTATATGTTCAGCATGGTTTTTGAGAGTTTTGGCAACAGGATCCGTGATGTCTGGACACCATCCCTGTTCGTAACATCTATGAGATATACCTTAGCCTTCATTGTGCCAGTCCTGATGATAGTAAATTGCAGATCTCTTCATCATTCTTAAGGAGCCTCTGGTGCGGAAGCTGCATATGTACTGCAGACCGGACACTGTTCGTCACGATGGATGTTAAGAGTCGTAAAATGCATGTCCAGCAGATTGAACGTCAGCATTCTGGATGCGAGCGGCTTTCCGAACCCCGTAAGTATTTTTATCGCCTCGACCGCCATCAGGCCCCCCAGGGTTCCCGATACAGCGCCAAGTACCGGGAACCCGAGTTCCTGCCACTCGGGATCATCAACAGGGAATACGCAGTTGAGACAGGGGGTCACCCCTGGGATGATATTGAAGAGATACGCCTCCATGCCGTTCATTGCTGCTTCGACCATGGGTATGCCCTTCCCGACGCAGGCCGCATTCAGAAGCCGCCGCTCCACGAAATTCGGACGCGCCGACAGTGCGATATCCGCATCACGGGTGAATACCGGTGCCGTCTCCTCCGAAAGCCATGTGTCGTGGATTTCCACCTCTACCTCGCTGTTGATCTCCTGTATCCGTTTTTGTGCCATGATCACCCTCGGCCTGCCGATCCAGTCTTCGCGCATCAGGATCTGGCGGTTCATGTTCGAGAGGGTGAGGTCCCCTCGGTGCACGAGGACGAGTCTGCCGATCCCCGCTGCGGCCAGATAAAGAGCCGCTGTCCCTCCGAGTCCCCCGATCCCGGCCACGAGCGCTGCAGACCGGCTGAGCTTTTTCTGATGGTCCGCGCTGAAGCCGTTTAGCATCAGTTGCCGTTTGTACCGCTCCATTATGTCGATCTGTGCAAAGACGGCGAGGTCCATGACTGTCACCTCAACGCACCGCGTCCGTGAGCCGCGTCAGAGAAAGCCCGAAGAGAAAGGACCCCCAGACTATCAGCAGAATATAACTGGCCAGCTCCGCCTTTTCGAATCGCTCGAGCCTCTTCAGCAGCAGCCAGGAGAGCATGGCGGAAACAATACTAAATACAGCTATTCCCATTCCGATCATGATTTTCTATGCCTCCATTTCAACTTTTGATTAGACCATCTCGCAATATTCTTCACCAATGCGCGCGCTCAGCATCTCAAGCTCCATATCCTTGTCTTCACCAAGTATGCCGCAGGCATCGGCCCTGCACTGCCTGCAGTGGGTCATCTGAGGTATGTGTTTTTCGCATTCACCGCGTTTTTTTGCAATCATGTCCGGGGTGGGTCTCTGCCGTCCTTCAAATTCAGCCTGCGGAATCAGCGGCATGATATTCATGATGTCGGCCCCACGCTCCCCCGCGTGCCAGGCAATCAGCGGGATTTCCACATCATTGATTCCGGGAATATAAACCGTATTGACTTTAACGATCAGCCCCGCATCTATTGCATTGGTTAACCCTCTCCACTGGTTGTTGAGGATTTTTTCGGCAGCCTCCCTCCCGGTATAACGCTTTCCGTTATAGAGGGCCCAGGAGTAGACCTTCTCTGCCATCTCCGGTGTCACCGCGTTTATGGTAACGGTCAGGCTCCGCACACCGGCTTTCACCAGGTCATCGAGCCTGTCCGGAAGGTAAAGGCCATTGGTCGAAACGCAGAGTGTCAGTTCCGGAAATTCTTTGTGTATGGAATGCATAACCTCAAAAGTCGCATCATTGGCAAGGGGGTCACCGGGGCCGGCGATACCTATAACCGATATGCGGTCCTGCCGGTCGATCATCGTCCTGACCCGTTCCAGTGCCTCTGGCGGGGTCATCACTCTGCTGGTGATACCGGGCCGGGACTCATTGGCACAGTCGTATTTGCGTATGCAGTATCTGCACTGTATGTTGCAGGCCGGAGCGACCGGGAGATGGATCCTGCCGAACTTGTTATGTGCCTCTTTCGAAAAACATGGATGGGTTGCCTTAATGTCTCTTCCTCTTCGGACCGGTATGTCTGCCATGGTTCTTTGCCTCGTCTTTCGTAGTTTTATCTCTAATTAGCAAGGGAAGTGCCAGAGAGTTATGTCTTGATATTGCTTAATAATCGGGTGGTTAGCGGAAGGGGCACATAATGGAAAGTTGCACTAATGTAGATATAGATACAATTTTGTCGGAGATGCAGTGAAAAGGATTCGGATTCTTATTCTCCTCTCCCGTCAGGATCTTACAACACTCTCTTTCGAGAATACGCTTTCAGAGCGCTGTTCAGGAATGGACTACAACAGGCCCTATCCGGGTTCGGTTGTCCGCTTATGCTTATAGTGTGTTCCTTTAAGAAGCTTCTTAATGTCTTTGTGGGGAAGTGCTCCGGAATAATAGAATCCCTGGACTATGTCACAACCTCTTTCTCTGAGGAAATGCAGCTGTTCCTTGGTTTCCACCCCTTCGGCAATGACTTGAAGGTTAAGGCTGTGGGCAAGGGCTATGATTGCTGAGACGATGGAACTGTCATCCCTCGAGGTGGTGATGTCAGTGACAAAAGACCTGTCGATTTTAAGCACATCGATGGGAAATCGCTTCAGGTAGTTTAAGGAGGAATATCCCGTTCCGAAGTCATCGACCGATAGCCTGATGCCCATATTTTTCAATTTCCTCAGGGTCAGGATATTTTCATCAACATCCTGCATGATGATGCTCTCAGTAATTTCCAACTCGAGGTGTGTTGGGTCAAAGCCTGTATCTCCCAGAATAACTGCGATCCTCTCCGCGAGGTCCTGACTGCGGAATTGCCTCGCCGAAAGGTTTACTGAAATATTCAAATGACCATTTCTGCCCCCCTGGAAGCCCTTATTCAGCCTGCATGCCTCAGTGAGGATCCACTCTCCGATCGGGATGATCAGTCCCGTATCCTCGGCCACCGGGATAAACCTTGAAGGCGGGACCTGTCCCAACTCGGGATGTGTCCATCGGACCAGGGCCTCCAGCCCGATGATCCTTTCTTCCGAGACCTTTACCTGCGGCTGGAAAAAAAGGACCAATTCCCGTTCGTCGAGGGCGTGCCGTAGTTTTGATTCCAGGTCGATCTTGTCGAGGATCATGAGGTTCATCTCTGCGGTAAAAAACTGAAAATTGTTCTTGCCCTTGCTTTTTGCAGAATACATCGCAGTGTCAGCGTGTTTCAGGAGTGTCTCCGGATCAGACGCGTTTAACGGGTATATGGTGATACCGAGACTTGCAGTAACAAAAATTTCATGTCCTTCAATTAAAAAGGGTTCTGCGAGGCAAGCGAGAAAGTGCTGTGCCACCCGGGCTGCCCCATCAGCGCTCTCCAGGTCCTGGAGGATCACCGCAAACTCATCACCGCCGAGGCGCGCGATTGTATCGCTCTCGCGGACGTGGCTCTTGAGCCGTTGGGCAACTGCATGCAGGAGCAGGTCTCCGACCCCGTGCCCCATGGTGTCGTTCACTTCCTTGAAACGGTCAAGGTCAAGGAAAATAACTGCGACCATCCTGGAGTGACGCCGTCCCTGCGAGATGGCTTGCTTAAGGCGCTCCTTGAGTAGTCCCCGATTAGGCAGATTGGTCAGGGGATCGTAATGGGCCAGATGCTCAAGACGTTCCTCTGTCAGCTTGATCTGCGATATGTCCGCCGAAATAGCTACATACCATGCAATTTTGCCTTTGTCATTTCTTACTGAGCTGACAGAAAGCCATTGCGGATATAGTTCTCCGCTCTTTTTTCTCCCCCAAATCTCTCCCTGCCAGTTACCGTCGCGCTGCAGGGGCTTCCATATCTCAGAGGGAAAACCATTTTTGCGCCGGCATGGAGTAATAAAGATCGGAGGAGGCTTCCTGCCTATAACCTCCTCTTTTGTGTAGCCGGTGATTTTGACGAAGGCGTCGTTGATGTCCAGGATCTTCCCCGAAACTCCCATGATAATGACGGCTTCATTTGTATCTTCGATAAATTTTGCGAGAACGCGGACCCTCTCTTCCGCGACCTTCCGCTCCCTGAGTTCTCGCTCAAGGTCGTGGGTCCTCTCGCGGACCCTCTGTTCAAGCCCTTCATGCGCCCGGAGAAGATCTTCCTCGACCTTCTTCAGCTCGGTGATGTCTTCAGAAATTGTAATAATGTACGGAGAGTCCTGTTTTGCGTATTTGACCGGTCTCGATTTCAGGCGAACGGGGAAGATTGTGCCATCTTTACGAACGTCTGTCGTCTCCCTGACCCACTCTTTCCAACGCACCAAAGCGTTATTTCCCAGACGAGGGCTTTTCCGGCGGGAGCTAAAGATATTCACGTTTTTGCCGAGGAGTTCAGAGACCTTATACCCGTGCATTCTGGCCTCTGCAGGATTGGTGTAGACGATGGTGCCGGCCGCGTCGGCTATTGTTATTCCCGTTGATACGGTCTCAATGGATTTCTTAAGAAGAGAGAGTTCCTCTTCAGCTCTCTTGAGCTTTTCTCTGTACTCATCCGGTCCGATATGCCCTCTTCGTTGCTTAACGGATTCTCCGGGGCTCTGCCCCAATTCCTTCTCGCGATAGTTCATCTGTGTCGATTGTGAGCCGATCTGCTTTGCCATAATGCTCCTCTGCACGCATTTGCATTTATGTCACAAAATAACATGAAACCGGCCAATATGCAACAGTTGCAGAGACCTTTGCCATGACATTATCAGACTTGACGTAATGACATTTGGCAAAAGCAATGGGAGCAGGTCTGGTTATGTGCAATTGGCAAAATGATATGACGAGGAGATAAGGTGGCCTAATTTCCTGCTCAGACGATCCTCAGCCCGAAATAATAACAGCACTGCTGATGGTCCAGGTCATTGATGAAAGACCGTTCCTTGCCGTCGTCAAAGAGTATCCTCACCATGCAAAAACCACCTTCCAGGGCAGAGTGCTTCTCTTCAACGACCTCACCCCTTCCCCATCCACGATGCTCCCGGTGCATCACGACGTCGCCAACTTTCAAATACAACCGCCGGCCCATTTTTTATTTTACCCTGTGGGCTATAGGAATGGAAATGACGGGAAGGCTGCGTCCCTGAAGATTCGCGAGTCGTGTTTAAGGCTTAACCGATCAGGGCGTTCGTTCCTACAGTTCGATATGCGCCTGGCACTTCTTGGTGCATGTCCTTGCGCAGGCCTCACAGCCGATGCAGTTTCCAGGATTGGCGATGGACATCACCTTGTTGCCCATGTCGTCGCCATATTCATCCTCGCCCTCGAACGGCTTTTCTATCAGCTCCAGGACGTCCCTGCTGCAGGCCTTGTAACACCTTCCGCAGCCTATGCATTTATTGACATCTATTGATTCGATAAATCGGGGCGTCCATGTCCCGCCACCCCTTGTGTATCCGACGATTGCCATTGGTATTCTCCTTGTGCAGGTAGGGGCGAACGTCCGTCCGCCCCCCTGCAATAATTAAGCTATTGCTTCTCCGCCTGTCTCTGCTGTCCTGACTCTTATAGCACCTTCAACCGGCGAGACAAATATTTTTCCATCGCCTGTCTTGCCGGTCTGGTTCACCTTAATGATAGACTTTACAATTTTGGTGACCAGGTCGTCGGGAACGACCATCGTAAGCATCCGTTTCGGGACAAAAAGCGCCACCTTCGGCAATGAATGCTCGAGCGCATAGGTTGACGGAGTCGGCGTCAGTTTAACCGATGTACAGAAATTATCCGGAAGGTCCGGATCAAGGTCGTTATTACATACCATGCCCTTTTGCTTGCCCCGGCCGTCAACGCTCTGAATTGTGAGCGAAGGGAAGCCGAGATCCTCCAGCACCTTCTTGGTCTCAGGGAGCTTGTCCCTGCGTATTATGACGGTAATCTCTTTCATAACACTGCCTCTCCCGTCCTTACGGTATAGGTGGTCTCCACGGGGCTGATGAATATCTTGCCGTCTCCTACAAACCCTGTCCTTGATTTATCCATCATGAGATTGACCACCTTTGTGACATCTCCGTCG
This sequence comes from Thermodesulfovibrionales bacterium, assembly GCA_049799315.1. Lineage (GTDB taxonomy): Bacteria > Nitrospirota > Thermodesulfovibrionia > Thermodesulfovibrionales > UBA6898 > PALSA-1316. Next base: position 5,410 of record JBARHQ010000288.1, on the reverse strand, counting down.
TTTACCACCATCATGACCAGCATCTTGGGCAGTTCATCATAGTGCACAGGACCAACCTGCAAGCCCTTCTGCTTTCCCCTGCCGAATACCGGCATCTTGGTGAGCGACGGGAACCCCGCACCCTCAAGCGCCTGCACAACTTCCTGTTCCTTTTCCGGTCTGATAAATGCTCTGATCATCTTCATCTTTCTTTCCTCCTGTTTTTGATTATTGGTTGTTGGTTACAAATCACTGCTCACTGCCTTCTTCAGCCATGGCGGTGGGGCGGTCTTCACCGTCTCGAAAAGTTTTGCAAGTGACTCCTCGATCGAGACCACCTCCTTCACCTTGATCGGCATGATACCCTTCTTAATCAGCCGTGCTGCCGATGGCCCTCCGATCTCGGTGAGATAGACGATCCTGCAGTCGGACAGTCGGTCTGCCTTGTCTTCGATTTTCTCGTCATGGGCACTGCCCATCCCTTTTGTCTGTTCTATCGCAATGTCCCGGCCCTCGGCAAATCTCCTCATCTCGACAAAACGGTAGCCGTCCAAAGTCAGTTCATAGACAGCAAACTTACCTGACCTGCCGAAATGCTCATCCACATTTGTACCGTCTGTCGTTGCAAACGCTATCTTCATGAGTGCACCTCCTTTGCCAATAGATTGGCTACATCATTAATAAAGCTTAAAGCCCCGCGATAACCCACAGTAATTCTTGCGGTCTGCCCGAGGACCTTATACACAGGGAAGCCGGCCTGCAGCAATGGCACCCCGAGGTCCGCTGCAATATCCTCTGCATGCGAATTCGATATAAGCATATCTGTCTCCTCTACAAGAGAGGAAAGGTCTCCTGCCACCACCTTTTTTGCGATAATATGTGGAGCAGTCACTGAGTTTGGGGGTATCACGGCGAGACTAACGTCTATGCCGATCGAATCCAGTACACGCGAGACCTGAACGCAATGGTCAGGCTCGAGTGCGATCATCGCCTTTTTCCCGGCGGTGAAAAAGTGTGCGTCCCTCATACCATCGATCAGTATCCGTCTCTGACGTTCATATTTTGGATGTGGGTTCCTGCCGCTGAGCATACCGAGCACTTCCATGAACGCATCCATCTCTGCAACCCCGGCCAGACTCTCGAAAACACGGTATTCTATTCCGAACCGTTCTTTCAGGATCATGGCCGGTGCCTCCATGCTGGTACCGATCGCGATCGTGAAGTCGGAGCTGCCCATAGTCTGTATCTCCTCAATGGTTGTGCCCCCGATCGCGAGGGGAGAGACCCCCTGTCTGCTGCCGTCAAGACAGGCAAGGTCTGGCAGCAGGATCGGCCTTAAGCCGAAGGACTCCACAATCTCCCTTAACTCCGTAAAATCGCCCGGTGTCAGATGAGGGCCTGCGATCACATTGACCTGTCTCTCCCTTTCCCCGATATCCGACTCTACCGGCTCGAAGGGCATTGCATAAGCAGAGAGGTGGTGGCCCATGTTCTCTGCCAGTTGAAGCATGCAGCTGACCGCACGCGAGTACCCTGTTTCGAGCCCGCCTTCGTAATCCGGCGTCGATACATGTATTAAGGTAACGGACGCCCCTTTACCCCTGAGCCCTTTTAATGTCGCCGCGACATCGTCGCCTTTTACCTCGGAAAGCCCTGAGGAGAGCACGGCGATCAGATCAGGGCTGCTCTTTTCACTAAGCCCGGATATCACCTCGTTGAGTTTTTCCTCGCTGCCCATCACCACATCCTCGGCAAACAGTTTCGTGCCGGCCAGGGCTATCGGCTCCCTGAAATGCTTTGTCAGGAGGACCTTCCCCAGAAAGGTGCATCCCTGTGCTCCGTGGATCACCGGGATGGCCCGATCTATTCCCTGAATGGCCATTGCCGCGCCGATCGACTGCGAATGTTTCAGCGGGTTGATGACAACATGATTGGTGACTGGGGATGCGGGACTGGATTTAGCATATTCCGTGACCTGTGACCCCTGACCCTTGCCCCTTTCATAAAAAATGATGCTGTTGCTTATCGCCTCCGCCAGGTTGACGAGTCCCGCATAACCTGCGTAGGCGGTATGCCGCTCCTGGTTGACATCGACGAACGGATATCCTTCTTTTACCGCGAGATACTGGTTCCTGCCGCCGGCAACCAAGATATCGGCATTCCTGTCTTTAAGCAACCGCAGGAGATTTTTCGGGGTGACGTCTTCGACGAGAGGCGCGTCGTCTCCGAGGAGCTTCTTCATCTTTTCCTCGTCTTCGAAGGTGCTTTTCTTTGTTCCTACGCCGACGATCTCTATGCCAAGGTCGAACAGGGCTGAGATGAACGACCAGCTTTTCACTCCACCGGTATAGAGAACTGCCTTTTTCCCCCTGAGATACGAATATGCCATCAACTTCTCATCGAGCGTCCTTTCTTCGACCCTGATGACTTCTTCGGTTCTCTCCGAAAGCTGAGGGCCGAGGGCCGACAGCTTAGCGCTGATAGACCTCAGCGCCTTCGCCATTTCCGTTTTGCCGAAAAAAGATACCTCGACATAGGGGATGCCGTATTTCAGCTCCATCTCTTTAGCGACATTGATCAGCGCCCTGCTGCAGACAACAACATTCAGCATTGCTCTGTGTGCATAGGTTATTTCTTCAAACGTGCTGTCTCCGGTGATCCTCGAAAGTATCCGGATCCCGGCCGCCTTTAACACCGGTTCTATGAGCCAGAGATCGCCGGCAATGTTGTATTCTCCGATGAGATTGACCGTTGCCTCCAGTGTGTCTGCGGGATAACGCCCCCCGGCTTCGTTTTTCCCCCTCTTAAGATAAGAGGGGGAAGGGAGAGTTATGATTTCCGAAGGTGGTACTTCCCCGGTACCGATTACATGCTGAAGGAGAACCTCCCCTGCAATTCGGTTCCCCAGGTTCTTGGGGCCTACGAACCCCGGGGCATTTACCGGTATCACGGGAATGCCGATCTCATCTGCGGCTTTTTTGCAGACACCTTCAAGGTCCTCTCCAATGAGCCCGGTTACGCAGGTCGCGTATACAAAGATAGCCTTTGGCTGAACAGATGCGGCTGTCTTCACAATAGCCGCATAAAGCTTGTCTTCAGCGCCGTAGATGATGTCCATTTCGCTGAGGTCAGTGGTAAAGCCCATCCTGTGCAGATTGCCGTGCGAAGAAAGAGTTCCCCTGCCTTCCCAGGAATTTCCGCAGCAGGCGATCGGCCCGTGGACGATATGCGCGGTGTCGGCAATCGGCTGAAGCACGATCATTGCACCGTCAAAGGCACAGGACTCTCCGCCCCGCGAACGGCAGACCTTGTCTTTCTTTGTGCTGCCGCAGCCATGTTCCGTCAATTTGTCCACATTGGTTGTCATAATCCGTTCCTCGCATAACATATGGATTTGCATATTTCTTGCATCACCCTCCCCTCCATCCCCTCCCCTCAAGGGAGGGGTACTTTTTGAGGCATCCTCGCCCCTTGAGGGAGAGGAAAGAGGAGAGGGGGTGTCTGCTTACGTACAGACAAACTTGTCAATATCTGCCTTACCGTATTACATCAAAACTCGTCGTATCGACCGTATTTCTGTCCATCTCATCGAGGACGGTATTGACGATCATGGTTACAAGGTTAAGCGCTCCCTGATACCCGACGATCGGATACCGGTGCAGATGGTGCCGGTCGAAGAGCGGGAACCCGATCCTGATGAGCGGTGTTCCGGTATCCCGGGTCAAAAACTTTGCGTAGGAATTACCGATGAGCAGGTCTACCGGTTCGGTAAACAGAAGTGACCGCAGGTGCCACATGTCCTTATTTATATACACCTTGCCATTAACTCCAAAAGGACTTGAGGCAAGCAGTTCATTGGCCTCTGCCTCAAAATGCTTGTCGCCATTGGTGCAGACAACATGCACCGGCTCACCACCCATCTCCATGATAAGGCTCATCATTCCCAGTAACTGATCCGGATCGCCAACCAGGGCGAAGCGCTTGCCGTGGACATAAGGATGTGAGTCCACCATGGCGTCAACTGCCCTGCCCCTCTCGGCTTCGATGGCCGCAGGAACCGGCTTGCCTGTCAGTTTGCTCAGCTCATCAAAGAATGCATCCGTGTTTCTGATCCCGATCAACGGAAGCGTGAGTGTCTGCTGGTTCCAATCCTTCTTAATATAATCCATAGTTTTCGCGGTGGAATGCTTTTGCAAGGCTATAGTCCCCATGGCGTTGACCGCATCCATAGCTTCGGGAAGTGGCGTACCGCCGGGATAGAGCTTGTATTCTCCGGTGTTTGGCGAATCAAAGGTCTCGCTCACGTCTGCCAGAAGTGTGTACTCAACTCCCATGAGTGCCATGAGCCGTTTGATCTCATGGTAGTTGCCTGTGTACGTGTCAAAGCCCGGGATGATATTGATCTTCATTGTCGGATCGCCTCGCCTGCCTTCCGAGACGGCCTTCAGGATTCCCTTCAGCATGTTGTCATACCCGACGATATGGGATCCCACGAAACTCGGCGTGTGAGCGAAGGGCACCGGTATTTCCTGGGGAATGACTCCCTTCTCACGCGCGGTCTTTATGTACGAGTTCAGATCGTCGCCGATAACCTCGGCCATGCAGGTGGTCGAAACCGCAATCATTGCCGGTTTGTAAAGTGCATAGGTGTTCTCCAGGCCTTCAAGCATGTTATTCAGGCCGCCGAAGACCGCTGCATCCTCGGTCATTGAGGTCGAGATCGCAGCAAAGGGTTCTTTGAAATGGCGGCTCAGATGGCTGCGGAAGTAGGCAACGCACCCCTGTGCACCCTGCACAAAAGGCATGCAACCGTCAAAGCCCGATGCGCAGAAGACGGCGCCGAGTGGCTGGCAGGCCTTCGCAGGGTTGATCTTTATATTCTCCCGCTTGAAGTTGAGCTCTCTATATTCCGGTGTCTTTGTCCATTCCGAGATTTCTCTGACCTTCTCTGCAGGCCAGGGTTTCTCGAACTCTTTTTTGCGCTCGAACTGCTCCTGGTAATCCGGCTGTTTAAATAGCTCGTTATGGTCGAGTATCTTAATCATTTTTTCCTCCGTATCAAATCCCATGTGGGGCTGTTGACTGTCATGTCCATGTCCCGCGCAAATACCGGGAACCCGTCGAACCCGTGGTAGGGGCCGGAGTAGTCCCAGGAGTGCATCTGGCGGAATGGCACCCCGAGTTTATGATATGAATATTTTTCCTTGATCCCCGAACCGACCATATCAGGCTTCAGCCGCCGGGTGAACTCTTCCATCTCATACAGGGTTGCGTCGTCCATGATCACCGCGCCTTCCTTCAGCTCAGGATAGGTGCGTTTATAATCGTCACTGTGGCCGAACTCATACCCGGAGGCCACCACCTCCATGCCGAGGTCCTCATAGGCCCCGATGGTATGCCGAGGGCGGAGGCCGCCGACATAGAGCATCAC
>JBARHQ010000287.1:0-3081 GCA_049799315.1 Thermodesulfovibrionales bacterium | reverse complement strand
TCCTTGGTCGTGAAGAACGGTTCAAATATTCTCCTCCGTGTCTCCTCATCCATACCAGTGCCGCTGTCAGATACCGTAATGAGTCCATACCGGCCCGGGTTCCCATACCCATGAAGTATTGAAAACTCTTCGTCAAGCCTAATCGGAGCTGTCGTTACCGTAAGGTCACCTCCCGCCGGCATGGCATCACGGGCGTTCGTTATCAGGTTCATCAGGACCTGCTCAATCTGATTAGGGTCTGCATAAACAGGAATCGGATGCTCATGCAGATTAATTCTGAACCTGATCTCCTCACCGATTGCCGTCCGGAAAAAATCCTCAGTCTTTATTATGTGTTCGTTCAAATCGACCTGCTTCTTATTGCTCAGCTGTTTCCTGCTGAATGCAAGGAGACCTTGCGTCAGATAGGCGGCCTTGTCTGCAGCTGCACGTATTTGCTTAATCTTGGGGCGCAGATGATCATCCTTCGCCATTTTCATGAGAACAAGGTCACCATACCCTATTATTGCAGAAAGAATATTATTGAAGTCGTGCGCAATTCCTCCGGCAAGGGTCCCCACCGATTCCATCTTCTGGGAGTGACGCAGCTGCTCTTCAAGACTGCGCTGCTCGGTGATGTCTCTGGCCACCTTTATCACGCTGACAACTTTGCCATCCTTTTTTACCGGTATTGTCCTCAGTTCAAGTGATCTCCCATCAAAGGCTGTGATAATGTCGCTTGCGGGTTGGCCGCTACTGAAGCTCCGCAGCGCAGGGCACGGATCGCAGGGGATTCCATTGTTGTGCCACAGGGGATAACAAAAATTGCCGACCATCTCTTCAACTTTTTTGTTAGCTCCGGCAGCGGCCGCCTTATTAACCCAGAGCATTTTCAGGTCGGGAGACATCAGAAAGATATTGTCCGGAATCGCATCAAGGAGTGCATTGAACTGACTGGACATAGAGCGGAATACTTCCTCACTTTCCACGAGTGCCTTTTCTGCCTGCTTGCGTTCTTCTATATGTTCTCTTAATTCATTATTCTTGATCTCTATCTTGAGAGCAGCTGCCATGATATGCTCAAAGAGAGACGTGATGGCCCAGAGGACAACTACGCTGGGAATAAATCTTATCCTGATATCGGGAGAATATGAGGCTGAAAGATACGGCGTTCCCGGCCAAAAAAGAATTACTCCGGAAACAAGCAGTGACGTCAACACGACAACAGACCCTTTTCTGAAACCCATTAGAAAAAGTACAATTGGCGGAAATGAGTAATACCACAGCACTCCGGAATTGCCACTGCCACCAGTGGCCAGCAGATAGAGAAACATCCAGAAAATCACAAAAACAACCAAATAACCAACAAAAATATAGTTTTTTGTTCTCCTGAGAAAATAAAAACTGGCAGCACAGGTGAAGCCAACCGTGGTGATGATATAACCAAGAGGTTCAATGCCCCGGTATATGTCGAAGAGGCCAAACCCCAGAACAAAAGGAGTCCCCAGGCTGAGGGCCAGATTCAGCATCATGAATTTATACAGGACAGCGGGTTCACATCTGTCGTACATTCCGCTCGTGAAAATATCCTGCACTTTCAACCGCAGTTTATCGACATTAGTTCCCATCTGATCCGTGCCAATCTTTTTGCTCAACATTGTGGTAATATCCCCATTTCCGAAGCTTTGCTGTTAATAGTAACTTTATCCTATATTTTATATAAATTTCAAGCATCTGAATATTTATTTTCCGTGTCATTCCTGCAAGCAAAGCACGTCAGAAATCCTTCCGGAAGGATTCCGGACAAGCCGGAATGACAGAAAATAGAAATTGCGCTTTATATAGTATCAAACGTCATTCCAGAGCAGGGTCGATTCGGACGGAGGGTGCCTGATCACCCCAATCATTCCAGAGAGAACAATTCTGTTAGAATAAGTTATTGAGGATAAAATGATACGGTCGAAACCAAAGAGCAGACACAATGAGCAGGGCAGCAGAGGTAACTGATGGTCGAATATCCAAAACCATGGCTTTTGTTCTGGATTGCGGCATGCATCACCCTTGGGTACATGGGGTATGCCTGCGTCTGCAAATGGCGCAACTGGAACAGGGGGACATCAGGACCCCCGGCGCCAGAGGAAGGGCGCATGCGGGTTTTGAAGATATGGTGTGCCGAGGTCCTGCTGCAACGCCAGTTGTTTGCCCTGTCTCCTTTCCGGTGGCTGGTGCATATGCTGATCTTCTATGGCTTTGCAGGTCTTGTCTTCCTTTCCCTCCTGGCGTCCATTCTAAAACCATTGGCATTCCTGGGATTTGACAGGGGTATGTCGCACTTCTTCCTGCAGGGGGAGGGGCACCTTTTTGTCAAGCTCTGGGGAGACGCATCCGGACTTGCGCTCCTTGCGGGACTGGTCGCGGCGCTGCTCAGACGGCTCTTCTTCCATGCCGCGCAGCAGGACAACAGCCAGGCGGATATGGTCCTTCTGTTTTTTCTTCTCTGGCTTGCAATTTCAGGATTTGTCCTGGAAGCGCTGCGAGTTGCCCTGGTCCCTGACAGCCTGGCTCGTTACTCTTTCTTCGCACGTCTGTTTGTTTCGCCGGGCATGTATACGCCCGATCAGTTGCGGCCTTGGCTCACGGCCCTCTGGAGCGTTCATGCGTTCAGCGTGTTAGGGTTTATATTGTATCTGCCTCACAGTAAACTGATGCACAGTCTGCTTGCCCCCGTAGTAATCGCAATGAACGCCCTCGGGGAGCGGGAGAGGGAGGATATCTATTGGCCCGACGTCAAGAAACACAGGGCGACCAGATAGCCCGGCGCTTAACCAGAAGACAGCTGCTCGAGCTTGAGGCCTGCACACGATGCGGTGAATGCCAGGTGTGGTGTCCTGTATTTTCACAAGATAAGCGGGAATGCATTTCAGCCCGGGGGAAGCTTGCCTCACTGCGGCGCCTGACAAACGGCGGGCTGCCTGATGCTGAGCTGCAGGAGTTTCTGCAGGGTCTTTATGAATGTTCAGCCTGCGGCCAGTGTCATGTGGTCTGCCCGGTACGGATCAACACCCACGAACTGTGGGAGCAGGCCCGTCAGTCTCTGGTGGG
>JBARHQ010000286.1:0-15153 GCA_049799315.1 Thermodesulfovibrionales bacterium | reverse complement strand
TCCCCCCCTCAGCACCCATGAGCCGCATCCGTTCTGCATCGCCTTCGGTCTGCATCAGGAAGAGCGTTCCGCAGTTCAGCACCGTTTTCATAAAACCGGAAATTGCTTTATACCCCCGGAAGGACTTTGCCGAAATTCTGCCGTTCACCATGATTACCGGGACTCCCTGACTGTGGGCGACCCTGATGGCATTCGGCCAGATTTCTGTTTCAACGATCAGAAAAAGCAGCGGGTTGGTCCTGCGTATAAACCGCTTCATGATGCAGAAGCTGTCAAAGGGCATATAGACCACGCTGACTCCGCTGGGGGCCTTTGATTCGGCCACGCCACGCCCGGTATCGGTCATGGTCGATAGAATGATCCGTACATCGGGATATGAGGTCTTCAGGATATTCAAAAGAGGTATGGCGGCGGTAACCTCACCGACAGAAACCGCATGGACCCAGAATGGCCTTGCAGTTTCTTTTCTGATGGTAATACGGGAAATCCCCAGTTTCTCCTTCAGCCATGTCATGCGGAGTTTTGCCGGCCGTTTAAGATACTGGGGTATCAGCAATAAACAGACTGCTGCGGCATAGAGGAAACTATAAATAAAATACATCAGATGCGCCCGCCATAATACCGGCTAACTCTTTTTCCAGCCGGCCATCTCGATGGCCATCTCCGCAACCCTGTCCGAGGCGTGCCTGCTGCTGAAGATGTCCTGTATTTTTCCGTAAGAATCAAGCATCTCGGCCCTGTGCCTGCCATCTGTCATAATCTTCCTCAGTTCCTCCATGATATTCCGAAGCGTCACTTGGCCCTGCAGGAACTCCTTCACCACCTCTCTGTCTGCCAGGATATTGGCAAGAGTCATAAACCTGGCGTGGATAAGCAGCCTGCCGATCAGATACGTCAGCAGCGAGACCTTGTAGATGACCACGATCGGCACATTGAGAAGTACTGCCTGCAGCGTTGCCGTGCCGGAAGCCAGCACGGCACAATCAGAGGAGGCCAGCACCTCCAGCGACCTGCCCTGGTTTATCATAACCCCACGCTTTTCCAACGGCTCAAGCAAGGCCGCATATTTTGCCAGATCGGTATTGGGTGCAAAGGGAATGCAGAACTGAAAGTCTCTGAACTCAGAACTGAAGATATCCATCAGCGCTGCAAGGACCGGGAGCAGCCTGTCGATCTCATGGGTTCTGCTGCCGGGCAGCAATGAAAGGAGCGGCCTGCCCGGGTCAAGCCCGAGCGCCTCCTTCAGTCTGCTTTTGTCTGCCGTCGTCCCCCGGATTTTATCCCCCCGAATTTCATCATAGACCGGATGCCCGACAAACTCGCAGTCCAGCCCCGTCTCCCGGTAGATATCCACCTCAAACGGCAATATCACCGCCATCCGGTCAACCAGCCGTGCAATCCGGTAAATCCGCTTTCTCCTCCAGGCCCAGACCTGGGGGCTGACGTAGTAGAGGACCTTGATGCCGCGCTGTTTTGCCTTTTCAGCCAGCCTGAGGTTGAAGTCAGGATAATCGATCAGGACAAGGACTGATGGCGTCTCCTTTGTTAATGCATCGACCGCATTCTGAAAGGACTTCCTGAGCTCCCGGAGCGCCGACACCGCCTCGGCCATCCCAAAGGCGCTCGCGATCCCGGCAACCAGCCTGACCCCCGCTGATTGCATGCGGCGGCCACCTATGCCGATAATTTGAAGATCCGGGATTTTTTTTCTGAGGGACGCGGCTAGCAGGGCGCCGTAGAGCTCTCCCGAGGTCTCCCCGGCAACAATCATAACCGTCTCAGGCATGATTGATGATTTCAGCTATCTCCCTGATCGAGGATTCTTCAAGCTCCGGGTAGACCGGCAGAGAGAGGACTTTTTCTGCTGCCTCCTCGGCAACAGGAAGGTCGCCTTTCTTATATCCCAGGACGCTGACCGCCTCCTGGAAGTGGACAGGGACCGGATAGTAGACAACAGAGGAAACACCCTTTTCATGGAGGACCTGTTGGAGCTTCTCCCGGTTATTGCTTCTGATCGTATACTGATGATAGACATGCCTGCAGCCGGCCCGCTCTACGGGAAGTTCAACAGCGCCCGACAAAAGGCTGTTATAGAGGGCAGCCTTCTGCCTCCTCAGTTCATTGTAATGGTCTATGCGCCTGAACTTGACGAGGAGAATTGCGGCCTGGATTTCATCAAGCCTGCTGTTGAACCCGACGCATTCATGCCGGTACATACCTTTTGAGCCATGGTTCCTCAGCTTACGGACATCTGCCGTCACCGCGGGATCTTTCAGCAGAATCATGCCGCCGTCACCATATGCCCCAAGGTTCTTGCTTGGATAAAAGCTGAAGCAGCCTGCATCACCGAAACTCCCTGTCTTTTTGCCGTTATATTCAGCACCAAACGACTGGGCGCAGTCCTCGATCACCTTCAGATTATATTTTTTTGCCAGTGCATTGATCCTGTCCATATCAGCCGGGTGCCCGAATATATGCACCGGCAGGATAGCCCTGGTCCTCTCCGTGATCTTTTTTTCGATCTCAACCGGATCGATATTCAAAGTGTCAGGTTCTATGTCCACAAAAACAGGTGAGGCACCGGTATACATGATCGCCTCAGCTGTGGCAAAAAACGTGAAGGGCGTCGTAATGACCTCGTCTCCTTCCCCGATGCCGAGCGCTTCGACCGCAAGGTGGAGCGCATCAGTACCTGACGCAACCCCGAGGGCCTCGGGCACCCCGTGATAGGCAGCTATCTGCCTCTCGAGTTCCACCACCTTCGGTCCGAGAATATACTGGGAGCTCTCAAGGACTTCCGTAATCACTGCGCAGACTTCATCCTTGATGTCATGGAACTGCCGTTTGAGATCAACCATCGGTATCATAATAAACCATCTCCATTCACGATCATAATCACTGCCCGACCTTCAGCATATCGGTAATCTTTAACGCCACGTCAAGCGCATTCATCGCCTCGATGCCCGACACCCCCGGCCTCTTTCTGTTCCTGACGCAAAAAATAAAATCACGTAATTCTTCCTTAAGCGGTTCCCTGGTCTCAGGCCGGATGACCTCCGACACTATTTCCTTCCCGTGCCTCCAGGAGCGGCTCACCTCCTGCTTCTGATAATCAATGGCAATAATGGAGTCTCTCTGAAATACCTTCAGGGTCCGCACCTTGTCAGGTGAAAGCCTGCTGGCCGTTATCAATGCCCTGGACCCATTTTCAAATTCAAGCCACGCCTTGGCAAGATCAATCCTGTCCGTGATCATGCTTTTGCCGAACGCCCGTATGTCCGTCAGTCGAGAGCGGACCAGGCTCAGGACAATATCAATATCATGAATCATCAAGTCGAGCGTCACATCAACATCATCAGCCCTCCCCATAAACGGCGACAGGCGTTCCGACTCGATAAAACGAGGTTCGGCAATCATCCCCGCAGCTGCAATAATACCCGGATTATAGCGCTCCAGGTGTCCGACCTGGAGGATCAGGTTCTTCGCGGCCGCTGCCTCAACAACTGCCTTCGCCTGGCCGATATCAGCGGTTATGGGCTTTTCGATAAGAAGGTCCTTGCCTGCAGCAATGCAGTCCATCGCTATAGCATGATGCGTCGTGGTCGGCGTGACGATGCTGACCGCATCGCACTGTCCGATCATCTCTCCATAACTGGTATAGGGCCGGCAGCCGTATGTCTGCGCTATCTCTCCGGCAGCAGTTTCATTGATATCAGAAACGCCGACAAGTTCAACATCCTCTATGTCAGAAAAAATCCTTGCATGGTGTTTCCCGAGATATCCGACACCAATCACACCAACCCGTACCGCCACACTGTCTCCTGAGATTATTTTTCAGGATATTTTGCACTATTACAGGGTCTTTCAGCAAGAATATACCGGTACAGACCGACTGGGACTCCCCTTGTCGTTGCCTTTTTTATCAGTAGGAATAACAACCGGCAATATGCCTGTGCCTTCTGGCCTGCATGCAAGTGCGATACAATTAGTCAGAATAATCCGGGGGAATGCACCTGCGGCATTGAAATGAAGAAGGTTAAGGCCAACTGAGGTTTGTCAATGCGATAGAGCGGACGCCGGGATTCAGGTCATAAAAAAAGGCGGGCTTGTAGGTCCTCCTTACCGCCGGTCCCTTCAGAGATTAATCATCTCACAATGCGTTAATACTACGCTGCTTCCTGAGACACCGTGTAAAGAGGAGCAAGACCACCTTTTTACAACCTGTGCTTCATGCTTACTCCTTGATTACACATTACGCCTTTTCCAGACCCTTGTCAAGCGGTTTTACAACAGTGTAGAGAACACATAAACTGTCCGTATCTGTAGCACATAAACTGTCCGGGTAAGATTGAATGGCACGGAGGCGCCATTCATGAAGAGGACGGAACTACTACAGGAGGTACGGAAGATGAGATTTGAGGAAGCCATATGAGGGATGCCAGAGGGGTCGATTGACGCAGCAGGAAGCCCTGTTTTTGCAGTGCTCATCTGTCTTTCTCCTGTGATACACTAAACCTATGCTTGACATCATCAGGATATCGCTGACATTTATTCTGATCCTTACCCTGCTCAGGAAAAAGGTCCCGGTAGGATACGTCATGCTGATTGACGCAGCAGTACTGATGCTCTTGTACCGGATGGACCTGGCCGCCGTAATCAGCACCGCTCAAAAGACGTTCACGGGCAGAGTCACGGTAACCCTCTGGCTCTCGCTTTCACTCATCAGGGTCTTCGAGCTGATCCTGCGTGAAAACAATGTGCTTTCGACCATGATGTCCGCGGTGAAAACATATGTCAGGAACAAAAAGGTGGTTGTCATATCCATGCCACTGCTGATCGGGATGCTGCCGTCGCTTGGCGGCGCCTACTTCTCGGCCCCCATGGTAAAGGAAGCCACCTCAGGGCTGCATATGTCCAGGGAGGAAAAGGCTTACATCAACTACTGGTTCAGGCATCCCTGGGAGTATATACTGCCACTCTATCCTGGCATACTGCTGGCGTCCGCGCTCTCCGGGATACCGCTTTACAGCTTTGTCGTTGCAAACATCACCTATGCCTTTGTGCTCTTCTGTATAGGTTTTGTTTACAGCATGCGCGATATAAATAACCGTACTGTCTCGCCCGTTCCGGTGCAGACTCCGGCCGGGATCGGGGTCACGAAAACACACGCCTTGCTGAGCTTCGTGCCGGTCGCCGCTGTCCTGCTGCTGGTCGTTGCGTTGCAGATGGAACTTCATTACGCCCTGCTGACAATGATTATCCCGCTTTTTATTATATTCCGGCACAGACCCTCTGATATCTGGCGGATTGTGCGCCACGGGTTTGCCCCTGATGTGGTCGTCCTGATCCTCGGCATCATGCTCTTCAAGGAGACGATGGAGGCCACGGGATCGGTCAGAAACCTGAGTGCTGTCTTTGTTGATAACGGCATACCGGTCCTGCCGATCGTCTGTCTCCTGCCGTTTCTGACCGGGCTGCTGACCGGACTTACCGTCGGGTTTGTCGGAAGTACCTTCCCGCTACTCGTCAGTATAGCCGGCAGCGCTTCACTGCCGGTTATGTCAATGGCCTTTGCAGCAGGCTTTATCGGCGTCCTGATATCCCCGGTGCATCTCTGCCTTGTACTGACCAGGGAGTATTTCAAGGCAGACATGTGGGGGGTTTACAAAAGGATCATCCCCTCAAGCGTCTATATTTTTCTTGCGGCATTCATTCAGTATATGCTGCTCAGATAATCCGGAGCCTATTCCTTTTCTCTCCTGATATCCGCACCGAGCCTCTGGAGTTTCACCTCTATCTTCTCATAGCCTCGGTCGAGGTGATATATCCTGTGGACCGTTGTCTGCCCTTCAGCCGCAAGTGCTGCAACAATCAACGAGGCAGACGCCCTCAGGTCCGTTGCCATCAGCGGCGCCCCTTTCAGCCGGGCAATCCCCCTGATCGTGGCCGTCCCGCCTTCGATCGTAATATCAGCTCCCATCCTGCGGAGTTCGGCAACATGCATGAACCGGTTCTCAAATATTTTTTCAGAGATAACACAGGTGCCGTCAGCGACACACATCATAGCCATGAACTGGGCCTGCATGTCCGTCGGAAAACCCGGGTAGGGCATCGTCTTGGCGTTTACTGCTGAAGGCCTCTCCGGACCGATCACCCTGATACCGTCCCGGGCTTTCTTGAATCTGATCCCGCTGTCCTGCAGCTTATTGATCAGTGCATCGAGGTGGTCGGGCCTGCATTTCTTTATCGTAATGTCCCCGCCGGTAATCCCGGCGATCGTCATAAAGGTACCGGTCTCGATCCGGTCCGGAATAATGGCATAGTCCAGAGGCTCAAGTCTGCTGACCCCCTCGATCTCAATCAGACTTTCTCCTGCACCTTTAATTTTCGCACCCATCGATGTCAGTGCATTCGCCAGATCAGTTACCTCCGGCTCCCGGGCCGCATTCTCGATGACCGTCTTCCCCTCGGCCAGTGCTGCGGCCATCATGATATTTTCGGTCCCGGTCACCGTCGGGGTATCAAAATATATAGAGGCACCTTTCAGCCGCTTCGCCTTAGCCAGCACATAACCGGATTCCAGCTTGATGGTGGCACCCATTTTTTTAAGCCCCATGAGGTGCAGGTTTATCGGCCTGGCACCTATGGCGCACCCGCCCGGCAAAGAGACCTTTGCCTTCCCGAGCCTTGCCAGGAGCGGTCCGAGGATAAGGACTGACGCCCGCATTGTGCTGACAAGATCATACGGAGCCTCAAAATTTCCGATCATGGTGCAGTCGAGGATGGCCGTACTGTCTTCAAGGTGGAACCCGGCGCCGAGGTTGGCGATCAGCCGGCCCATGGTGCTGACATCCCGCAGCTGCGGGACGTTCGTAATATGATGTTCCCCTTCTGCGAGGATCGATGCGGCCATAATCGGCAGGGCAGCATTCTTCGCCCCGCTGATCTCGACCGTCCCGCTCAGCCTCTTTCCACCGTTAATCACCAGTTTATCCATTTACGCCTCCGCTTGTTGCAATGGGATATTGTAATCGCATTGAACGGCAAAAAGGAATATGCCCGGCACAGGATTTAGAGCGCGGCTCCAAATAGAATGTTTCCCTGATCCTGTGGTATATTTTTAGATATGATCAAAGACCTCAGAATCCATGGCAGCATAGGCATTGTCGATTATTTCGCCTTTGTAGCAGGTCCCAGCACATACAACTCGTACTTCTATGAAGAGGAAGAATCCCGGATACGATTTTTCTCCCGTGGCAATGAATTCTCGATCACGGAAACCCATTTGATGTACCGGGGGACCGGGGGCAGCTTCTGCGAATATATGTTCGGGGTCGAAAAACCGGTCAAGGACATCGAAAAGACAGATCTGCTGAACCGCCTGATCATGTTCGGGGCCTTCCTCGATGACAGGGAACAGGTCGTTTTTACAAACAACACTGAGGGCATGGAGACCCTTTCGCGGCTCTTCCTCCAGGGGCATGCGGTCACAAACTATTATTTCATCGTCTCTTCAGAGTTCGGGGGCGATTACCGGAAACGCCAGCGCCAGATCCTAAAGTCGGTCGGAAAGTTTCTCAAGAGGACAAACCTCCTTGCAGACGAGCGTGATACAGACCTGCTCGGAAGCTTCTGCTCGGAATTGAATGAAGACCGCTCAATCGTATTTATTTTCAAACTGGTCAACAGGGCTAATCTTGAATACTACGAGACCTACAGGGATATGTATGCAATAACCAGGGAGCTCAGCCCTGGGGACGAGTCTCTCCTTGAGAAAATCGTTCTCAAACATAATATCGACCGTTACCAGCAGGAGCGGATGAAGATCGACATCATGTACCGGCACCCTGAAAACAGGATCGTGGTCGACGCCTATCGTGATATCCTCCTGAAAGGCCTGAAGCGCGACACCCTGCACGGGTCGGAATCTGCCCGGCTTGACCGTCTCAGGACCCTGAGCATCAGGAACAATATCCCAAGCGTCCTCTTTGACACGCTCGACGAGCTGCTGCTGAAGGGCAAGAAAATCCAGGAGATAGAGGAACAGGACTATCTCAAGGATGTCCGCGCCATACTCGAGAACATTTTTTTCAAAGATCCGACACTCAAACAGCATATCATCAAGGATGACATTGTCAGGCTGATCAGGGCCAAACATCTTGCCTATTCGCAGAACGACCGCGGTTTTGAACAGGTCCTGCTCGACATCGGCAAAGCGTGCGACGAGATCTCACGCGAAACGGATGATTTCAGCATCTTTGAAGAGCTGAGCTCGATCATAACCTACTTTGACCGCTACGACAACGTCCACGCGGTCCTCAGCCAGCTGGCCTTCATGAAGCAGGTCGATTTCAGGGAAGAGTCCCTGCGCAGCCTGGTCGGCAACAAGAAGGCCTTCGATGAGCTTGATCCGGGTCTTTTCAAATCAGTCTTTGCCCGCGACCTGCTCGCCAATAAATATATCACGAGCTATGGCAGGCAGAAGATCAGCCTGATACTCGCGGGTATAGACAACATTCAGCAGGGGGAGGCCTCCCTGAAAGACGTGATCACCTCTTTGAAGAACCTCAATGACGAGGAACTTCTTTACCATGAAACTCAGGCTGCGTTGAAGGAGCGCATGCGAAGCTTTTTCCCGGGGCTCGAGATGAAAGAGGTGAGAGAAAAGATAAGGGCCGACATTATGACAGAACTGGCTGACCGCGGTATCACCGGGAAACTGCCTGAGAGACTCTTCGAGAAGGTCTTCCTTGACCTCAGGAAGGAATCGGTCTACCTTAACCAGATCCTGCCGGAGGTGATCCAGAAAAGAGACTCGGCCCTCAGAGAAGACTTTCTCGAAAACAGCGGGCTCGACCGGTTTTACATAGAATCTCTCGAAAAAGAATATTTTGAGGAAAAGGGGCTTGATGCTGCAGTACTTGAATCGCTGCGGGATGACAAGGAAACGGTAAAAAGTGGAGGCGACGAGCGGATTTGAACCGCTGCATAAAGGTTTTGCAGACCTCCCCCTTAGCCACTTGGGTACGTCGCCATTTGAAAAAGTTAAACGTGAAAAGTGAATCGTGAGTTATGGAGCGGGAAACGGGATTCGAACCCGCGACCCCAACCTTGGCAAGGTTGTGCTCTACCACTGAGCTATTCCCGCATCTGATCTTCATCAGGACCGCACATGAACCATACATGAAAACAGGACAGTCCTTAACTTCTTACTGCAACTTGAGTTATAATTATAATTCAAAACCAAAAAATTTGACAAGTGATTTTTGATCTTATGTACCCTGATTTCGATACATTTAAAACATTAGCTGAAAAAGGCAACCTCATCCCGGTCTATAAAGAGATCCTGGCGGACGCGGATACGCCCGTAACAGCCTATCTGAAGGTCGGCGGCTCACCGTCGTTCCTGCTTGAGAGTGTTGAAGGCGGCGAGAAATGGGCCCGCTATTCATTTATCGGTTCGCGGCCGTCGCGGATCATCAAGGGAAAAGGCCGAACGGTTTCGATTACCGATGGGTCTCATGCCCCGCAGATCATCACCTCAGACGACCCGATGGCCCTCGTGCAGGAGGAAATCTCTCGCTACCGGCCCGTAGAGATCAAGGGCCTTCCGCGCTTTTTCGGGGGGCTCGTCGGATATATCGGCTATGACATGGTCCGTTATTTTGAGACAGTTGATCTGAAGGAAAAACAGGGGCTCGACCTCCCTGACTTTTTCCTGATGGTCACCGATACGATGCTGATCTTCGATAACCTCAGGCAGAAGATCAAGGTTATATCCAATGCGCATATTGTCGGACAGACCCCGGCAGAGGCCTATCGGGAGGCAACAGAAAAAATCAATATGCTCATCGAACAGTTGCGGACCCCGCTGGTCATAAAAGACCATTCCGGGGCCCTGAAAGAAGAAGGTCTCGACTCCAACCAGACAAAAGAGGCGTTCATGTCTTCGGTCGACGCGGCAAAGGAATATATCAGGGCAGGGGACATCTTCCAGGTTGTGCTCTCGCAACGGTTCTCCCGCCCCTCGACAGCAGACCCTTTCAATATCTATCGTGCCTTGCGGGTAATAAACCCCTCGCCGTATATGTACTTCATCGATATCGGTGATGCGAAGATCGTCGGCTCGTCTCCTGAGATACTGGTGAGGCTCGAAGGCAGGAAGATTGTCCTTCGTCCTATTGCGGGAACCAGGAGACGGGGGGAGACAGATGCAGAGGACAGGGCACTGGAGGAAGAGCTCAAACAGGATCCAAAGGAGCTTGCCGAACATATCATGCTCGTCGATCTCGGCAGAAACGATGTCGGAAGAGTTTCACAGCCAGGTTCGGTGCAGGTGACGGGGATGATGGCTGTCGAACGCTACAGCCATGTCATGCACCTTGTCTCGAATGTCGAAGGTGAGCTGCAGGAAGGCCTGAATGCCTTTGATGTCCTGGGGGCCTGCTTTCCGGCCGGGACCGTATCAGGCGCCCCGAAGGTCAGGGCTATGGAAATCATCGATGAACTCGAACCGACAAAGCGCGGCCCTTACGCCGGCGCTGTCGGCTATTTCAGCTACTCAGGGAATATGGACACCTGCATCACGATCCGGACGCTTATAATAAAGGAGGGCGCCATTTATGTTCAGTCAGGCGCGGGCATCGTTGCCGACTCGCAGCCGGAGAGCGAATACACAGAGACCGTGAATAAGGCCCGCGGGATGATAAAGGCTGTTGACATGGCAGAGGAGGGCCTGGGCTGATGCTACTGATGATCGACAACTATGATTCCTTCACCTATAACCTCGTTCAGTATCTTGGCGAGTTAGGAGAGGATATCAGGGTATTCAGAAATGACAAAATCTCCATAGCCGACATCGAACAGATGCAGCCTGGCAGGATCGTCATATCTCCCGGGCCGTGCACGCCGAACGAGGCCGGGATATCAGTCGGGACGATTGTACATTTTGCCGGAAAGATCCCGATACTCGGTGTATGCCTCGGCCATCAGTCGATCGGCGCGGCCTTCGGAGGCGATATTATCCGCGCCCCGATGCTGATGCATGGGAAGACCTCGATGGTCCATCACGATGGCAAAACGGTATATGAAGGGCTGCCGAACCCGTTTATCGCCACGCGGTATCACTCTCTGGTAATCAAAAAAGAGACCATGCCGGCCTGCCTCGAGATAACCGCCTGGACCGATGACGGCGAAATCATGGGGGTCAGGCATAAGGAGTTCATCATAGAAGGCGTCCAGTTCCACCCCGAGTCGATCCTCACCACCTCCGGCAAGGACCTCCTCAGGAATTTTCTGAAACTGAAGTATTGACGGGCTTGTAAAAAGTCCGTTTGCTGCGTTACGCTTCAAAATTTATCATTGCGACAGACTACTATTTGTAGTCTGGTTGGAAGTAAAAGTTTGCCTTATTTCTTTTAAGACCCCTTCCGTGTTCTCAAATATATCCTTGTTTTCAAACCGCATAACACGAATATGGAGAGCTTCTAAATATTCCGTTCTTGCCATGTCGTATTCATAACCTTCGTCTGTATAATGTCCAGCCCCATCCAGTTCTATACAGATTTTTTCTGATGGACAGAAAAAATCAAGCACATACGGCCCAACACTGTGCTGTCTTCTAAACTTTCTGTTTTCAACTTGGCTGTTTCTTAAGAGAGACCACAATTTAGCTTCAGCCGGGGTAAGGCTGTTTCTAAGTTTTTTCCTGTTTTCTTTCAGATTTTTTATGTTATGGATCTTTTCCATCGTTTGACTTCCCCAACTCCCCTCCTTGGTTAAGGAGGGGCAGGGGTGGTTTGTAAGAAAAGAAAATTCTGCCTCCACTTACCACTTCCTTTTACCACCCCTAAATCCCCTCCTAAAATAGGCGGGGAGCTATAAGTGACTTGTATCTCTTTACCGACCCGTGCCAGCCAGCGTTTGAACGGTTCAGCCTTGGGGCTGGGGATGGACTGGATCAGGCGGAATATGCCTTCGGTATTCCAGCACTGGAGTTTCTGATTTCCACCGGCAGTTGCGAACTCCAAGGCAAGGGGGGGGACAAATTGTCCCCCCCCTTGGAGGGTTTTGCCCAAATCCGGATCTCGCTTGCGCATTTTCTTCCAATAATCGGAAGGGTCTGCAGCATCCGTCAGTGCGGAGATGATATCGGTAATGACAAACCACCATTCGCCTTCATGAAATACTTTTCTGATATGTTTTCCCTGAAAGACCGCGAGCTTGTTGTCTTCAATGTTGCTCATTCACATTCCCTCCTGTCTCCATTCCCGCCTTGATCTTCACAACATATTCGCCGTTTTTCTCCCCGCGCTCATCCTCGCAGAAGAAGATACAGGGTGTGGTTCTGCCTGAGTGCAGAACCCGCTGCAGACTGGCTTTCTAACGTCATTAACAACATTATTAAATCCTATAAAAAAAACTAATTTGCTTTCAGTGTCCGAACAGCGGTTTAATATAAGTAATCCAGCTTGCTGGAGGTGGATGGTCCGAATGGGCCAGCGTGGGAAGCCGGCGGAAGTCGGCTTTTTCATTTTCATATAAAGACTAATCCGTAGCCTTCTACTTTACCGTCTTTTTCGCGACGGTCCAACTTGCCCTTTGCAGCATCTACGACTCTAAGCCAGTAAACTGCTTCGTCGGGTTCGTTTAGGAGGCCCTTCTGGATCAGCGTATATTTCTTAAGTGGATGCGCAAGAATATCGGCTAACTGCAGGCCGGCAATATTTTTTGTCTTCGGTTTAATCTTGATTTCTCTTGATGTAAGAAACTGCTGAAAGAATTTGGCCGATTTGAAACGGGTACCTTTCTCATATAGAGAGGAATAAACTTCCTTGAGTTCGAAATCCTCTGTTTTGCCCCTGCTTTCTGCCAATACGTCACCATGTGCCCGGCGAGATTGCAGAAAGAACCCATACCTGGCAAGCAAGTTGGCAAGACAATAGTGATAAGGATGCCACGCAACAACACCGAAGTTCTCTATATGATTCTTCTTGTCTATAACAACATTAATGACTGTATATTCTGCATTCGCTATCAGATCAATTATGCCTGCATCAAAACGCTGAGATAGTTCAGGATTTCTCAGAAGGTGAAAGGGGCCTTGCCGCTGAATGATCTCTTTTGCGTGAAGAATAACCTGTTCGTCAGGATCGAAGAAATCCCTCTTAAAGGCATCCATAGTCGGAACAAACTGCTCTCTGTAGTAGGAAAGATTGAAAATGCATCCTGTCAAGCAAAGATAGCGTTTGTCGACCTGATCAAGTCGCGGATACGTATTAATGTCGCCTAGGAGATGCTTCTCCTCACCGTGTCTTATATAGATAGACGACTTCTCCGGTCTCCCATAGGTATGATCTCCGGACTCGTCGATGTATAAGCGATAGGCGGGCCGCAATATTACAACTCCCCTTTAAATGCCCGCTGGGAGAGGGAACCATATAGGTTTTCCAGTTCTTTTAAACTGGTCTGATAGCGGGCTTTGAGGGCTTCTACTTTTTCTACGATTTGGGCAAACTTTTTTTGAAAATCAATTGGCGGAATAGGAAAATGTATTTTATTCATTGCCCCGATATTAAAGTGTTTCTGTATCCCACCTACTTCTCTTGCTGCCACAAGTGCAATTCCGCGCTCAGAGTTTAGAAGATACGCCAAGTAATAAGGATTCAATATTGTCGTTTTAGGGCGAACAATTATGAGATCAATGCAATTATAACCGTTAAGTAATGGAGGAATTACGGCAGCGGAACCTGTTTTTCCCGTGCGCACTATAACTACATCTCCCGTTCGCAAGACAGACTTAGCCAGTGGCCCCTCACTTGCTTCCCTTGAAAAATATACTATATTGTCTTGGTCTATCCGGTTGGGTTTAATATTGAGTGACCTTAATGCTATGACTCCGGTGTCGGTGTAATATGAGGCTGGTTTAACTACGACCCCAACTGTAATCAAATCGCTATAATCTTTACCAGGGAGAGTTATCCATCCCTTCTCATTTCTAACCGGGTCTCCAAACATCTCCAAAAACGTGCTCTTCAGCAGTTCACCCAGCAGGCGGAGGCTTTCTTTGCGATGGGCTATCAATGCCTCGGCTTTGCTGAGAATTGTGGATATGCGGACTTGGTCTACTAAAGACGGAAGAGGTATTCTCAATCTTCTCAAATATCCAAGTGAAACAAACTTTTGGGTGCCCCCATTTGACTCGTTAAATAGTTGTCTTCTTGTTTTCGCTGAGCCCAAGAAATATTTCAGATACTCGATCGAATTGCCATCAGGATGGCTTTTAAATAAAGCGACATTTTTGATTGCAAATTCCGGATCGAAATCTACTACTACTGGGTTTCCTATTGTGCCAATCATCGCAAATAGCAAATCCCCTCTATGAACTTCACTTCTTAAGTTAATTTTGTCAAAGTCCGCTTTTGAGATTAAATCAACGGTGCTTAGATCAAGTTCCCCAGTCTTTAAATTCTTAGATGTAACCAGTGGATACCCTTTCCCGTTAGTAACATACTTTGGAGAATCATGGGTTCCATCTTTGACTATATAAGCTTCTTCTAATTTCCTGCTGATCCATTTCATTTTAAGTGCACTTTTAATTCTTCGATTCCCTGATGGATATCTTTTTCGATATTATTTAATGATGCCAGTATATTCCCTGGCGACTCATAGACAACTTCCTCATAAACCTCTTCCTTATACTTACTCAAACTCAAATCATACTCATTCTCAACAATCTCGCTTTTCGGCACAAAGAAATATTTCCCAGACCGGTCATTATCCATCTCAGGATTCCGGTTTTTATACCGTTCCACAATATCCTGCAAATCTCCATAGCCTTCCTGCTTGTTACGTTTATCATCAAGGCTATATCCGTCGCTTTGCATGTCATAAAACCAAATCTCTCGCGTTTCGCCGCCTTTGGTAAAGATCAAAATAGCCGTACTCACCCCGGCATAGGGCTTAAACACACCGCTCGGCATAGCAATGACAGCTTTAAGCTCAGCCTCATCCACCAATTTCTTTCGGTACCGGCTGTCTTCATTAAAGCTTTTGCTCAGGGTGTCTTTGTAATCAATATGCGGGTTGTCTATTCCGTGCATCATCAGGTTCATGAGACCCAACCGCACCATGGTTGTATCAATATCAAAGCCC
>JBARHQ010000285.1:0-10340 GCA_049799315.1 Thermodesulfovibrionales bacterium | reverse complement strand
CTGTTCCGGAAAGGTCGACGCACTGGATGCTGACCATGCCTCTGTTGATTATGAGATTGTGATCGAATACAGCTGACGGGTTTGTAAAAAGCTCTGTATACTGCGTTGCGCTTCAAAACTCCCTTCGATAAACTCAGGGCAGGCTCTTCATATGTCATGGTGAGCCTGTCGAACCATGCGCGCCTTGCCTCCGAACTTTTTACAAACCCGTCTCTTAATGTCCTCATTTTCGACTTATTACAAGACAAAAAAAAGAGCGGGCCGAAGCGGCCCGCTCTTTTTTTTGTCTTCTGAGATATTTTAATGTGTCTTTGGTTTATTTTCTTCTTTCTGCTTTGGTTCTTCTTTTCCCGGGGCGTCCTTCTTTTCCCCTGCAGGTTTGTCTGACCCCGCCTTGCCATTGCCTTCTTTGGGGCCTTCTTTCGCGCCTTCCTTCGGTTTCGAAAGGGCGTCCTTCATGATCTCGACCGTATAGGTCTTTCTCAGTTCAGCGACGTATTTGTCAAAGGACTCTTTCTGGCGTTCACCGGAGAGTTTCTGGCTGATCAGGTCCTTTATGCGGTCGTACTCGATTGCCGGACCCATTTTTTTGTCCGTCACCTTGATGATGTGAAATCCGTAGTTGCTCTTGACCGGCCTGCTGATTTCTCCGGGTTTCAGCTCAGCGGCGGCCTTTTCGAATTCCGGCACCATCTGTCCGCGCGCAAAATAGCCGAGGTCCCCACCGCTCTTTGCAGACCCTTTGTCCAGCGATTCTTTTTTGGCGATCTCCTCGAACTTTTCGCCTTTCTTCAGCCGCGCAAGCACCTTAACGGCCTCTTCCTCTGTCTTCACCAGGATGTGACTCGCCTTGATCTGGCTGGTCGTTACAAATTCTTCCTTATGTTTTTCATAATATTCCTTTGCCTCCTGGTCAGAGACTTTAGCCTTGGCCATGATCTCTTTTTCGAGGAGTTCAGAGACAAGAGTGAGTTTCTTGAACTCTTCTACTTTCTTCATGAAATCAGCTGACTTATCGAGTCCCTTCTTGACAGCTTCCTGATAGAGCATCTCTTTCTTTACAAGCTCCTCGACGAATTTTTCCTTGCCTTTTTCATCGGCAAACATCTGCTGCGCGTAGTCCGGCAGTGACTTCAGTTCGCGCTCGAGATCGCCTTCGGTGATCACGGCGGCGCCTACCTTGGCCAGGACTGCGCCTTTTTGCTCCTTCTGTTCTGCCGGTTTCTTATTGCATGCCGCGAGGGCCACAAGGACCATTAGTGCGATCAGAATTCTTTTCATCATGTCAATCATCCTCCATATGCGGTAATTTAAAGAATTAAAGAAAAAATACTGGCTATAGTTATAGCATATATTTCCGGGTTTTGTAATCTTTTTTGACATTGAAAATTTATTTGTGATAAATTATAGAGTTATGAAAAAATTTACAGAGTCGCGAAAGTTGTTTAAGAAGGCTATCAAGAGTATTCCGGGAGGCGTCAACAGTCCTGTGCGTGCCTTCAGGGCGGTCGGCGGCAACCCGTTGTTCATCGACTATGCCAAAGGTTCGAGGATTTATGATGCCGACGGCAACGCCTACATTGATTATGTCCTCTCCTGGGGCCCGATGATCCTTGGCCACGCGCATCCTGCTGTCATAAAGGCTCTGAAAAAGGCTGCTGACAGAGGGACGAGCTATGGTGCACCCACTGCGCTGGAGATTGAACTGGCGGAGCAGGTGCTTAAGATATATCCGTCGATGGACAAAATCAGGATGGTCAATTCAGGCACCGAGGCGACGATGAGCGCTATCCGCGTTGCACGCGGTTTTACCGGGCGGGACAAGATCGTCAAGTTTGACGGCTGTTACCACGGCCATGCAGACGGTCTCCTGGTGAAGGCGGGCTCGGGAGCTGCAACTTTCGGTTTGCCTGACAGTCCGGGGGTCCCGAAGTCTTATGCGAAAAATACAATTACGCTTCCCTATAACGATAGTACCGCCCTCTCAAGAATGATCGAGAAAGACTGGCGCGAGATAGCCTGTGTCATTGTCGAGCCGGTAGTCGGCAATATCGGGTGCGTGCTCCCCAGACCTGGATTTCTCGAGACCCTCAGGGCAGTGACAAAGAAGCACGGCATTGTCCTGATCTTCGACGAGGTGATGACCGGGTTCCGGGTATCGTTCGGAGGTGCACAGAAATATTACGGTATCAGGCCCGACATGACCTGTCTGGGAAAAGTCATCGGCGGCGGACTTCCCGTCGGCGCTTACGGCGGCAGGAAAGATATCATGGCCTTGGTCTCTCCTGAGGGGCCGGTATATCAGGCCGGGACGCTCTCCGGCAACCCTTTGGCGATGACGGCCGGGATTGAGACGATAAAAGAACTTTCGAAGCCGGGAACATACAAAAAGATCGAACAGAAGTCAGCCATGCTTGAGGCAGGACTCCGTGATGCCTCAAAGCGCGCCGGGGTCCCAACCCGTTTCTACCGCGCGGGCAGTATGTTCTGCACCTATTTTACTGATACCGATGTCTTTGACTATCCGACCGCAAAGAGGGCGGACACGAAGAAGTTCGGACTTTTTTTTGCTGAGATGCTTCAGCAGGGAATCAATATCGCTCCGTCGCAATTCGAGGCGGGGTTTATGTCACTTGCCCACACAGAGAAGGATATTGACCAGACCATAACGGCTGCATACGAAGCGCTTAAAAAAATATAAATAAAGGTTTTTTGAGTTTGGAGGTTTTCTTTGATGTTTAATCCTTTCGATCTGGTTGGGAAATTGTTGACGTGGGTGAATGAAGGGCTGTCTACCCGGGCCAAAATTATTATTGCAGTCGGCATGCTGATGTTTATAGGCCTTATGGGCTATGTCGCATACAGGATAAATGATTATTTCGAGAATGATCCGAAGGCCTGTATGACCTGCCATGTGCATGATGATGCGAACAATGCATGGACGGTGAGTGAGCATAAATCGATCAATTGTCATGAGTGTCATCATTCTTCAAAGAAAGATCAGATGGTCCAGATGTACCGCTTTGTCTTTATGGGAGTAAAGTCTGTTTCTCCACGGCATGGCGAGACGATTGTCGCCTGGAAGATCTGTTATTCCTGCCACTGGGAAAAGAACGAGAAGGCGCCCACGGCAAAGTTGGTGAACAATTCGCGGCTTCATGCGAAGCATGTCTTTATGGAAAAGATCCAATGCGTCCAGTGCCATGGTTATAAGATCCATAAATTCACTGCAGAACCGCGGTTTTGTGTCAAGTGCCATGAGGGCCGTGAGGTCCACGGCGAGGGGATGGAGGCGATTCCCTGTCTGAACTGCCACACTGACAGGACCAAAGACCTGAAACCGGGCCGCGGAAAGTGTCTCTACTGCCATGGCGACGAGAAGGTGAGGAAGGAAATGATTTCCGGCGGGACGCTTGATGTAACGCATTATCAGCCGGATGAGAAGACGATAAAGAAGGCGATCAAGATCGTAGTGCCGGAAGATGCCCCCATGCAGTTTGACTGCTATCAGTGCCACAAGCCGCATAAAACAGCCCGTCCTGACTGGGGGAACTGTGTCAATTGTCATCCGAATACAGCGAAAGTCGGCAAGCATTCGCTGCATATCGATATGGGTCTCAAATGCAAGGACTGCCACAAGCCGCATATCTGGCGGGTGACTCCGGCGCAGGCGAAGAAGGACTGCGTGAAGTGCCATGAGTACAAGGACCCCAAGAGTTTTATTCAGCAGTGATTCATGAGATACGGGACTATTATAAAAGGGTTTTGGAATGTTTAATCCTTTTTCTCTGGTAGATAAATTTCTGACATGGGTTAACGAAGGGCTTTCGACAAAGGCCAAGGTCATTATTGCGGTCGCGGGTCTTCTGTTTATCCTGGGGGTGGGCTTTATCGCTTACAGGATTAATGACTACTTCGAAAACAACCCCAAGGCATGCTTTACCTGTCATGTGCATGATGAAGCAAACAAGCAGTGGGCCCGCAGCGAACATGCAGGTCTCAGCTGCCACGAATGTCACCACGCCTCAAAAAAGGACCAGTTAGTCCAGATGTACCGCTTTGCCTTCCTGGGTCAGAGATCTGTTTCTCCGAGGCATGGAGAGGTGATTGTCCCCAGAATCCTCTGTCTGAGGTGTCACTGGGAACGGGATGAAAAGTTTCCCAAGGCCCCGGATATCAGCAGGTCACGCTATCATGCGAAACATGTCTTTACCGAAAAGATTGAGTGCACCAAGTGCCATGGCTACAAGACCCACAAATTCACCATGGAGGAGAGGTATTGCGTGACCTGCCACAAAGACAAGGACTTCAATCTGCACGGCACCTCAGACAAAGGGGCTGTCTGTATGCCGATGGGAGAACTGCCCTGTTTTAACTGTCATACGGATCGCACGGTAAATCTGCTTCCCGGGAGAAAGAAATGCCTCTTCTGCCATGGAGACGATAAGGTCAGAAATGAATTGATAGCCGATGGTACTATTGACGTCAAACATTTCAGGCCGTCCGAAGAGACTATCAAAAGGGCTGTTAAAATAAAGGTCCCTGCATATGCAGCCATGCAGTTCGAATGCCGGACCTGTCACAACCCTCACCGTAAGGCGCGTCCTGACTGGTCTAATTGTACTGCAAGCTGCCATGCCACCGTCCCGCAGACAGGTAAGCACGAACTCCATATGCAGATGAACCTGAAGTGTGGTGACTGCCATAAACCGCATATATGGAAGGTAACACCGGAGCAGGCCAAAAAGGATTGTGTCAAGTGTCATGACTATAAAGAGCCCAAAGACTTCATAGGTCCTTAATCTTACCTGTACAGGGGTCAGCCGTGGCTGGCCTGTGTCTCTTCAGCTTTTTTCCCTGAACTGCTATGCCAACGATGCCCGAGGCTTCCATCGCTGCAGCATGAATTGACCTGTACCAAACCACATATTAATTGAAATTTCACGTTGACAATCTGATGACGGACATATAAATTAAACTTATCATGTTCATGAGTAAAGGATGACCCAATCACGATTCTTTCAAATCGCCCTTTTTTTCCCTTTTGTCCTCTGGTGCAGTGCACTGCTTGTTTTTTCGCTGATGAACAGGGAAGGCAATGCCTTCATACTCAATAATCTTTATGATGCTTATCGCGTGTTTCTTCCCTACTTCATTTTTGCTGCGGTCACCTGGAAGCTGGCGAAAAACAGACCCTACAGGATGCTCGTGCTCATCTCGGTCATTGTCCCGATTATCTGGGGATTCTTCTTTACCCTTTGCTATATCGGACACTCATATTTCAAGGAAGGAGTGATAGACTGGAAGGTCCTTTGCATCATGGATTTTTGGGCTACGGTGGCCGCATATCTTTTTGAGCTGATTCCGTACGTTATTCTTGTTGCGTTTAAGAATGACTTCAAATCTGAATTTCCTGTATAATTTGTACGTAAATAATAAATAGCAGATAGCGAGGTGCGTTTCATGAAGAACCACGTCTTAAGACCGTTAATTGTCGTTATTGGTCTTGTTGTGCTTGTCCTTATCTTCAGATTTTTCTATGTTCCAAAGGACTTCGGTGTCCATGAGAATGGCTATATGTATGGCTGGTACCGTACAGGGAATATCGAGGACTGGAAAAATTTCAAGGTCAAATACCGGGGATCGGAGTACTGCAGGGACTGCCACGCCGACAAGCTTGAAAGTATCTCACAGTCACCGCATATGAACATCCAGTGCGAGAACTGCCACGGACCGGCGATCGAGCATCCTTCTGATCCTGAAAAACTGGCGATCGACAGAAGCCGGGGACAGTGCCTGCGCTGTCACACAAAATTGGCTTATCCCTCGAGCGGGAGGGCAAGCATCAGGGGCATAGACCCTGAAAACCATAATACCGGCACGGAATGCGTCTCATGCCATAACCCGCACAAGCCTTCACTGGAGGGATTGAAATGAAAAGAAGAGAGTTTCTGAAAAAAGCAGCGATAGGGGTCGCCGGCATAACGCTTCCGCTTGCGGCCCTTGAGATCGTCAACCCGAAAAAGATCTTTGCCGGCAAGGATGACGGCGCGAAGGTGCGCTGGGTCTTCCTGGTCGATACCTATAAATGTGTCGGTTGCGGGCTCTGCGTCAAGGCCTGCAAGAATGAAAACGAGATACCGTATGATGCCAATGTCACGAGGACCTGGGTTGAACGGTATGTGTTTACCAAAGACGGAAAATTTCATGCAGACACCCCTAAGGGCGCCCGGGACGGGTTTACGACGAGCAAGATAGAAGTTGGCCCCGGAAAATATGAAGACATCAAGCCTGAGGATATCCGGAAGGCCTTCTTTGTGCCGAAGCTCTGCAACCAGTGTGAGAACCCGCCCTGCGTGCAGGTCTGCCCGGTCGGGGCAACCTATCAGACGCCTGACGGTGTCGTTCTGGTCGACAGGAAATGGTGCATCGGCTGCGGTTACTGCATCATGGGATGCCCTTACGGTGTCAGATTTTTCCATCCGAAGTATCATACGGCCGAAAAATGCAACTTCTGTTACCACCGGATCACCAAGGGGCTGAAGACCGCCTGCGTCCAGGCCTGTCCTTTTGGGGCGAGGCAGATAGGCAACCTCAAGGACCCGAATGATCCGGTCACAAAAGTGATAATGACCGAACGCGTCGGTATACTTAAAGAGGAATATGGGACGAAACCACAAGTATTTTATATAGGGCTTGACAGGGAGGTGAAATAAGATGGTTCATGGTGAATTTTGGACAGTAAAAGAGCTGTTTGTCTATCCGAACGAATACATCTACTGGTCTGTTCAGATTGTTATGTATCCTTTTATGACCGGTCTTGTTGCCGGAGCTTTCGTGCTTTCATCTCTCTATCATGTCTTCGGTATAAAGGAGCTGAAGGATATGGCCAGGTTTGCGCTGGTCTTCTCCTTTGCACTTCTTTTTGCCGCCCCGATGCCTATTGTGCTGCATCTGCAGCACCCGTTCCGGGGCATTAATAACTTTATGACGCCGCATTTTACCTCAGCCATCGCAGCCTTTGGTATAGTCTTTTCAACCTATGGGGCCATAGTTGCATCTGAACTCTGGTTCCTCTATCGGAAGCATTTTGTCGAGGTAGCGCAGCCGTTGAAAGAGAAGCAGGACAAGACGATTGTCGAGTGGTTAAAGCTTCTGGTCTTCTGCTCGCTGACTTTGGGTGTCTATGATGTCAGTGAGGAGTCTCTGAAACGGGACGAAAAGGCGATCAAGATTCTGGCGGCTGCCGGTATTCCGGTAGCCTGTTTTCTTCACGGTTATGCAGGTTTTATTTTCGGTTCGGTCAAGGCCAACGCGCTCTGGATGACCCCGCTGATGCCGGTCATCTTTATCATGTCTGCTATCGTCTCGGGCATTGCGCTCTGCATGCTTACGTACATCGTGACCATGGAGATCAGGAAATTCCTGGATTCGCGCAAAAAGGCATCTTATGCGGGTTATCGCTCTCCCGAGGAGTTCAAGAGCGCCGAGCTGAACGTTATCAAGATGACGGCGCGCTATCTCCTTTTCTTTCTGGTCTTTGCGATAACGCTTGAACTGCTTGACCTGATATTCCGGGGCTATACTGCAGTGAAGTCGTGGGATGTGCTGCGGAGTGTCATCTACGGCAAGGATTTCGTCGACATATTCATCATGCAATATGGCTTCGGCAACCTGATACCGTTTATCCTGTTCCTTCTGCCGGGATTGACCATAAGGCGCGCGGTGCTCGGTGTTCTGCTCGTGATCTTCGGGGTCTTTATGATGCGGTGGAATGTCGTTATCGGCGGCCAGGCTTTCTCGCTCTCGTTTGCAGGATATATGCATTACCATCTGCCGATTATTCCTCATGACTGGGAGACGTTCAAAGAGGGGCTGTTTGGGGCTCTTTCTATATTCATTATGCCGTTTGTCCTGTTCTGGGTAATCGCCAAGATATTCCCGGTTTTCAATCTCAAGGAGTCTCACTGACATTGAGAGGCATGTCCGGGCCCTGTCCGTTGACAACGGGCAGGGCTTCTTTCTATCTCAAAGAGGTGCACTATGGGTCTCGGGTTTTCACGCGAATATCTGAAGGCAGGGATGATGGGGTTGAACCTGGTGGTCTCGACCTTCATCGGTCTTGCAATCGGCTACTGGCTGGACGGGGTCTTTTCGACCAGGCCGTGGCTGACGATCATCTTTCTGCTGCTGGGTATCGCCTCCGGGTTCAGGGAGATCTTCAGGATGGTACGAAAAGAGGACCGTGGATCTGATACAAAGAATATATAGGCGCTCGGTCATGATACTCATACCGGCAGCAATAGCCTCAGCGCTCATTGAATGGTGGCGCCTGCCTGCGGGTGTCCTGGCGGGTGGCTTATTGGCCCTGATTAATTTCAGGGGCCTTGTCCGGGGAGTCCGGGGACTTCTCGGGGCCGGGAAAGGCATGGGCCGGATGATCTTTCTCGGTCAGTTCAGGCTGATCATGCTCTTCGTGGTGCTGGCGCTCATCGTTTATCTGAAGCTCGTGAATATCTTCGGGATACTGGCGGGGTTCACGATCGTCTTTGCCGTCGTCCTGATCGAGGGATACAAAAATGCAGGAGAAACTGACGGTCAAGTTACCTGATTTTTCGACGATGCCATTCAAAATAGACCTTCACGTCCATACTCGAAACAGCGGGGATAACAATGCCGATCCCGAGGAGTCTGTTGTCCGGGCGATCAACAATAACCTTCAGGGGATAGCGTTCACCGAGCATTACTACTATGCGGCATCTGAGTTCGCCGAGCGGCTGAGAATAAAATACCAGGACCGGATCATCATATTCAGGGGAGTGGAATTTTCAACGTCTGATGGTCATTGCCTGGTCTTTGGGGTCAACACTGACGGACTGGGGCTGAAAGGCCTTTCTGCCGAGGAGGTGGTCAGGATCGTCGGACGTGTCGGTGGTGTGGTTATCCCGTCTCATCCGTATCGGATAGGGAACAGCCTGGGGGATTGTATCCGGCGTGTCAATGGGCTATGCGCCGTTGAGGGATATAACGGCTGCAATATGGAACGTTATAACATAAAGGCGGTTGAGGTGGCCCGGGAATTGTGCCTTCCCTTTACCGGCGGCTCTGATGCGCATGATCCGTCAGACGTCGGTGCCTGCTATACTGAATTTGACACTCCGGTCACCCCTGATAATCTGGTCGGGCAGCTCAAGGCAGGCGGATATCGCGGGGTGGATATCCGGAAGATATCAAAAGGCTACCCTGGCTGACGACACTATTGGAAGAATCACTCCTGGAAGCTGGATAAATATGGTTTTTAATTGCGCTTTTGCACTGTTTTGCTTATCATAATGTAACCCTGATTAACTGGGACCGAAAGCGGGAAATCAGGGCTGTCATTAGAGGGATTTATGACAGAAAAAATAGGAGGGGGATAAATTCCTTCTGAAAGACGACAACTTCAAAGTCAATAGCTCAAACAAGTTCATTTCCTTTTTTCATTGGCGATGAGGATAATGACCGGACGGATGAGCCGAAGGTGTTGCATTGAAGATTCGTGATATTATTAAAATGATAGAAGCTGATGGTTGGTATCAGGTGGATACAAGAGGCAGCCACCGGCAATATAAACATCCGACGAAGGCGGGGAGAGTTACCATTGCCGGACATCCCGGTGATGACATTGCTGCAGGAACATTGAATAGTATTATGAAACAGGCAAAAGTGAAGGAGGTCAAGTAACTTATGCACAGATTTCTTGTTGTTATAGAAAAGGCAGAGGGCAACTATTCGGCTTATTCTCCTGATTTGCCGGGCTGTGCAGCAACTGGGGCCACCCGAGAGAATGCCGAGAAGAACATGCATGAGGCCATTGAACTGCATGTGCGTGGATTGCTGGAAGATAAGCTGCCAATCCCGGAATCCACCTCTTTTGCTGAATACGTGGCCGTTTAACCGGACTGAGGAGCAGCAGATTAGAGCTGTCAATTGAGGGATTTATGACAGAAAAAATAGGAGGGGGGATAATTTCTTCTTGAAGTCAACAATTTCAAAGTCAATAACTAAAGCGAGCGTATTTATTTTTTATTGAAGTTGAGGACAACGACCGGCTGGATGAGCCGAAATTGTTGTTGCCAGTGTAGTGCGTCCAACGCTTCTTTACATAAGTTCGAATATCTTTGGCTGTCATTCCCGAGGTAGTAATCGGGAATCCATTGTCTTAGAGAGCAGAGGTCCTTGGATTCCCGCCTTCGCGGGAATGACGCAAATGTTTTTCACAGCGCTTAATAGGTAAAGAGATTTATGACGCACTACACCAGGGGCGTCTGTGGCATGTGCTCAGCCCCGGATTAACATTA
>JBARHQ010000284.1:0-3920 GCA_049799315.1 Thermodesulfovibrionales bacterium | reverse complement strand
GTAGTTAACATCCGAGCGCCTGAAGACCGTCTTTAACGCACTGCGAAACCATCCGCACTTCGTCCGGGGTGATTGACATGCCGAGTGGAAGGGTCATCACCTCGTCCGCCGCTTCTGCCGCATTTGGGTAGCGGTCCCGTCCCAACCCTGCAGGAAGTGAAAAGAGAGTGCTTGTATCGATGCCGCGGCCCCTCAGGTAATCGCATACAGCGTCGCGGATGCCGGAGGGAATGCGGATAGGGAAATGACTCTGCGGCAGTGTGTTACTCCCCGGACCGCGTGCAATGCCGGGCTCCACGAGATTGTTGTGATAGATCTCAGCCTGCAGGCGTCTGAGTTCTGCATTATGCGTAGAGTTGCGCAGATTATGCATGGCGAGGGCCCGGTTCAGGCCGGTCATCGGCCGCGTCCATTCCGCGGGCAAGGTCCGTGCAGTCATGTCTGATGACGAACCGGCGGCACAGGGTTCACCCTCCCCTTCATCCCCTCCCCTCAAGGGAGGGGAACAAAAAATGGAATAACCGCCCTTTCCTTCTGCTTTGCTCAGGACAGGCAAGGGAGGGGAAATTAACTCCCCCTTCCCCCTCTTAAGATAAGAGGGGGTGCCCAGATTCCGGAAATGGGCGGGGGCGTTATCTCCACTGGAAGAAGGGGCCTGCTCACATCGCGAAGACGTCATGTTTTTATACAGACGATAGAGATGCCGTTCATGAGAAAGTCCGTAAATGTACCGTTGGTTGGCAGCAACCCGGAGGAGGGTCGAATATCCACGGCGGAATCTGAGACCGGATGACTCCTGGATGGTCCATCGGTCCCGTATCTCGCGGACCCTGTCCGCAAGCGCGGGGTCCTGAAAGCATGCGATACCTCCCCATCCCGCGAACATCGGCTTGCCCCAGCCGAAACTGAACAGCGCGACGTCCCGGGCCTCCAGCTGCCCCAGCCTCTCCAACGAGGGTATGCTCATGGCCATGTCGAAGACCCGCATGCGCGGCCCTTTTTCGCACGCCTTCTGCAGCATTTCCCGGTCGTACGGTATGCCGTAAACTTCGCTCAGCACGAGCACGCTCCCGGGTTCTGAGGCGGCGGAGATGCCTTCAGGCGGCATCAGGAAAGAACCGGGGGCTGAATCGACCAGCTGTATAGACGCTCCGCTCAGGGCCAGGGCTTCATGCATGGTGTGGCAGGTGTAAGCAGGCCCTGTCACTGCCAGGCCGGGCCCGCCTGCCGCAAGGATTGCCATATGGGTCCCCGCTCTGACACTCGGGAGCAGGAGGACCCTGCGCAGTCCGAGCGCATCGGCATAGGCCTTTTCAACGTCCTGAGAATTCATGGCCGGAGCGGATGAAAGCAGAATGGAGAATATATTCCGGGCGTCGAACGGCAGGCTGTGCCGGGGGATCATGACGCCGTCTTTCTGGCCAGGAATACGAAGCCGGGGGCCAGGTTATAGCCGGTGATACGCCAGGCAAGCTGTCCGATCGCGTAGGCGGTCTTCACCTTGAGGCTGTTGTGACGGAAGGGCATCGCGTCGCGAGGAGACGTATAAATAATTTCGAACCCCGCCTGCCGTACAACACGGAGAAGCGAGCGGACCGGGACCGAGACACGGTGGTCGTACACTGCTTTTTCACACAGGCGTTGACCCGCGTTGGGAAACCATCTGCGGAGCCAGAGACCGATCTGCATCGCCCAGGACATATCCACTACCCTCATCACGAGCAGGCCGTTCTTGCGGAGCAGGGAGTGGATGGCGCGCAGTTCTTTTGTCTGACTCGGCCAGTAATAGTTACAGTCCAGCACAGAGATTATTTCCAAAGAGTTTTCCGGAATATCCAGTTCACCGACAGACCCGGCAGAATCGCATGCAATGCCCTGACTGCGCACGTATTCAACAGCCTCCGGGACGATGTCGAGCCCTCGGACCCGGTAACCGTCCTTTCGTGCCCGCTGAAGAAAGCCGCCGTAGGAACAGCCGATGTCCAGAAGAGCGCTTCCCTGCGGCGCATAGCTGCGGAGCACGCGGAGGACGGCGTCGAACATCGGGCCTTTCTCGTCGTTCAGGGCGATGCCGCTTTCGACCATGCCCCACGGACGCGTACGGGTATGGTGCACTTCCTGATCCGGATCGTATCGCCCGAGGGCAAAAAAAGACCGGCACTCCGGACACCTCGCCCACTGCTGGTCCCCGCGGGGAGTGCTGAGGGCGATGGTGGCAAGAGACCCGGCATCCAGTCCGACATCGCAGACAGGGCAGGGAATGTGGCTCATCATTTTATCGTTCCGCAAAATGACGGTCTGGTTTGTCCTGGTGTCACTTCAGGTGCGGGCTGAAACCCACCCCTGCACCCCTCCCGAGAGGGGATTAAAAAAACATGGTCCCCTCCTGGGAGGGGCAGGGGGGTGGGTTGTATTCCCCTCCCTTGCCTGTCCTGAGCGAAGCCGAAGGAAGAGGCGGTTATTCCATTTTTTGTTCCCCTCCCTTGAGGGGAGGGGATGAAGGGGCAGGTGATGTTTCGTCGTCTAATTAGTGAACTGCTAAGTAAAAATATAGCGTTACCCATTCAAAACCCCGTATCTTTCATGAGATATTTGAAGATGGTATTGTTTCTCAGCCTTTTTCTCATTGCATCCGATATTTTCATGAATGGAGACATATAGATATTCACCGGCTTCTTCTGCGGGGAGAAACCGGCTTTGAAAGCAATGACCCCTTCAATTCCGCTGCTGGGCAGGAAATCATAATGGAGGAACCCCTTCTCGCAGGCGTCCTTAATAATGCAATACTGCAATACATGGGTGGCGTTAAGTTTTTTGTAAAAACGCTGTGAGGTCGCACTATGCCAATACGCGACATGATTATTGTGATAGAAACATAAGGCGCCTGATATTATCTGTCCCTGATATTTAGCGAGCCACAATTTTATTTTATCGGATTTTTTCCTGAACATTATATCGAACAAAGCCCATCCATAGGCATTAGTTGTTTTTTCACCCCATCGGGCCAGGGTGTCCTGATACACATCAAAATAGGCTTTCCAGTCATCTTCCGTCACGGCCACCTCGGCGGTTATCCCTTCCCGCAGTCCTTTCCTGGTCCTGCTGTAATGTCCCCATGTCCATTTTTTGAATATGCGGTCAAAGCCTTCGCTTAAATCCAGCACCTGTGTGAAATCCCGGTTGTTGAACCTGTCAAATTCATTCGATAAGGTATCATAGGGATTTACCGCGCAATAGAGCATTTTCATTTTCTTCAAAACTTTGAAAAGTTCTTTTTTTTCATCTTCTTCCAGTTCGTCATCGGTAACGAACCCCCCAAGGCCTTTGGGAGCAAGAAAATAAACAGGTATCAGCCCTTTCAAGAGGTTGATATGTGCGAGAGGCAGCAGGACCTTTTTCCCGCTGTCAAAACGAATGAGTTTTGCACCGCTTTTAAAGCCCGCATAGGCCTTCCAGATATCGAACCATTCCCTCGTCTGGAAATAAAGCGCCGATCCAGCGGAATCGACCATGCGGTCCCATTCTTCATCTGTCGCTTCCCGTATTTCTTTGATCACTCTGTATCCTTCAGTCTGTTAATTCTTAAATACTTTTTTCAGTATCCCTTCAGTCACGGGTGGAAACCCACCCCCCTGCCCCTCCCAGGAGGGGACCATGTTTTTAGTCCCCTCTCGGGAGGGGTGCAGGGGTGGGTTGTATTCTCAGCGCAAAGTCAGCCCTTTCTAGAATGGTTACTTTTATCAAACTCCCTGCTCTTTGAAGGATTCTTCAACACAGTCGCAAATTTCTCTGATGTCATCCTTTTTTAACAGAGGGTGCATAGGCAAGGTGACGACCCTTTTCCCATATTCTTCCGTATTCATCAGATTCGCTGCCTGGTCTTTTTCGAGTATTTTTTTATAATATGAGAACATATGAAC
>JBARHQ010000283.1:0-2586 GCA_049799315.1 Thermodesulfovibrionales bacterium | reverse complement strand
GCGCCGGGGTCAGGATCATGGCCACCAGGACCGACAGGATCATGGCCGAGATGATGGTGATGGAGAACTGGCGGTAGATGACGCCGGTGGAACCGGGAAAGAAGGCCATGGGTAGGAAGACCGCCGTCAGCACGGTGGCGATGCCCCACAGGGCGCTGGTGATCTGTCCCATGGACTTGATGGTCGCTTCCCTGGGTGGAAGCCCCTCCTCGGTCATGATGCGCTCCACGTTCTCGACGACGACGATGGCGTCGTCCACCAGGAGTCCGATGACGATGACCAGGGCGAACATGGTCAGGGTGTTGATGGAGTACCCACAGGCCGCCAGTACCCCCATGGTGCCCAGCAGAACCACCGGCACGGCGATGGTGGGGATCAGGGTGGCGCGGATGTTCTGCAGGAAGAGGAACATGATGATGAAGACCAGAAAGACCGCTTCGATCAGGGTATGGACCACCTCTTCGATGGAAATCTTGACGAAGGGGGTGGTGTCGTAGGGATAGACAACCTTCATACCGGGGGGGAAATATTTTTCCAGTTCCGCCAGCTTGGCCTTGACCCGGTTGCCGGTTTCCAGGGCGTTGGCCCCGGCTGCCAGGCGGACCGCCATGCCGCCCAGCGGCTTGCCGTTGTAATACGACTGGATCTCGTAGTTCTCTGTGCCGATCTTGCTTTCGGCAACATCCTTGAGCTTGACCGTGGATCCGTCAGGATTGGTGCGCAGGATGATGGCATCGAACTGATCAGCGTTCTGGAGCAGGGTGCGGGCATTGATGGTGGCATTGAGCTGCTGACCCTGATTGGCGGGAACACCGCCGAACTGTCCGGCCGACACCTGGACGTTCTGGGCCTGTAGTGCCGAAATGACGTCGTTGGTTGTCAGGTGGAAGTTGTTCAGCTTGGCCGGGTTCAGCCAGATCCTCATGGCGTTCTGGGTACCGAACAGAAGCAGTTCGCCGACCCCCTCCAGACGGCTGACGATGTCCTGGAGGTTGGAGACCATATAGTCGGTCAGGCCGTTGCGGTCCATGGAGCCGTCCTCAGAGACAAGACCCACTATCAGCAAAAAGTTCCTGGTGGACTTGACTACCTGGATTCCCGAGCGTTGGACAATCTGGGGGAGGAGCGGCACGGCCAGCTGCAGCTTGTTCTGAACCTGCACCTGGGCAATGTTGGGATCGGTGCCGGCCTTGAAGGTCAGGGTAATGGACACAGCCCCGGCCGAATCGCTGGTGGAAGCCATGTAGATCAGGTTGTCGATGCCGTTCAGCTTCTGCTCGATGACCTGGGTGACCGTATCCTGTACGGTCTGGGCCGAGGCCCCCGGGTAGGTGGCATTGATGGCGATCTGCGGCGGC
Organism: Thermodesulfovibrionales bacterium; assembly: GCA_049799315.1. Taxonomy (GTDB): domain Bacteria; phylum Nitrospirota; class Thermodesulfovibrionia; order Thermodesulfovibrionales; family UBA6898; genus PALSA-1316. The sequence continues at coordinate 1,228 of JBARHQ010000283.1, read as the reverse complement.
GCGATGGGGGGATACTGGGAGACCGGCAGCTTCTTGATCGACAGCAGACCGACCAGCATGACCATGATGGCGATAACCCAGGCAAAGATCGGCCTGTTTATGAAAAAGCGAGGCATGGAGAGGCTCCTTTATTTTTTGGCTGCAGCAGGTTGCACCCCGCCGACGGCGGGGGCAGGTGCGGCGGCGCCGAACGGAACCGCCTTGACCGGTGTGCCGGGGCGTGCCTTCTGAAGCCCTTCCACGATGACGCGATCACCTGCTTTCAACCCTTCACTCACCAGCCAGTTGTCACCAACGGTCCGTGCTACCTTGATCGGTCGCGGCTCAACCTTCTCTTCAGCACCCACGACCATTGCCAGCGCTTCACCCTTGGGATTACGGGTTACTCCGCGCTGCGGCACCAGGATTGCCTGCTCGTTGACACCTTCCTCCACAACGGCACGGACAAACATGCCGGGGAGCAGCACCTGTTTCGGATTCGGGAAGACTGCCCGCAGGGTGACGGAGCCGGTGCTCTGGTCCACGGTTACTTCGGAAAATTTGAGTATGCCGGGCAGCGGATAGGCGCTGCCGTCTTCCAGCAGCAGTTTGACGCGAGCCTGGGCAGTCCCGCTGTCTTTTTTCATCAGACCGCTGGCCAGGTTCTGCTTCAGTTTCAAGAGTTCAGAGCTGGACTGGGTCACGTCCACATACATGGAGCTTAACTGCTGGACGGTGGCCAGTGCGGTCGGCTGGTTGGCGGTGACGAGCGCTCCGTCGGTCACGGTGGAACGGCCGATCCTGCCGGATATGGGGGCGGTTATCCTGGTATAGGCCAGGTTGATCCTGGCGGTTTCCACCGCTGCCTTGGTAGAGGCAACATCTGCTTCGGCCTGTTTGAGGCCGGCCTGGGCGTCGTCGTTGTCCTGTTGGCTGACCGCCTTGATCAGGACCAGATCCTGATACCGCTGTGCCTTGAGGCGCACGGTGCCGAGCGCGGCCTCGGCGCGAGACTGGGCTGCCCTGGCACTGGCATAGGCCGCCTCATAGCTGGCCGGATCGATCTGGTACAACACCTGTCCCGCTTTTACGTCGCTTCCTTCGGTAAAAATGCGCTTCTGGATGATCCCGCTGACCTGGGGCCTGACCTCGGCGATCATTTGGGGAGTGGTTCGGCCGGAAAGTTCACTGGTCAGTGCTACCCGTTGCGGCTGCACCACCACTACGCCCACCTCAGGCGGTCCCGCCT
>JBARHQ010000282.1:0-19569 GCA_049799315.1 Thermodesulfovibrionales bacterium | reverse complement strand
TCGCCCGGGATAAGAGCCGATACCTTAAGGTCGATTACCGGTTCAACGGTCTCTTTTATCTCGAAGCCCTTTGCCTCGGCAACCGCCTGCTCGAGCATCTCTATATACATGTCGAAGCCGACCTCATGTATGTGGCCCGACTGTTCTGCCCCGAATATGTCTCCCGAACCCCTGATCTCAAGGTCCTTCATCGCAAGCCTGAAGCCCGCGCCGAGATAGCTCATCTCCTGGACCGCCTGGAGCCTCTTGCGCGCCTCATCGGTCAACAGGGATTCAGGCGGGGCGAGAAAACAGGCGTATCCCTTGACACTGCTCCGGCCGACCCGGCCCCTGAGCTGATAGAGGTCTGCAAGCCCCATCTTGTCCGCCCGGTCGATGATAATCGTGTTGGCAGTTGGAATATCAAGCCCTGAACCGACGATCGCCGTGGAAACGAGGAGATTCACCTGCCCGGAAAAGAAACGGTGCATGACTGATTCGAGCTCTTTTTCCGGCATCTGACCGTGGGCGATGCCGATCCGTGCATTGGGGACGAGCTGCTGCAGATGGTCTGCAATTCTGAAGATATCGCTGATCCGGTTGTGGACAAAAAATACCTGACCGCTTCTGTTAATTTCATGGGTGATGGCGTCGCGGATCAGCTTGTCGTCAAAAACACTGACGACGCTACGCACAGCAAGCCGCTCCTCGGGAGGGGTCTCGATAACGCTGATGTCCCTTATGCCTGAGAGAGCCATATGCAGGGTCCGCGGGATCGGAGTCGCCGTCAGGTTCAGGACATCGATGCTCCGGCTCATCTCCTTGATCCGTTCCTTCTGCCCGACACCGAACTTATGCTCTTCATCCACGACCAGCAGGCCTGGCCGGCCGAAGACAACATTTTTCGAGAGCAGGCCATGCGTGCCGATGACGATATCGAGCTGTCCCTGAGAGAGCTGCTTCAGGACATCATTGATCTCTTTGCGCGTCCTGAACCTGCTGATAGTATCGATCGAAACCGGAAAAGCGGAAAACCTTTCGCAGAATGTCCGGTAATGCTGTTCTGCCAGGATCGTCGTCGGCACCAGCACGGCAACCTGCCGGTGGTCGAAGACAGACTTGAATATAGCCCTCATTGCCACCTCGGTCTTGCCATAGCCGACATCGCCGCAGAGAAGCCTGTCCATTGGCTTGTCAGACTCCATGTCCCGTTTGATCTCAGCTATCGCCTTGAACTGATCAGGCGTCTCCTCATAGGCAAAAAAGCTGTCGAACTCCCGGTGGAGTTCAGTGTCAGGGCTGAACGAAAACCCGCGGGCGCTCTGTCTGCCTGCGTAGAGCACGACCAGCCTCTCGGCAATATCGTGGGCCTTCTTGCGTGCGCGCTCTTTTTTCCGCTGCCAGGTCTTTCCGCTGAGTTTGTCCACCTTCGGGACAACGCCTTCTTCCGCGCGGAATTTTGAGATATTCTGGATGTTCTGTACCGGGATATAGATCCTGCCGCCGTCATAGTCGAGCTGCATCAGCTCGATCTCTGTATCGTCTGTTGCCTGGCGCGTGATGCCGGTAAATCTGCCGACGCCGTATTCGCGATGGACAATATAATCGCCGGGAGCAATATCGTCGATCGAGATCAGAAGGTTGGTGAGCTTCGATCTCTTCATCGGCCGGTGGACAGGCCTCTCCCCGAAGAGCTCCTTTTCGGTCAGTACCAGGAGACCCTGAAGAAAAATGCCCGCGGAAAGCTCTCCGACGACAACAGCAATGGTCCCCTCATAAGCGGCAACCTCATCCATGCAGATGGCCGGGGCAATAAGATCAGCCTCTCTCAGGATATCAATTATCCGTTCCGACTGTCCCTTTGACGAAGCCACAATCAGCACGCGATGCTCGCGGCTTATCAGCGCTATACTCCTGGCCAGATCCGAAAGGTCATGCCGTTCCTCCGGGAGGATCCCTGCGCCCTTCAGCGAGAGCAATCCGGCGTCGATCCCAGGGAAAGCATCATCAGGGGTACTGGATTCGGCAATCGGTCCATCACCACATTCAGCACCTGCAGGGCATGATACCGCATCAAGCGAAGCCGTGATACCAGCGGCGCCCATGAAGGCATAGCGGGAAAGCATGACCGACTTTGCAGAAAGCATCTCAGGAGAAGCCAGAGGATCGAGGCAGTAGAAGATGCGGTCAGAAAACAGGTCTGCCAGCCTCTGCTGTCTTTCAGGTTCGATTGCTGGGAAAATCACAAAGTCATCGATATCGCCCTTGGAGCGCTGGTTATCGACATCGAACCGGCGAGCGTAGTCTATCTCATCCCCGAAGAACTCCACGCGGACCGGGTCTTCTGCAGTAGAAGGAAAGATATCGAGTATCCATCCCCGCAGGCTGTATTCTCCCCTGACCGTCACCATAGGCGCCTTCCGGTAACCCAGGCTGATCAGCGACTCTTCAAATTGTTGGCGTGAACCGACCAGCCCTGATTTCACATGGATTGTTTTCGCCGACAGCAACGGAGCGTCCCAGAAGGTGGAGGCAAGGTTCTCCGAGGATGTGACGATCGGATCATCGTCTGAGATCACTGCAAAAAGTTCGGCGCGCAGACCGGAGGCCTCAGGCCCGGCCTCCTCCGGCAAAAAAAGCACCTTCCTTTCGCCCACAATGCCCTGATAAAAGGCAATGTCCTTTCTAAGAGCTAGGGCCTTCTGCTCATCAGCCTCTATTGCGACAAAAGGCCTGCTCTGGAGCGCAAGCAGCAGGGCAGCCGCAGAACCCGGCAGGTTATAGATCCGACAGCGGTCAGGGAGCGGCCAGGCGAAATGATCTCTGAGAAGGCGGTAGATCTGCAGGCTCCCGGGCACGTGCTACGAGGAAAGTTTCAGGATCTTCCCGATGATGCCGGTCGTTGAGGCTCCCCGGGTAAAGGGGAGGCTGAAGGTCTGTCCTGCTATGTCCGAACCGACAATCTCCTCCTTCTTCCAGTCACCGCCCTTGACCAGGATGTCGGGCCTGAGTGATTTGATCAGCCGGTAGGGTGTAGGCTCGCTGAAGACAGTCACGTAATCGACTGCAGACAGCGCGGCCAGAACCTCTGCCCTCGCCTTTTCAGCATTCACCGGCCTTCCGGGTTTTATCCGCGAGACCGAGCTGTCCGAATTCAGGCCGACGATCAGGAGATCACCAAGCCTCTTCGCCTTTGCAAGATAGCGGACGTGCCCGATATGCAGGATATCAAAGCAGCCGTTTGTAAAAACGATCTTTTTTCCCTCAGACCTGAGCCGGGCAGCAACCCGCAGCAACTCTGTCTTATCCAGGATTTTTTTCATGCGGCCGTCAGCCTTGCCTTGGCGGTCTCGAGGATCCGCCGGTCGCCCTTGAAGCTGATTTTACGGAGCGCCTCCTCGAGGGTAAACCACTCAGCCCCGTCCACCTCGAAATCATGCTGGGAGGTGTCACCGCTCTCAAATTCCATCAGATAGAAGTGGACTGTTTTGCGGCATTTTGTATTCTCTCCCCTGATATAGTACCAGTAGGTGATATCGCCCAGTTTCTCGATGATCCTGCCATTAAGGCCGGACTCCTCTCTCACCTCGCGGACTGCAGTCATCTCGGGGGTCTCGCCCTTGTCGAGCAGTCCTTTGGGGAGGCACCAGAATTTTCCGCCCTTGACCGAGATCAGGGCGACAGAGAACGTATCATCGGTCTTCCTGTATATGACTCCTCCCGAGGAGGTCTGTCGCTTCAGCGAGGCAGGTTTCATACTCCGTCCGGCACCATTTTTCTTATCTCCGTGAGCTCTACCGGCAACCGCATGGGCTTCAGGTCCTTGCCGACACAGCCGAGTTTCACCGTCGCCAACACCAGTTCCTGGTTCGTCCCTTCACGCCTGATGCTGTGGCTGAAGACGATCGATGCCGGGCCCGCCCGTTCCACGAGTGTTTCGACCAGGAGGATATCCCCGTATCGCCCAGGTGAAAGATACTTGAGCGAGGCCTCTGCAACGACAAAATAGACTCCGTCTTCCATAAGTTTCCTGAGACTGGCGCCCTGCGATTCCAGCAACTCTGTTCGCGCCCGTTCACAATACCGGAGGTAGTTCGCGTAATAAACAACACCGCCACAGTCGGTGTCTTCATAATAGATCCTGAGCCTGAAGGTATGCTTCATTTACTGAAACATTTTGCCGCTGAGCAGACGACCGATATCGTTGTAAAGCGCAAAGGCCATCAGCGACAGCAGGAGTACCAGCCCGATACGCTGAGATATGGCGATGACCTTCTCGTTCATCGGCTTGCGTCTGACTGCCTCGATGCCGAGGAACAGAAGATGTCCACCGTCGAGGACCGGGATCGGAAAGAGGTTCAGCACCCCGAGGTTTATGCTGATGACCGCCATAAAGGTGAAGAAATTCATGGCGCCCTGAGATGCCTGCTGGCCGGCCATCTGGAAGATCATGATCGGGCCGCCGATCGTGTCCGCAGGCAGCACCCGCTGGATCAGTTTGACCATCGACATGACCGTCAGGACCGAGATGTCCCACGTCCGCTTGACCGCAATCACCATGGAACCGAATATACCTTCCTTTTTTATACCGGTTTTCCCGGACGGGGTGATACCGATCAGGCCGGCCTCCTTGTTCTGGCCGAATATGTCCTTGAGCACTTTTTTCTCGGGAGTGATGGTCACATCAAGGACCTCAGCCTCCCGCTTCACCTTCAGGACAACCTCCCTGCCGGGGCTGTTATGGATTACCGAGGTCATATCATCCCATCTGCTGACAGGGTTTCCGTTGATCGCAACTATGGTGTCCCCCTTCAACAGGCCATGACGGAGCGCAGGGGAATCGGCGTTGACCTCCCCGATCTCCGGAAGCAGATACGGTACGCCGCCGAGGAAGATAAAGAAAAAAACGAGCGCAGCAAAAAAAAGATTAAATATAGGACCGAAGAACACGATCGAAAAGCGTTTCCAGACAGGCTGGAAATTGTAAGCCCTGTGTTTCTCCGCCTCAGGTATCTCCTCTTCTTCCTCCGGCATATCTTCCTGTCCGAGCATCTTCACATAACCGCCCAGCGGTAAGGCCGAGATCAGATATTCGGTTTCACCGTAGGTCTTGCCGATAATCTTCGGACCGAACCCGAGCGAGAACTTCAGGACCTTGACGCCAAGGGCCTTCGCCACGATAAAATGACCGAGTTCGTGGACAAAAATCAGTATGCCTAAAAGAACCAATGCATAAATAAGGAACATTACCGTAACCTCGTGATAGTTATTTCTGCTGTCTCCCGCGCCCATTGATCAGCCTCAAGCACCACATCGAGGGATGACGCCGGTCGGACGTGATGCCTGTCAATAGTCTTTCTGATGACCGCGGGGATACTGGTGAAACCGATACGGTCGTGCAGGAACGCATTGACCGCCACCTCATTCGCCGCGTTCAGAACGCAGGGCATGGTGCCGCCTTCCCTGATCGCCTCATAGGCGTAGGAGAGGCAGGGGAAGGTTTTGTGGTCAGGCTGGCTGAAGGTGAGCATTCCGACCTCATCAAGCCGCAACCCGCCAATCGGGTCCTTTACCCGCTGTGGATATGAAAGGGCATAGGCGATCGGACCGCGCATGTCCGGAAGGGACATCTGCGCGAGACAACTCCTGTCCCTGAATTCAACAAGTGAATGGACAATGCTCTGAGGATGTATAAGGACATCCACACTCTCGCACGGCATGCCGAAGAGCCAGCAGGCCTCGATCACCTCAAGCCCCTTGTTCATCAGGGTGGCTGAATCGATCGAAATTTTTCTGCCCATGCTCCAGTTCGGATGCTGCAGGGCATCATGCGCCGTGACATGCTTCAGGTCTTTCCGCGTTCTGTTGACAAAGGGTCCGCCCGACGCGGTCAGAATTATCCGGCTGATCTGGTCAGGCCTGTGTTCCCCAATGCACTGGAAGACTGCGGAGTGTTCGCTGTCGACCGGGATGATCCGGACTTTTTTCTTTGCTGCCGCCTTCATCACGATCTCACCGGCCATCACCAGTGCCTCTTTGTTCGCCAGGCCGACCGTCTTTTTGGCCTCGATGGCAGCGACCGTGGGCATCAGCCCCGCAGCCCCCACGATCGAGGAAATGACAATATCAGAACCGGCATAACCGGCAACCTTCCTGATACCCTCGGGCCCTGCAAGTATATCGATACCCCTGACCTTTTTCGACAGGGCATCCGCCGTCTTCTGGTCGGCAACGGCAACGACCTCAGGCTTAAACGCCCTGATCTGCTTTTCGAAGAGCTTGATATTCTTTCCGGCGGTGAGGGCAACAACCCTGAATAGATCCCTGTTGCGGGCAATAACATCGAGCGTGCTGCGTCCGATAGAGCCGGTCGAGCCGAGAACCGTAATATTCTTCATATCCTAGTATTATACAAAATGGGCGTTTGATTTATCTTCGCCAGATCAATCGTATCATTCCTCAATTTATCTGATCAGTTTTCCGGCCAGCGCCAGCGCCTCATCCCGGTTTGCCACCTCCCCGGTGTCCTGTGCCTCGCTGACCTGGTGGAGAATACATCCAATTTCTGGCCCCGGTTTCATTCCGAGTTCGATCAGGTCATGACCGGAGATCAGTCGGGGGCGGTCGAGAATTTTTTTGACCGACGCATAGTAGTCACTGACCATCTGCCCGCACCATCTGACGAAATTGTCCCGGTAACCCTGCCCGGACTCCGGCCCCTGGCTGCTCATCACGTCTGCCATGGCCAGGACAAGTGCCGGCACTACATCATCGCCCAGTTTCCGGAACCACCGCATGCGGGCTGAAGGGGTCACAGCCGAGGCTGAGAGAAAGAGGGGCTGAAGGTGCTCCCGGACCAGCAGGAACAGGAAGGTACGCGCCTGGACCGACAGCTTCATCCTTTCTGCAACAAGGTCAACGACCTCTGCCCCGACCCGGTCATGCTCTCTGAACGTGATACGTCCGGTGGCCGGTTCAAGCCCTTTTGTAACTGGTTTCCCGACATCATGAAAAAGGGCAGCACACTTTATCAGCGAAAGACGATCTCCTGCTTCAAGGTTTTGTTTTACTGCCCCGGCAGTATCGCCAAAATAATCATCGAGGTGGTACAGGATATGTTCGATATACTTCAGGGCAAGCAGGGAATGTCCCCACACATCTTTATGATGATAGCCATTCTGGAGGCAGCCTTTCATCGGTATGATCTCGGGAAAGATCACGTCAAGGATGCCGTGACTGTCCAACGCGGCAACGGCACAGCTGCTCTGTGCTGTCCTGAATATCAGGAACAGTTCAGACATGATCCGTTCGACCGACTCCTGCCCCAGAAGGACAGATGAAGAATCCACTGCAGCCAGTGTTGTTGCCTCTATCGTGAACCCCGAATCGGCAGCAAAACGAAACGCGCGGAGGACCCTCAGGGGATCATCATCAAAGGCCTGCGGATTGGTCATCCTGAGGCTCTTACGCCTCAGGTCGCCGGCTCCCTCGAGCGGGTCGATTGTCGCGCCGCAGGAATTGTCTTTATTTATTTGGATGGCCATGGCATTGATCGTGAAGTCACGCTGCCTCAGGTCTTCATCGATGGTATCACCGCGAAGCTCGGCGATATCGAGATAGTCCGCGCTGTCTTTTCGGTCCACTACCCGGTAGCAGGGCTGGTGCGGCTTCTTCTCCATCGCAACAACCGCTGCATTATGCAACGCGGCCACACGCTCTGCAAGTCCCTTTGCACCGCGGCAGGCAAGATCGATATCAACCGGAACTTTGTCGAGCAGCAGGTCGCGGACCGTCCCGCCGACAATATACAGTTTCGGCAGACCATCCAGACCGTCAAGCCATTTATACAGATGTTTGTTGAGAACCTGACGATGCATTATCTCTCATTATATCGCAAGAACCATTCGAAACAATGATCAACCTGATTGTTGAGTCATAGAGAACATTCGCCACGCAGAGGACAGGGATACCGAAAAAAGTCTGCCCGCAACACCTTCAAGTCATTTCAAGCAGTCTGCCAACCTTTTTCTCAAACTCGCGCACCATTATGACTTCGGTTACGTGATTCATAATCAGATCCTGTTGTCATTGCAGAATTTTGCGGTGTTCCTGTCCGCGGTAGTGTAACAGCAGACTGAATCCTCACCTCAAACCGCAGATTGATATTGACAGGACCAAAAAAGGACGGGTATCTTATTTACAATCAAATTCTGCAGAAAATCCTGCAAACTCACAGGGAGGAATGTATATCTATGAAAACCAGTCTCAGCATCAGAATGTTTGTCATTACGGCAGTAATCGTTCTGTCCTCAGCGGGACGTGCGTCATCCGCAGGGTTCGCTCTGATCGAACAGAGTGTCAGCGGGCTCGGTAATGCCTATGCAGGGGGCTCGGCAATCGCTGAAGATGCCTCGACCATCTTCTTCAACCCTGCCGGTATGAGCAGACTGAAGGACGGCCAGTTCATTGCAGGCGGGCATATCATCATGCCATCCGCAAAGTTTCACAATGAAGGGTCAACCCATGTCCTGCAGCAGTTAACCCATGTTCCCCTCACCGGAGGCAACGGAGGGGACGGCGGCGTTGCCGGCTTCGCCCCGAACCTGTATGTGACCAAAAAACTCAATGACCGCTTTACCATCGGCCTCGGCATCAATGCCCCCTTCGGTCTTGCCACTGAATACAATGACACCTGGGTCGGTCGTTATCACGCCATTAATTCAGATGTAATAACGGTCAATATCAACCCTTCGGTATCCTACAGGATAAACGATCAGCTGAGCCTCGGGGCGGGATTGAGCGCACAGTATATCAAGGCAAAACTTTCTAACGCGATCGACTTCGGGACGCTCGATGCAGCAGGGCTGCTCCCCGGAGTTCCAAAAGGGGCACTGCACCTTGTCCCGCAGTTGGCTGACGGATTCGCAGAACTGGAAGGCGACGATTGGGGTATCGGGTTCAATCTGGGCCTTCTGTACGAGATGAACCAGAACACGCGCCTTGGTCTTGCATACCGGTCACGGGTAAAGCACACGCTTTCAGGCAATGTCGATTTCTCGAATGTGCCGGCCCCGCTTGCAGGTGTATTCAAGCATGATACGATCTCGGCTGATATAACTTTGCCGGATACGCTGTCGGCAAGCGTTGCGCACCAGGTTACCCCGGAGTGGACCGTGATGGCGGACGTGACCTGGACAAACTGGAGTCTCTTCGATGAACTGCGCATCAACTTCGACAGTCCTGCACTTGCGCCGAGGCCATCAGTGACAACGACAAACTGGAAAGACAACTTCCGCTATTCGATCGGGGTTACCTATGCCCCGAAAACGAGCTGGACATACCGGCTCGGCCTTGCCTATGACCAGACACCGATCAGAAGTGCCCAGTACCGGACCCCGAGAATCCCGGACGGAAGCAGGTTCTGGACGGCCCTCGGCATCGGGTACAAGGTGTCGGACAAATTGAGCCTTGATCTGGGCTATGCCCATCTGTTTGTCAGTGACCCCCAGGTCGCAAAATCGTTATCCAACCCCGAGGATGCAACAAGAGGTGGGCTTACCGGAAGGTACGATGCTCACGTTGACATTGTCAGCGGACAGGTGACTTACCGGTTCTAGGGATAAGCAGGTACTAGGGGCATGCTTCTCCATCAGAAATTCATCCAGACGGCGAAACAGCAGGGGAGCAAATACGCCTTTGTCGACACGTCTGCAGACCGGAAGGTCACTTATTCGAAGGCGCTGATCGCATCGCTGATCCTCGCCAAGAAATTCGAAAAGTATGAGAAGGGCTTTATCGGCATCATGCTGCCGACCTCGGCAGGCTGTGGCATCGCGTTTATCGCGGGACTCATGAGCGGGCGGACCCCGGTGATGATCAACTATTCCACCGGCGCCGCCCGCAATGCGGAGTACGCGCAGAGGAGATGCGGCTTTAGAACTATCATCACCTCAAGAGTCTTTATCGAAAAAATCAGCTGTGCCGTTGTCGAGGGTATGGTCTTTATCGAGGAGATCATGAACGGAATCACCATAACGGAGAAGCTCAGGGCTGCACTGATCTCGAGACTGCCGGTACCTTTCATCATGACGAGCATCTGCCCTGTCGAAGAAGACGACAATGCTGTTATACTCTTCACCAGCGGAAGCGAAAAAGACCCGAAGGCGGTCCAGCTCACGCACCGGAATATCTCTTCGAATATCCTCAGCTTCAGCAGTCTTGTTGATCTCTCGGCAGAAGACCGCCTTCTCGCTAACCTGCCGTACTTTCACGTGTTCGGCCTGACAGTCAACCTCTGGACCCCTCTCTTTCACGGCATGACGATCATCTCCCATGCAAACCCGCTCGACTATAAAACGATCTGTCAGGTCATCCGGGAACACCAACCGACCCTGATGGTCGGCACCCCCAGTTTCCTCTGGGGATATCTCAGGAAATCAGAACCCGGTGATTTCAGGAGTCTGCGACTGATCCTCTGCGGGGCGGACAAGTGTCCTGAACTCCTGCGGCAGCAATTCATGGAAAAACACGGCCTGGTGCTTTACGAGGGTTATGGCACAACCGAGACCTCACCGGTCATCGCTGTCAACAGCCCTGACCATAACCGGCCGGGAAGCGTCGGACCGGTGCTTTCGGGAGTCGAGGTACGCATCGAAAATTACGACACCGGGAAAGACTGCGCACCGGGAGAGACCGGAAGGATACTGGTCAGGGGAGATCTTGTGATGAAGGGTTATTATGGTGATCTCGAGGAGACTTCGATGCGCATCCGGCACGGGTGGTATGACACCGGAGATATGGGGTACCTGGACAATGACGGGTACCTCTGGCATGCGGGACGGCTGAAACGCTTCATCAAGATTGGTGGCGAGATGGTCTCCCTGGTCATGGTCGAAAACGTGCTGGAAAAGTTTCTGCCGGAAGGTATAAGTTGTTGCGTGGTAGAAGTGCCTGACCCGCTGAAGGGGGCGAAGATCATTGCCGTGATCACACAACAGGTCGATGAGAAACAGCTGCACAGGCAGATGGCGCGGCAACTGCCGAATATCGCGCTGCCGCGACAGTTCGTCGTCATGGAGGACCTGCCGAAGATGGGCAGCGGCAAGATCGATTTCCGCGGCGTCACCGAACTGGTCAAACAGCGGCTTCAGTCGTAAGAGCCACTGCACGGTCTGATTATAGAGTGGGATCAGTCCCCTCTGCAGATGAATGTTCCATGCGCGTCGTGCGGCTACTTCCTGATTACGGTCGTCGGCTCAGCCCTTTTTGGCACTAACATGCTGACAGCCACCCTGGCAGTCGTCGTGCAGGCATTGACAGCCGAATGTATAGGTATCTTCTCCCTGAATATAAAAGCGGCAAACAAAGTAACAAAAATTATCTGGGAATTTCCCAGGAATGTTGCAGGCCCTGCTCCGAGGAATATAATGGTCTTATGCCACACCTTCAGGTCAATACCGGGAAATTTTCCTGCTATTATAGAAGGCAGAGGTCACCTGAAATGCTTACTCCATATTCATCTTTATATTTAAACAGTGACATTACCGTCATCTGGATGGTTTTTATATCTGTAGCTGTCTTAACTATGAAAAAAGCAAATGACTTATATAGAGTTACCATTTTCGTTCTGCAAAAACAGGAGGAATCGAACATGACATTCGCAAAGCAGTGTATGAAAGCAAAGGGCGGAATCAGCGCGATCGCGATGACCAGCCTGCTCGCAGGATTTATGGTCATGACCGGGTGCGGAAAAAAGAACGCCCCGGTCAGACAGAATCCGGCGCCACCCGAAGTCGGGGTGGTGGTGGTACAACCGCAACGTGCCGCACTTACCATGGAACTTGCCGGCCGCACCTCTGCCTTCCTGATTGCGGAGGTCCGTCCGCAGGTTGGCGGTATCATACAGAAAAGGCTGTTTACTGAAGGCGCGGATGTCAAGGCCGGCGAAGTGCTCTACCAGATCGACCCCTCTGCATACCAGGCGGCTTACAACAGCGCAAAGGCCCTGCTTGCCAGAGCTGAGGCAAATCTGGTCCCTGCCCGGCTTAAGGCCGGCCGCTATGAAGAGCTTGTTAAGATCAACGCAGTCAGCCAGCAGGACTACGACGATACAAAAGCAGCGCTTAAGCTGGCTGAGGCGGATGTCGAAGCTGGTAAGGCTGCAGTCGAGACAGCACGGATAAATCTGGCATACACAAGCATTGTCGCGCCTATTTCAGGGCGGATCAGCAGATCGTCGGTGACCGTGGGAGCCCTTGTATCGGCAAGTCAGGCGACGGCCCTCGCGACGATTCAACAGCTTGATCCGGTCTATGTCGATGTCACACAATCAAGCTCTGAAATGCTCCGGCTGAAACAGGCCCTTGCGAGCGGCCAGCTGAGGAAGGCGGCCGCGGGCCAGTCAAAGGTCCGACTTATCCTTGAAGACGGCACCCCTTATCCTCTGGAAGGTATGCTGAAGTTTTCAGAAGTCTCGGTAGACCAGAGCACCGGTTCTATCACACTGCGTACAGTATTTCCGAACCCGAAACATATTCTTTTGCCGGGCATGTATGTTCGCGCGGTTCTTGAAGAAGGGGTGAATGATAAGGCAATCCTCGTACCTCAGCAGGGGGTGACCCGCAATCCCGCCGGCAGTGCCATGGTCATGGTTGTTGGGGCAGAAGAGAAGGTCGAACCCCGGGTCGTCAAGGTCGTAAGAACAGTGGGCGACAGCTGGCTGGTCGGCGAAGGACTGAAACCGGGTGATCGCGTCATCCTTGAAGGACTGCAGAAGGCGAGACCGGGAACAGCGGTCAAGACCGTGCTCATGAACAGCAAAACGGTCGACAACAAGACGGAGGGAACTCCCGCCGGTGCGCCGAAACCAGCAGCAAATAAATAAAGGAGACTCTTCATGCCAAGATTTTTCATAAATCGCCCAATCTTCGCCTGGGTCATCGCCATCATGGTCATGCTGGCAGGCCTCCTGGCAATCAAGAAGCTTCCTGTTTCCCAGTATCCGCCCATCGCGCCCCCGCAGATAGCCATTAACGCCGTCTATCCGGGCGCTTCGGCCCAGACCGTTCAGGACACCGTGACCCAGGTGATCGAACAGAAGCTGAACGGGATCGACAACCTTATCTACATGGCCTCCACCAGCGACTCGGCCGGGGCTGTTTCCATCACTCTGACCTTCAGGGCCGGCACTGACCCCAACATCGCCCAGGTGCAGGTGCAGAACAAGCTGCAGCTTGCGGTACCTCTCCTGCCCCAGATTGTCCAGCGGTCCGGGATCCAGGTGGTCAAGTCCACCCGAAACTTCCTGCTGATCGTCGGTCTGGTGTCTGAAGACGGCTCCATGGACAGGAACGCCCTGACCGATTACATGGTCTCCAACCTCCAGGACATCATCAGCCGCCTGGAGGGGGTCGGCGAACTGCTCCTCTTCGGTACCCAGAACGCCATGCGCATCTGGCTGGACCCTGCCAAGCTGAATAATTATCACATGACGACCAATGATGTGATCGCGGCGCTGCAGTCACAGAACGTCCAGGTGTCGGCGGGCCAGTTCGGCGCCGTCCCCGCCCCCAAGGGACAGCAGCTGAACGCCACGATCAATGCCCGGTCCCTGTTGAAGAACGCTGAGCAGTTCGATGCCATTGTGCTGCGCACCAACACTGACGGCTCCACAGTGAAACTGAAGGATGTGGCCGAAAGCAGGATCGGCACCGAGAACTACGAGGTCCAGTCATACTACAATGGCAAACCGTTGGGCGGCATGGCTGTCAGACTTGCGTCCGGTGCCAACGCCCTTGAAACCGGCGATCGGGTCAAGGCCAAGATGGCAGAGTTGTCCAGATACTTCCCCCCCGGCATGAAGGTGGTATATCCCTATGACACTACACCTTTTGTGAAGATCTCCATAGATGAGGTGGTCGAGACCCTGATCGAAGCGGTCTTCCTGGTCTTTATCATCATGTTCCTCTTCCTGCAGAACCTGCGCGCCACTCTTATTCCGACCATCGCGGTCCCGGTGGTGCTCCTGGGGACCGTGGGGGTGCTGGCTGCCGCCGGGTTCTCGATCAATACCCTGACCATGTTCGCACTCGTCATCGTCATCGGTCTGCTGGTTGACGATGCCATTGTTGTGGTAGAGAATGTGGAACGTATTATGTCCGAGGAAGGGTTATCGCCCCATGACGCCACCGTCAAATCCATGGGGCAGATCACCAGCGCCCTCTGGGGTATCGCCACTGTGCTGACAGCAGTCTTTCTGCCGATGGCCTTTTTCGGCGGCTCAACCGGCGTGATCTATCGTCAGTTCTCGATCACGATCATCTCTGCCATGATCCTGTCGGTATTCGTGGCGATGATCCTGACGCCGGCATTATGTGCTACCCTGCTCAAGCCGGTCGAAAAGGGGTGTCATCCCGGTGAGGCAGGCAGGTTAAAATCTTTTTTCTGCTGGTTTAACAATTGGTTCGACCGCCGAAGGGCACAGTATGAAGGAATTGTCGGTCGCTCCTTTGGCAAACCAATACGCTACCTGTTGATTTACAGCGTGATTGTGGCCGTCATGGCCTGGTTCTTCCTCCACCTGCCCACCTCGTTCCTGCCGGATGAGGACCAGGGGTTCATCATCTGCCAGGTCCAACTGCCTGCCGGCGCCACCCAGGAACGGACCATCCGGGTCATACGCCAGTTGGAGCAGCACTTTCTTCAGGAGGAGAGCAAAACAGTCGAAGGCGTCATAACTGTAGCCGGTTTCAGTTTTGCAGGCCGCGGCCAGAACATGGGTCTGGCGTTTGTCAGGCTGAAGGACTGGAAGCTGCGCAAAACCAAAGACCTGAAGGCGCAGGCCGTTGCAGGCCGGGCCATGAAAGCCTTTTCCCAGTTCCGCGACGGCATGGCCTTCGCCTTTTCGCCGCCGGCAGTGCTTGAACTGGGGGTTGCGAACGGCTTCGATCTGCAATTACAGGACAGAGGCGGCCTTGGGCATGAAAAGCTGATGGAGGCGCGCAACCAGTTACTGGGGATGGCCATGAAAAATCCCAAACTGATCGCAGTCCGCCCCAACGGCCAGGACGACTCCCCCCAGTTCAAACTGGACATCGACGACGTGCGTGCCGGTGCCCTTGGCGTGTCACAGGCGGACATCAACACTGTCCTTTCCACTGCCTGGGGGAGTACCTATGTGAACGACTTCATCCAGGACGGCCGGGTCAAGAAGGTCTACCTCCAGTCTCAACCCCAGTCGCGCATGCTGCCGGAGGACATCAACAGCTGGTATGTGAACAACAGGAATGGCGACATGGTGCCGTTCTCGGCCTTTGCCACTGCCCGCTGGCAATACGGCTCGCCACGGCTGGAGCGGTACAACGGCATTCCGGCCGTTGAGATCCTGGGGCAGGCAGCGCCGGGAATAAGCACCGGCGAGGCCATGGCCGAAGTAGAGAAGATGGTCGGCGAACTGCAGACCGGGATCGGCTACGAGTGGACCGGCCTCTCGTACGAAGAAAAAAATGCCGGGGCCCAGGCGCCTGCGCTCTATGCCATCTCGCTGCTGGTCGTATTCCTGTCTGTCGCGGCATTGTACGAGAGCTGGACCATTCCCTTTGTGAACCTGCTGATGCTGCCGTTGGGTCTGGTCGGCGCGGTGACGGCGGTCAAGCTGCGCGCGTTTCCCAATGATGTTTATCTGCAGATCGGCCTGCTTACCACTATTGGACTTTCCACCAAAAACGCCATTCTGATTATTCAATTTATCAAGTCGCAGATGCATCAGGGGCATGAACTGGTCGAGGCAACCCTGGCAGCGATCAGGATCAGGCTTCGCCCGGTCATCATGACCTCGCTTGCCTTCTTCTTCGGCACGCTGCCGCTGGCCCTGACCAGGGGTGCGGGTGCCGCAGCCCAGAACGCGATCGGTACCGCAGTCACCGGCGGACTGCTGTCTGCTACCTTCATCGATCTGATCTTTATTCCATTTTTCTTCGTGTTGGTGTCCCGGCTTATTAGTCGTGAAAAATATAAACCGCAGGCAACAGCACCTGCTGTTCCGACAGTTGCGGAGGGAGAGTGATATGAAAAAACTATTGAGAGTATCTCATAAAATGAACTATTGGATCCTAAAATCCCTCCTCACATTCCTTTTCCAAAGGGAGGAACTACGCCTTTCTGAAGTAACGCCCCCGCCTTCGGCACCCCCTCTTAAGATAAGGGGGGGAAGGGGGAGTTATGAGCCCGGAGGAGACAAGGGCATCGGACTTCGTGGTGCGTCAGTCGCTGTCACCCTGCTTCTTCTCTCGGGCTGCGCCAGCATGGCTCCGGAATACAGACAGACGAACTCACCTGTTCCGGCCGAATGGCCGGCCGGTCCGGCTTATAAGGGGAGCGCAGTCAGTTCGGCTGACAAGGTCGCCGCTGACATCAAATGGCAGGAGTTTTTTATTGATCAGCAACTGCAAAAGCTGATCAACCTGGCGCTTGAGAATAATCGCGACCTGCGTGTTGCAGCACTTAATATCGAGAGATCGCAGGCATTGTATCGAATCCAGCGCGCCGATCTCTTTCCAACAGTGATCGCGGCCGGCAGTGGTAATGAACAACGGGTGCCCGCGAGGCTCTCGACTACCGGACAGGCAATGACTGTTAAACAATACAGCGTCGACCTTGGTTTCAGTTCCTATGAGCTCGATTTTTTCGGTCGTGTGCGGAGCCTCAAAGACCAGGCGCTTGAGCAATTTCTGGCCACTGAGGAGGCCCGCCGCAGTCTGCAGATAAGTCTTGTGGCCGAGGTTGCAGGCAACTACCTGACCCTTGCCGCGGACAAAGAACGTCTGAAAATAGCACAGGACACTCTTGCCGGACAGCAGGCTTCCTACAATCTCAGCAAACACCGGTTCGAAGCCGGGGCCTCTTCAGAGCTGGACCTTCGTCAGGCCCAGACCAGTGTTGATTCGGCCCGGGTGGATATTGCCCGTTTCACCGGCCAGGTGGCCCAGGATGAAAACGCACTGGCGCTGGTAATCGGCTCGCCGGTGCCGGCGGACCTCATGCCTGAAGGGCTCAGCGCAATTACCGCGCTGAAAGAGTTCAGTGCAGGTCTGCCGTCCGATCTGCTGCAACGACGTCCCGACATCGTGCAGGCAGAGCACCTTCTCAAGGCCGCCAACGCCAACATCGGAGCAGCACGCGCGGCTTTCTTTCCGCGCGTCACCCTTACGACGAGCATTGGCCTTGCCAGCGATCAGTTGTCAGGACTTTTTAAGGGCGGTACCGGAGCGTGGCGCTTCGCACCGCAGATCACCCTTCCGATCTTCGACGCCGGGAGGAATCAGGCCAATCTGAAAGTCACGGAAGTCGACCGTCAAATCTTCCTGGCTCAATATGAGAAGGCCATCCAGAGCGCCTTCAGGGAAGTGGCCGATGCCCTTGCCCAACAGGGAACACTTGGTGATCAGCTGGAGGCGCAGCAGTCCCTTGTGGAAGCTGCTGCGGGGACTTACCGGCTCTCCGACGCGCGCTACAAAAACGGCATTGACAGTTACTTAAGCGTCCTGGACGCGCAGCGCTCTCTTTACAGCGCGCAACAGGGGCTGATTGCCGTCCGCCTGTCCCGCTTGGTCAACATGGTGACATTATACAAGGTGCTTGGCGGAGGTGGAGTGTAAGGGGTTCAGCGATGCGTATTGCCGCACTATAACTGGGTCATCCAGCCTCTGCCCCTGACTGAGGCGCCTTTCTTCATTGCAGCCAAAAAAGTCGACCGCAATGAGTCGCTCATCAACGCCCGCTTCACAGGGGAGAGACGCAGAAATCCTCCGACAAAGACCCGCATAAATTTGTGAGTGGCGCTCCGGGGATTATCAAAGAGCTGATTCTGGATAGTCCCCCTTTCAAGGCACTGAAGCATAATGCGCTCAAATGTCGTCTCGGGCGTAATGATCCGCTTCTTCTTGCGGACAAGGGCCAATGCCCTGCTCTTGCACTTAAGCGCACAAACTCCGCAACCCAGGCAGATAGCTGCGTCGGTGACCGGCTTCTTTCTTTTTGGTACATGGCTTTTTGATGCAGGGCTTTTTGATCCGGGGTCCTCGTCTTTAACCATGGTCCTGGCATCTATGGGACAGGCACGGGCGCAGAGGCCGCAACCCGTGCATTTTTCCAGGTCGGTTTCCGGAAGGAAGGCAGATGTGATGACGACATTGGTATACCCCCATCTTTTCATACCAACGAGGAGATGACAGCAGTCGCTGCAACAGTGGCACATGTAGGCCGGGTTTCGCTGAACATTGTCTATATTGAGCACCAGACCGAGCTCTTTTGAGCGCGCGACATTGTCAAGCATTTCAGATTTTGATACCTTCCTGGCAAGGCCGCGCCGCACAAGAAATTCTGCGGCGATACCAAATGAGGAGCAGGTATCAAGAGGAACATCGCAGGTCTTTGTCCCGGTGTGTGAGGCAGTATGCCTGCAAGAGCAGATGCCAACAGCAAAACTTTCCTGCCCCTCGATGATGGCCGAGGCCCGCTCATAATCGAGTATCTCGACATAGTCCTCTTTATCAATTACATCTTCGTGAGGAAGTGTCCTCAAAAGAGCAACTCTTTCGCCGTGGCTGCAGTTGGCCGCCAGGAAATCCTGCTGAGTGAGCATATAGTCATGAAAAAGCCTGCTGATCTTCTTCCAGTCCTGGTCCGGGGCGGTCCTCATCATAGTCAGTTCAAATATCCCGATTACAAAGGGAGATGGCATATAGTGATAGGAACCAGAGAGCCACAGATCCAGGACCAACCCCTTCGAGCAGAGACCTTCCAGAAGATTACGCAGGTATACCTCGTTGTATCCGGTTATGGACCTCAGGCGGTCAAAGGGTGTCAGAGTGAAAGGCATCCTTGCGACGAGGTCCGCTTCTTCCGGTGCATAGAGTTCTTTTAAAAGAGCATGAAACGTTTCATTCCACGGGGCGCGGAAAGGCATACTGTCTATCTTTTCGCCGAGCCTTCTGTAGATATCTTTTCCAGCGGTGTGTCCCATAATTAAAATCAGCCCCCTCTGTTCCCGAACGGTTCGTTCACTCTAGCGGCCTGGAGCACAAGAAAGTTACCTTAAGAACTGTGTCGTTCAAAAGTGAAAATTTCTAATGAATCACCCCGCAGCAAGCTGCGAGGTATCTAAAT
Organism: Thermodesulfovibrionales bacterium; assembly: GCA_049799315.1. Lineage (GTDB taxonomy): Bacteria > Nitrospirota > Thermodesulfovibrionia > Thermodesulfovibrionales > UBA6898 > PALSA-1316. The sequence goes on along the minus strand of JBARHQ010000282.1, from coordinate 426 downwards.
ATTTCCCCGCCCTTGAGGGGAGGGGGTGAAGGGGAGGGTGAAAAAACAATCGGAAGGTGAAAAACGTAACCAATCACCCCCACCTAACCTCCCCCCTCAAGGTGGAGGAATTTTTGGGAACACCCGATGCAAAGCATCAAGGAATTCATTTGATTAACAAAAGATTTTGATACTACTGAAATGTTGTGATGCAAAGTCAAGTATGGTTAATATATCCTCTTTCTCAATTGTATACTCTTTCATTATTTCTTCGTAAGTCATTCCCTCGGCTAACCTGTCGAGAATCAGGTCGACCTGGCTCCGGGTTCCTGATATGCCTGGTTCTTCTTGCTGTATTTTTTCATCTGCTACTATTTCTTGTTCCATTTTTTTATTATAAATAATTCTGCTTGGGGAAGCAAAAATTTCGACGTCGAAGCTTTATCC
>JBARHQ010000281.1:0-15213 GCA_049799315.1 Thermodesulfovibrionales bacterium | reverse complement strand
CTTATAGTCGAGGACGAAGTGACACTCCGCGAATCCCTCAGAAGAGTCCTTATACAGGAGGGATATGAGGTCGACAGTGTGGGCAGCTCAGAGGCTGCCCTGAAGACCCTTGATGAGAAAAATTATGCACTGATCATCACGGATATCATACTTCCCGGCGACAACGGCATTCAGCTCCTGAAGAAGTGCAAAGAGAAAAACCCTGAGGTAAAGTTCATTATCATAACTGCCTTTGCCTCGATTGAAACAGCGGTAGAGGCAATACGGACCGGCGCTTTTGATTATCTGGTCAAACCTATCCAGCATCAGGAGATAAAAGACACCATAAAAAAAGCCCTGAGGTCCTGCCCCTCACCTTAAGGACTTACTCATTCCGATAGTTATAGGTTTTCACGTCAATGCCAGCTTCCTGCGCCAGCTTTGAAACTATTCTGTAGTCTTCCCGGGTGGTTTCAATAAACTTAAGCGCTCCGAACTTCTCGAGCACCTGTTTCCCCTCCGGGTCTTTATCAATATTCAGGAGGGCATTCCTGAGGTTTTGCTGAATCCCCTTATCGAGTCCTTTTCTGACACAGAGCCCGTTTGACGGCACCTTCGCAGACTCGGAAAGTATGACCAGTTCTTTGTCGACCCGGGGATCGGTCTTTCTGACCCTGTCGTAAATACTGTGTTTTGCGGCGCCGACATCAGCCTTCCTGTCAAGCACTGCATATATTGAGGCGTCGTGACTGCCCGTAAAATAAAATTCCTTAAAGAACGTCCTGTATTCCCTGACCCCATGCTGCCGCAGGTAGGCGACAGGGAATATGTAGCCAGCGGTAGTAGCCCTTTCGACAAAAGCCATCTTTTTCCCTCTCATCCCCGCGGCACCCTTGATACCGCTGTCCTTACGGACAAAGAGATAACCGTGGTACGTCGAACTGCCATCAAGGTCCACCGGACGGGCGACAGGTTCGGCCCCAAGTTTCTCGATCGCCAGGGCGCCGGTGAACGAGCCAAAGAAGGCACCGTCCATCTTTTCCGCAGTAAAGCGCTCGATGATATTGCCGTATCTGCTCAGGATGGTAAGGTTCACCTTGATCCCCGTCTTCTTTGTCAGGTATTCGGCCAGAGGCCGGAAACGCTCCTGCTGCTTGAAGACATTCATCTCCGGGATCAGTCCGATAAGGATCTCTTTTTGTGGTGGTTCGGCATATGAACCGGAAGGGAATGTCACGGTCAGGAAAAAAACCAGAACAGTCAGAACCACGGATTTCATGGCAACCTCCTGATTTGCCCGATTTGCCCGATTGGGCAGTTTAGTGAGGTATGGTAGCATCTCTGAGCCATGACAGATAATCTCCGGACCCCTCCAGTACCGGCAGGGCGATGATCTCGGGAACACTATAGCTATGCAACTCTTTGACCCTTTTCATCAGGGCATCAAAAAGATCTTTCCGCGTCTTGACAATCATCAGGGCCTCGGAATGGTCTTCAGTCTTGCCCTCCCACCGGTAGAGGGACCGGACACCTCTGACGATATTAACGCATCCGGCAAGACCAGCCTCGACAATCTCGCGGGCCATAATCGCTGCATCGTCCTCGCAGGGGGCGGTGATGAGAACAACAATGAAGTCGGTCATTCCTTCCCTTCTATTTAAAAAGAAACTCGAGCTGCTCCATATGCTCACCGGGGAAGTTGATCGGGTAGACGTTCGAAAAACAGGCGGTACAATAATCGTCTGCTCCACGGACGCTCTGCAGCAGGCCTCCCATGCTCAGGTACGAGAGTGAATCCGCTGTCACATATTTCCTGGTCTCCTCCACATCATGGCTCGAGGCTATGAGCTCCTGCCGGGTCGGCGTGTCGATACCGTAAAAACACGGCATGATCGTGGGCGGTGAGCTTATCCTCAGGTGGACTTCTTTGGCGCCACCGTTTTCCCGGATCATCTTGACGATCTTCTTGCTTGTCGTCCCGCGCACGATTGAATCATCGATGACCACAACCCGCTTGCCCTCAAGCAACTCCCGCACAGGGTTGAGCTTAATCTTCACCCCGAAATGACGTATATTCTGCTTCGGCTCGATAAAGGTCCTGCCGATATAATGGTTTCGTATCAGGCCGAAGTCAAACCCGATACCGCTCTCCTCAGAAAAGCCTAGCGCCGCAGGGACCCCTGAATCAGGGACCGGGATGACAATGTCAGCGTCCACTATAGATTCCCGCGCGAGCTGCCTTCCGAGCTCCTTGCGTATGCTGTTGACATTCTGATGTCCGTAGATATAACTGTCCGGCCGCGAAAAATAGATAAACTCGAAAATGCAGAAGGCGCGCCTCTCGGAGTGGAGGGCCTTAAGCGAGGTCAGGCCCTGATCATTAATTATCACCATCTCCCCTGGTTCGACATCCCGCACATATTTCGCGCCGATCAGGTCAAGGGCACAGGTTTCTGAGGCAACGACATAAGCGCCGTCCACCTGGCCCAGGCACAAGGGCCGGACACCATACGGATCCCGGACAGCGACCAGTTCGTTCTCCCTCAGAATCAGCAGGCTGAACGCCCCGCTCACCTGCCTCAGGGCGTGGACGACCCTCTCATAGAAACTTTCCCCCTTGGAGTGGGCGATAAGATGCACCACGACCTCACTGTCCGACGTCGACTGGAAAATAGCCCCGTCGTCTTCCAGGGTCTTGCGGAGGTCTGCCGCATTAACCAGGTTGCCGTTATGCGCCAGAGCAAGAGTCCCAAGCGCAAAATTGGCAACAATAGGCTGAACATTCTTCAGTATGCTGCTGCCTGCCGTCGAATACCGGTTATGACCGATTGCAGCGTGGCCCGGAAGTTTTTTGAGCCGCTTTTCGCTGAAAATATCTGCCACAAGCCCCATCGCCTTTTCGGTATACAGCTGCTTGCCGTCGGAGGAGCAGATTCCGGCCCCTTCCTGTCCCCGGTGCTGAAGGGAGTACAACCCAAGATAGGCAAGATTCGCCGCCTCGGGATGGCCGTAGACGCCAAAAACGCCGCATTCTTCATGAAATTTGTCCTCCGCCATGCCGGGAAGATAGAGGGTATCAGAGCAGGAATTCCTGTCAATCCTGCCGGATGCAGATAAGTGCCGGCAGTGTGGTGATGCGGATCTGTAAAGAGGATTATTCACGTATGTGTAATCTCCTAATGAGCTAGTTTTTTATTCTAACACAACCTCCCCTCATATGTGCACCCGGAATATGGACCGGGAACAGGCAGAACCGCAGAAAAGTATTGCCGAAACGCTCCGGGGGAGGCTATACTTATAGCCGGTATCTTCATTTCCTGCTGATCTGAACAACAAAACCTAAGGGAGTTGTAATGCCTTTTTTCGGCGAAGTGTTTTCTAGCGAAATTATCAAAAAGCCTGTTCTGGACCCGAAGGGTGAGGACCTGGGCAGGGTGAAGGACCTTGCGATCGTCAAGGGAGATCCGCTCCCGCTCGTCTCGATGCTCATCATTGAAAAAAAGAAGAAGTATTTCAGGCTACCCTGGGCCGACCTGAATATTTTCAATAAAAAGATCATCGCATCAAGAACCTATCGGGACAATCTGATCCCCTATGAGTTCAGCGAGGACGATCTTCTCGTTGTCAGGGATATTCTTGACAAGCAGATCGTCGACGCAAACGGCGCCAAGGTAGTCCGGGTGAATGACATAAAGCTCGAGGGGTATCAGGACAATGCCATCCTGATCGCCGTGGATGTCGGCATGCGGGGCATTCTCAGGAGGCTCGGCATCGAGCGCGGCAGCGAGGAGTTTCTGAGAATGTTCAAGACCAGCCTGCCATACAATCTGATCAGCTGGAATTATATACAGCCCCTGCGCCCAAAACTGAACGCCATTACGCTGACCGTGCCACGGCAGATCCTGTCTGATCTCCATCCTGCAGACATCGCCGACATCATCAGTCAGGTCTCCCGCGAAGAAGGGGCACACCTCTTCAGGGACCTGGATATCGAGACCGCCGCAGAGGCCCTGTCCGAGTTGAAGCCCGAGATGCAGGCTGACATCATCAATGCCATGGACACAGAAAAGGCCGCTGACATTATCGAGGAGATGCCGCCGGATGAGGCAGCCGACATCCTGAGCGATCTGCCGACTGAAAAGGCGAAGGAACTTCTCGAGAATATCGAGAAAGAGGAGGCTGAAGACATCCAGGAACTTCTCGGGCACGATGACGATACAGCAGGCGGTCTCATGACCAACGACTATATCGCGTACTCGCCGCTTATGACCGTACAGGAAGCCTCAGAGCGCTTCAAGGTGAATGCACGCGAGGTCGAAAACGTCTATTACATTTATGTTCTCGACAAGGAAGAAAAACTGATCGGGGTCACCTCGCTGAAGGAAATGCTCCTGGCTGAACCCGACTGCCTGATTGCCGACATCATGGAAACCAATCTGAAGACGGTCTCTCCCGGCGAAGACGAAATGGACGCTGCCGCGATCATTTCGAAGTATAACCTTCTGGCACTCCCGGTTGTCGATAAAAACGGCTACATGCACGGGATCATAACCGTGGACGATATAATCGACATGCTTCTCCCGCCTGCTGCGAAGAAAAAAAGGAGAAAAATATGAGCCGCTGGAAACGGTTCCTTCTTTTTCTTTCGATTATGGGCCCCGGCATTATCACCGCGAACATTGATAATGACGCCAGTGGTATCACCACATATTCCGTTGCCGGTGCGCGCTTCGGGTACAGCCTGCTCTGGACCCTGCTGCCGACCACCGTGGCACTGGTCGTTATCCAGGAGATGATCGCGAGGATGGGCGTCATTACCGGGAAGGGGCTTTCCGACCTGATCCGGGAAAACTATGGAATAAAGGCCGCCTTCTATATGATGCTCGGGCTCCTCGTCGCCAATTTTGGAAATACCGTCGCAAACCTTGCCGGATGGGCGGCGAGCATGGAGATACTCGGTCTGAGCAAATATGTCATGGTACCTGTCGGCGCCCTTGCCATATGGATGCTGGTAACAAAAGGCAGTTACCGTTTTGTGGAGAAGATACTCCTTTTCGCCTGCCTCCTTTATTTCGGGTATGTCGTCTCAGGCCTGATGTCGAAGCCGGACTGGGCCCCGGTCCTCAGAAGCGCGGTCGTCCCTCAGATAAGATGGGATTCTGAATATATCATGCTGAGCATTGCGATCATCGGTACAACAATTACGCCGTGGATGCAGTTCTATCTGCAGTCCTCGATCGCTGAAAAAGGAATCAAGAAGGAAGATTATGCGGCCTCACGGCTGGACGTTGTTATCGGATGCTTCATTACCGACATTATCAGCTTCTTTATCATCGTCACCTGCGGAGCGCTCCTGTTCCCCAACGGCATCAGGATCAATGAGGCTTCCGAGGCTGCCCTCGCGCTCAAGCCGCTTGCCGGCGACTATGCATACCTGATATTTGCAATCTGCCTTGCCAACGCCTCACTTCTTGGGGCGATCATCGTCCCGCTCGCAACTGCGTATTATATCTGCGAGGCGATGGGATGGGAGGCTGGGATCAATAAATCCTTCAAAGAGGCCCCGCAGTTCATGTGGATCTATACGCTGACAATAGCCCTTGCCTCGGCAGTCATCATGATCCCCGGTGCGCCGCTTGTATTTCTCATGGTGCTCTCCGCGGTCGTCAACGGACTTCTGCTCCCGTTTGTGCTGATCTATGCGCTCCTGCTCGTCAACAACAAGAAACTTATGGGAGAATATGTCAACCCCCGGAGCTATAATTACATTTCGTGGGGAACAATCGCCGCCATTATTCTGCTCACCGGCTTTATGATCGTTACAACACTTGCTCCCATGCATGGCTGAACCTGAAAAATCCTCGCCCCGGGTGTCCCGTGTCCATAAATAATGGCCTGATTTAGTTTATAATACTGAAGTGAACAACGGAAGGATGTATGGTTAAGACGATAGAGTGGGTTGGCGACAAGGTGGTCATGCTCGACCAGTCACGGCTTCCGATAGAGGTCGTCTATATCGAGTGCGCCGATTACCACAAGGTGGCCGAAGGCATAAGGAAATTATGGATTCGCGGGGCTCCGGCGATCGGCATTGCAACCGCGATGGGCATAGCCCTTGCCGCGCAGAATATCCAGGCCTCCTCCCACGATACATTCATAAAGGGGCTTGAGCCTGCCTTCGCTGAACTTCTGGCGACGAGACCGACTGCGGTCAATATCCAATGGGCTGTCAACAGGTTCAGGTCCTTCATAAAAAACCATAAAGACGAGACCGTGACAAATCTTAAGGCCTTGCTCATCAAAGAGGCCCAGCGGGTTCTCGACGAGGATATTGAGATAAACAGGGCCATCGGGTTCTGGGGAGCGCAGCTCATCAGAAGTGGCGACACCATCCTTACCCACTGCAATGCAGGATCCCTTGCTACCGGCGGGTACGGGACGGCAACGGCACCGATGCGTGTCGCCAAAGAGCAGGGCAAGCAGATCAGCGTCATCGCTGATGAGACCAGGCCTGTTCTTCAGGGCGCCCGGCTTACAGCGTGGGAACTGATGGAAGACGGCATCCCGGTGACACTGATTTCCGACAACACCGCCGGAGCACTCATGCAGAAGGGGGAGATCGACCTGGCAATCGTCGGCACCGACCGCACGGTCCTGAACGGCGACGTTGCCAACAAGATCGGCACCTATTCAGTCGCAGTCCTCTGCAAAGAACACGGCATCCCCTTCTATGTGGCAGCACCAATGAGCAGCATCGACTTTTCGATCCCCTCAGGGGATCTGATCCCGATTGAGGAGCGAAGCCCCGAAGAGGTGACGCATATCTTCGGGACCTGTAGGATTGCCCCTGAGGGGGTCAAGGTGAGAAATCTAGCGTTCGATGTCACCCCCGCGAAATATGTCACGGCAATCATCACTGAAAAGGGGATATTCAGACCTTCTGACCTTAAGAAGCTGGCAGACCCTTCTGCGGACATAAGCAGGCTCAGGATAGAGGTCAAACCATGAATCAGTCAATGACAGGGCCACTCGCGTGACAGCAAAGCAGACGCAGGCCTCAGCTCAAACCATGCAACTGCAGCAGGTTTTCGACCTGTATGAACAGAGAATCAGGCTCGTTGAGCAGAAGATCATGGAACTCTTCAGCAACAGGGCTTCAATCATCCCCCTGATCGGGAACCATATCATTTCAAGCGGCGGAAAAAGACTGAGGCCGCTCTTTCATCTCCTGTGCGCTGATCTCGCAGGCTACCAGGGAAACGCTGATATTGAGATCGCCGGGATCATAGAGTCCATCCACACTGCCTCGCTCCTTCACGACGATGTGGTCGACATGGCGGATGTCAGAAGAGGAAAGCCGACCGCCAACTCCATTTGGGGTAATCAGGTTGTCGTCCTGGTCGGGGATTTTCTTTACTCAAATGCGCTCAGGGCAGCTGTTTTGCTGAAAAATCAGAGGATTATGGAATCACTCTCTGCAGCGACTACAAGGATGACCGAGGGTGAACTCCTTCAGTTAAACCGCATCGGCGATGTCGATATCACCGAGGAAGAATATATGGAGATCATTGCCGCAAAGACCGGGGCACTGATCTCTGCCGCGTGCAGGGTCGGTGCCATCCTGGGGAATCTTCCGGAAGACAAAGAAAATGCCCTTGCTGATTTCGGGATGAAGACCGGTATTGTCTTCCAGATGGCGGACGATATCCTCGACTATATGGCGAATGAGGGCGAACTCGGCAAAAAGCTCGGCAAGGACCTTGAAGAAGGGAAGGTAACCCTCCCGCTTCTCCACCTGATTCATGCGGCCGGAGATCATGAGGTCAACGAAATAAAAGAGATCATCAGAGAAGATTTTTCCGAGAAGGGCATCGGGCGTATCCTCCTTCTCCTCAAGCAATACCGGTCAATAGAGGCTTCCTTTGAAAAGGCGTCAGCCCTGGTTACGGAGGCACAGGAGCGGCTCTCTGTGTTCCCTGATTCTGCGGCGAAACAGGCTCTGCTCGCCATCGCTGCCTATTCACTCCGGAGGGACAAGTAGTGCACCGGCTCGTTGAGATTGCAAAGCAGGCTGTTGAGGAATTTGTGAGGCAGGGAACGGTCATGACACCACCCGAAGATCTGCCGCCTGAGTATCTTAAGAAGGCCGGAGCCTTTGTGTCCCTTAAAAAAAACGGCGAGTTGCGGGGCTGCATCGGGACTTTTTCCCCCTGCACCGGCAGCATAGCCCAGGAGACCATTGCCAATGCCATTTCAGCAGCAAGCCGCGATCCTCGTTTCAGTCCGGTCGATCCTGACGAACTGGATAACCTGGTCTATTCCGTCGACATACTTTCAACCCCGGAAAGGGTGCCCGACACACACGAACTCGACCCAAAGAGATACGGCATCATCTTGCAGAATGGACATAGGCGGGGACTGCTTTTGCCTGACCTCGAAGGGGTTGATACCGTCGCGGATCAGATAAGGATAACCAGGATGAAGGCCGGCATACTGCCTGCTGAAGCAGTAGAGATCTACCGGTTTACCGTCACACGCTATTCGTAGTTTCTTGGGAGACAGCAATGGGTAAATGGCTCACGACGATGCAGACCAGGACCACAAAGCAGGCAGTCCTCTGGGTTTTGCTGGTCTGCGCACTCATTGTCGTGGTCGGGATTGAAGGCTATTATATATACGTTTTGCGCGATACAATAGAAAAGCAGTCTGAAGAGCTTAATCATACCAGCACACAGATCCAGGCACTGCGGCATGAAAGGATCTCCCTTGAGGACGAACTGCACCTGATTAAGAAAAAGGCAGGAGAAGAGAACGATGGGAATACCGTTCAGCGGCAACATTAGGACAACGAGTCCGCTATAAAATAATGCTGACCATACGGGAGCAGACCGAAGAGATTGAGGCAAAATATCTTCATCCGGCTGCCTGCCTCAACTCCATGAGCAAGGGCCGGGCAATTCCCGAAGATGAAGGCGACATACGCACCGCTTTTCAGCGCGACCGCGACAGAATCATCCACGCCAAGGCCTTCCGGAGGCTGAAACACAAGACACAGGTCTTCCTCGCACCGCAGGGAGACCATTACCGCACCCGGCTCACCCACGTGCTCGAGGTGGCACAAATCGCCCGAACAATAGCACGGGCCCTCCGGCTGAACGAAGACCTCACCGAGGCCATCGCCCTGGGCCATGACCTCGGCCATACACCGTTCGGCCATGCAGGAGAGATGATCCTGAGGGAAATCCATCCGGGCGGTTTTGACCATTACAAACAGAGCCTGCGCGTTGTCGAATTTCTCGAGAGGAACGGCCAGGGTCTGAATCTGACCTACGAGGTGAGAAATGGCATTGTTAAACATTCAAAAGGCAAAGGGCTGATCATTCCTGACAAGAAGACAGAACGTGCTGCAACCCTTGAAGGTCAGGTCGTGCGCGTCTCTGATCTTATCGCCTATGTAAACCATGACCTCGATGATGCCCTCCGTGCGGAAGTGATCAGGGAGTCCGATATTCCGAAAATGGCGGCAAAACGTCTGGGCACGACTCATGCGAAGCGGATCGATACGATGGTAAAAGACCTTATCTACAGCACACTCAGGACAGGCCTTGTTGAACTACGGATGAGCGACGACCTTTCAGAGGCGACTTACGTACTCAGGGATTTCCTCTACGCGCATGTTTATGAAAGTCCGGTAATCATCAGGGAGTTCAGAAAGGCGCAGAAAATCCTGAAGGACCTCTATACCTATTACCTTGAACATATCGGCGAGATATCCGGGGACATCCCTTCTGAAAAAAAACTGAACAGAAACCGCATGGTCTGCGACTTTATCGCCGGAATGACCGACAGCTTCGCGCTTATGACCTATGAAAAGCTCTTTCTCCCCCAGCAGTGGACCGTTTTATAACCATAGCATCAAATCAGTACCCCATGGCAAAGACCACCTTGTCAGGGATCGGGGGAATCCTTCCGGAAAGATTCCGGACAAGCCGGAATGACAGAGTAAACAGCGATTTCGCTCTACTTTCGACCTCATCAGTATTTGGCCGTTGTCACCAGTATTTGGCCCAGTATTTGGCCCAGTATTTGGCTTGACCTGAGTCAAATATCGAGATAAAATGAAATTAAGAGATAGAGAAGGTTGCGGTACTCTGGATCCGGGAAAGAAAGAGGATCAACCTGTAGGTCAGGGAGCGGGAGCCGCTTGTGGTGTGCATGCCTCTTGCGGGAGGAAGCCTGAAGCAACGGCCAAAGCACCCATATTTAACAAATGCTCTTCCTCTTCCCGGAACCGGATATCGCTCTTAATATCCTGGAGCCATAGGTTCTGATGGCATGGGCTTCTCGTGGGGGCTCTGCCGGAACCGGTCGGAAGGAATAATTTTCCGGCATATGGCTCCATATATTTGTCCAGCCATCAAAACGACAAACGCTTCTGCGAACACCTATCCAAGCATCGAATGTTCCCTGGACCACGGTCACCCCTGCATAAATAATATGTCCATCAGTTAGCACAAGACAGGCAAAAGGACATGACTCCCTGCTTAGTGTCTGTCCATGAAGTCGACACATTTGCCGCTCGTCTGTCATTCCGGCTTGCCCGGAATCTTTGGGGAAGAAGGCAAAAGTAAGGGGCAGGCCTGGGGATCGGGGAAAGGCCTGCCCCTTGGGGATGTAGGCGGATGTTCAAAAATGGGGATCTTTGGAGGGTATCCGCCTACGATTTTATGATAACATGTCTTAACTGCTTTTGCTACTTTTTTTCTGAATTTTTTTTAAGAATCTGTTTCGCGATCTCTATGTCATCCCGTATCTGGGAAACCAGGTCCGCAACGCAGCCGAACTTCTTCTCATCCCTGATCTTTTCCAGAAAATAGACAGATATCTCTTCACCGTAAATGTCCTCGTCAAAGGCAAAGAGATATGCCTCGATCGACAGCGTCTCCTTGCTGAACGTCGGCCGGATGCCGATATTTGCAATACCGTCATAAAACCGGTCCCTCACAAAGAGCCTCACCGCATAGACACCGTGGGCAGGGATGATCGCATGCTTGGGCGCGATATTGGCCGTAGGGAACCCAAGCGTTCTGCCTCTGCCGTCTCCCCTGACGACAACCCCGGTGATCGCGTAAGCCCTTCCGAGCAGGCGTGATGCCTGATCAACCTCACCATCTTTCAGAAGGCACCTGATCTTTGTGCTGCTGATCACCTCACCGCCCAGGGATATCTGCCCGACCTCCTTCACCACAAACCCGCATTCCCTGCCCAGATCGCGCAGGATCTGGACCGTCCCTTTCCTCTCCTTGCCGAACCGGTAGTTTGCGCCAACAAAAATCTCCCTGGCGCCGAGCATGCCGCAGAGTACCTCTCTCACAAAAGCCTCCGGTGTCATACCCGCAAACTCAAGGGTAAAGGGTATCTTGACCAGGACGTCAATCCCCAGATCCTCCATCAGCTTTATCTTTTCTTCATAGATGCTTATCAGGGGCGGGCATTTTTCAGGACAAAGGATCTTCAGCGGATGCGGCCTGAAGGTGACGACCATACTCACGGCACCTGTCTCCTTTGCCCGGCTTATCACCATCCTGATCAGCTCCTGATGCCCGAGGTGAAGGCCGTCAAAATTCCCCAGCGTAATGATGCTGTTCGTAAAGCGCTGTTGCAAACCCTTCAGGTCTGTAATCAGTAGCATATTATGATAACTCCATTATGGAACACATTTCCCGGTAGATTTCATTTCCGATCCTTAAGCCCATTTCTATAAACTCCGGTCCGTATCTCCGCCCCGTATCTGTCCTGAAGGTCTCACTGATCCTGCCGATGCCCTCCAGTTTCTCCTCAAAATCCTGATAAAGCCTCTTGAGCGGTATATTGAAGGATTCGGTAATCAGCCAGAGCGTCTTCGTAAAATTATCAGGTCCCCACCTGAACTTGTCGGCATCATAAAGGCAATCACTCACCAACCGGGCCGGTTCATCTGCTGAACTGAGCACTTTTTTAAAGGCCTCATGATTTCTGATTGCTGCAACGATATACTGTTTGTAACGATCCCTCATGTCAAAGTCCCGGAGAATCCGCTCGGCCTCACGACTTCCCGCTATCGGATGATCGGCCTCACTCCTCCTGATATCATGGAAGAGGCCCGCGATCTGGACAGAGAGCAGCAACGCGTCCCTGTCCGTATCCTCAAGCCCCCTCTCCAGCCTCTCTATGAGGAGGATTGCCCCTGCCTCACGGGCGACCTTTTCACAATGCAGGATACCATGAGCAGGGTGGAGCTTCGATTCATCAAGAAACTGCAGGCACCGGGATATAACACTGCTCGATTCAAAAAAAGCAGACGATATGAGAAGCTCCTTATCATGCCGCTCATAGAATAAGGGATTGCCGATCCGGCAGGCTGTCTGCAGGGCGGTCTCCTTTAGTTGTGCGTAAAGATGAAAATCCATAGCCGATAACCTTTATTAAGCGCTCGCCTTCCATTATAATAGGTTTGCTTGTAATTTATTCATTTTTTCGTACAAGGAACCCGATGTTCGATAAAAAATCAAAATTATATCTCCAGATACTCAACAGCATTCCTGACGGGCTATACGTCATCAACAACGACCGCCTGATCGAGTTCTGGAGCAAAGGAGCCGAAACAATCACCGGCTTCACGGCTGACGAGATGACGGGGAAAAACTGCTCCGGCAATCTCCTGAAACATGAGGGTGAAAGTGGTCATGTCATCTGCGATACAGACTGCCCTTTTACTCGCATCTCCGAGGGGACTGCCCTCATAAGGAGAAACCTCTTTCTGACCACAAAGGCCGGGGGAACGATCCTGGTCGAAGAACATATCGCACCGTTTTATGCCGAGGGGAAGCTCAGGGGCATCGTTATTGCCTTCAGAAATGTCGCTGATTTTAAAGGGCTGCGGCTCTTCCAGATCAGGCATGAGAAGATCGAGAGGCTGATTCCGATCTGCGGCTGGTGCAAGAAAATTCGCAACGACAGCGACGAATGGAACCAGCTCGAGACCTTCCTCACCGGGGAAGGCTTCGGGGACTTTACCCACTCGATGTGCCCTGCCTGTGCCGAGAAAATATTCTCAAAAAAGATATACCTCGAAAGCTATCAGGTCATCTGCAAGGCAATCAGCACCAGCCTCTCTCTCGATGAAGTCCTGAAGCTTATCGTGACAAATGTCGTTAAAGTCATGAATGTGAAGGCCAGCCTTCTCAGACTTCTCAACAAAGAAACAAACCAGCTTGAACTGGCAGCCTACCACGGACTGAGCAGGGGATACGCCGATAAAGGGCCGGTTGACTACGATGCAAGCATCGACGACGCGCTTGCCGGCAAGCCGGTGTCAATATATGACATAACTGCGGACAAAAATGCCCGCTACCGCAAAGAGGCTGAAAAAGAAGGGATACGAAGCATCCTTTCGATCCCGCTGCGTTTCAGGGAGGAGGTTATCGGCGTACTCAGGATGTATACTGCCGAACCGGTCTCGTATTCTGACGAGGACCTGAAATTTGTTGCCGCCATTGCAGAGCAGGCAGCCATAGCCATCATGAACGCGCGGATATTCGAAAAATCGGTGTCACGGGAAAAGGAATACCTGAACGTTTTTCAGGAGGTGACCGATGCTGTCAGCTCGACCCTGAATGTCAAAGAGGTCCTCGACCTGATCGTCAAAAAAATCCCTGAGGTCCTGAACCTCAAGGGCTCAACCATACGGTTGCTGGACGATGCAGGCAAAGAATTGAAGCTTGTTGCCGCTTCCGGACTGAGTGCCAAATATCTCAACAAGGGTCCGGTCGATACTGAAGAGAATATCAGAGAAGCGCTGAGGGAAAGCCCTGTCGCGATCAACGATGCGGCAACAGACCCGAGGATCAGATATAAAAAAGAAGCTGAGGAAGAGGGTATCAGGAGCATGCTCACTCTACCGATCATTGCCCGGGGCAAGGTCATCGGTGTCCTGCGGCTGCTGACCGGCCATCCAAGAGACTTCACGCAGGAAGAGATAGACTTTGCGGCCTCACTGGCCAAGCAGTGCGGCACGGCAATCGAAAATGCGCGCATGTACGAAAAACAGTACCGGGAGGTCCGGTATCTTCAGGCGATCCAGGAGGTCTCGAAGGTCATCAGCTCCACCCTCGACAGTCGTGAAGTCCTCGACACGATCATCAGAAAGATCCCGGAGATCATGGCGACCAGGGCCGCAACGATACGCCTGCTGGATGAGACAGGAAAAAAGCTCGTGCTCGCCGCGTCATACGGACTGAGTGAAAAATACCTGAACAGAGGGCCCATCGAAGCCGAGCACAGCATCTCTGTCGCGCTTGACGGAAAACCCGTGGCCATCTTTGACGCCACTACTGATCCGCGTGTTACTTATCAGGATGAGGCGCGAGAGGAAGGGATCAGGAGCATGCTCGTCATACCGATTGTCGTAAGACAGAAGATCATCGGGATTATGCGGCTTCTGACCGATACCTATCGCAATTTCAGTCAGGACGAGATCAACGTAGCAGTTGCCATGGCCGAACAGGGCGGCATTGCGATCGAAAACGCCAGAATGTACGAGCAGCTGAAAAAAAGCTGTTAGGATTGGTGGCTTCGTTAAAAGTCCTTTTCAAGGCTGTCATTCCCGAAGGCCTTAACCGGGAATCCATTCTTTTCAAAAAGTTGCAGCCCATGGATTCCCGCATTCGCGGGAATGACGACTTTTTACGAGATTGTCAAGCTTGCCACACGGTCAGAATTTCAGGCGGCCTGAGACATTGCCCTGCACATTTCTTCCAGATAAACCTGTAGTTCTGCCGGTGAGGGGATAGTCTCCGGGATCTCATAGCTGAGCCGCGTGCAGGTGACCACCCTTTGCAATAGATTTCTGATTCCAAAGTTGATAATTTCCTCAGGCGATAGATTATCGGCATTTTCTATCTGCAAGGGCTCCGCATACCAGGCCTCCTGTGTCGGGGCAATGCCATCACAATGATACCCCCAGATATCCTTTGGGATCGCACCCTTTGAAAGGGCGAGCGAACAGAGATCGTACTTTACAAGCTGAAGTCCGCTCAGAATAGGATTTCCGCCAATACCATACCTGTTTTTGGTGATGGGCGAAAATCTGGTTAAATTCACGCCGGAACACATGATCAGGACCTCTTTGCCCCCCCTGCTCTCAGGGCGTACAACAAAATAGAGAAAATCGTTTATATATTCATACTTATTGAC
>JBARHQ010000280.1:0-2915 GCA_049799315.1 Thermodesulfovibrionales bacterium | reverse complement strand
GCGCAACGATATCCGGATGTTTACGATGGGTACGTTATAGGCGCCCCCTTGACCAGCTACTTCAGCCTGCGGCCTGTCTGGAACAACCAGAATCAGATAGGTGTGGTTCCCCCGACGCTTTACACTTCTACCGCCAATATGACTATAGGGCACGCAGTACACGACCCGGCCGCCCTTATTCCAAACTCGCTTGCGTCAGACCCGACAGCCTACAGAAACTACGGAGTCGCCAAAGGCGATACGTACCGCAAAACGCTTTATGCCCAATGTGATGGTCTGGATGGTCTCGAGGACGGCATTATCGCTGATCCGGAGAAATGCACATTTATTTACAGCGAAGCCGGTCTTAAAGCTGCTCTTCCCATGTGCGCCAGTGATGTGGATGCGTCAAATTGCTTCACCAATGAACAGGTAAAAACGCTAGTACGGATTAATAACCCGCCCGTAGATTCCCGAGGCGCAAAGCTTACAGTAGCCCTTCTCGGAGGTGGTTCAGTTCCCATCGTTCCTGTGTACCCATCCTTTGGCGGCCGCGCATGGGACTATTTCAAGTATATGGCCTTCAATCCGCCGCCAGGCCCATCGTGGAACTGGATGTCATTTAATTTCGATATCGACCCCGCAAGGGTTGCAGCATCAGGCATCATGGACATCCTCGATGCCACGGATCCCAACCTGTGGGGAGTGAAGTACCACGGCGCGAAGATCATCATGTGGCATGGGGGAGCAGATCCGGTAATCCCAACCCTGCAATCGCTTGAATATTACAAGGGTGTGAAAACCAGGATGGGAGATGTATCCGACTTTTTCAGGTACTACCTGGTCCCCGGGGTTGACCATTGCGGCGGCGGACCTGGTTGCTATGACAGGAACAATTACAATATGTGGGTCAAACCTCTTATGGATTGGGTGGAGAGCGGGAAGGCTCCCGGGGCAATTATCGGGTCCCAGGTGGACAATACCGGCAAGGTGCTCCGAACCCGTCCCCAGTGTCCGTATCCGCTGATTGCGAAACCGATAAAGACCCCTCTCGCCGGGGCCGAAGTAAATGACGCAGCCAATTTTGTCTGTCAGTGAAAAATTGACTGTAAGGAAGGTTCGCTGACCTACGCCGAGGAACAAAACCGGATATTGTTTCCTCGCGGGCTATATTTCTATCTGTAATCCGTAGCTCTTCATGATATGCCCAATGCTTGACTTGTAGCAGAGCGTAGCCCTTCCTGATGCTAAAAAGTTGCTTTGATGAGTTAATTCAAAGTGATCCCCCGAGATATCACGCTGCAACCTCCGGACTTATCAATAAAGTGTTTGAAATTGAAATGAGTTCTTTATAGTTGACTATAATTATTGCTTTTTGTTTTGTTCAGGAAGTGCTCTGTTTCAAAAAGTAATTACAGCGCAAATAATGCACGGTCATGAATTATCTCCCGTCGTTTGTAGCCGGGCAATACCGATATCCGAAGACTGACCTTTATCCCAGATATTTCATACCAAGTTGCATTCAATAATATAGTATTATATAATAGTTGATGACCATTATCTTACCGTATAAGGAGGGGTCATCATGGCAAAGCAACGACGAGTTGCAAACAATGAAGAAGTATTGGCAGCACTCATCGAAGAGCAGAAAAGAATTACCAACATAAGAGAATGGAGGCAGGCAGAGGCGCTCTGGCTAAGAGAAAAGCTTCATATGTCAGGCCCTCAGGTAGCCCAAGCCCTCAATTATCGTCTTCAGACCATCTATCTTTTATGGCATAGGTGGATGAAGGAGGGCCTGAACATCTTTACGAATAAGAAACCTCCTGGGGGAAGAAACAATGCATATATGACCGCTGAAGAAGAGGAAGAGTTTCTCTGCCCTTTTAGGGAAAAAGCTCCGCAAGGAGGTATCGTAGAGATTCGGGAGATAAAAGAGGCTTTTGAAGCCCTCATTGGAGCAACAATACCGAAATCCACCATATATCGCCTATTGAAAAGGCATGGGTGGAGAAGAGTATCTCCAGGAAAGAAACACCCTAAAAGCAATCCTGTCCTGCAGGAGGAGTTAAAAAAAACTCATAAGTGAAGCCTTCGATGCAGGCAAAGACCACCCGGCAATAAAGATCATGTTCATGGATGAAGCTCGATTTGGGAGGATCAACGATGTCCGGCGATGTTGGGCACCACTGGGAATCCGCCCTATTGTCCCTTTTCAGATCGTACGGGAATACACGTATGCTTATGCCGCCGTTTGCCCCTTCGACGGAGATCTTGATGCGCTTATCCTGCCCGATGTGAATGCAGAGTCAATGTCATTGTTCCTTCAGGAACTCTCAGAGAATCATGCCAACGAACATATCGTGCTGATTCTTGACAGAGCGGGCTGGCATACCGCGAAGGACCTCAATGTTCCCCAGAACATCACACTGCATTGGATTCCCCCATACAGCCCGGAACTGAACCCCGTAGAACATCTTTGGGACGAGATACGTGAAAAGTGGTTTCTCAACAGATACTTCGCCTCTCTTGATGCCGTAGAAGACCAACTGATGATGTCTCTGAAGACCCTCATGGAAAACCCAAAACAGGTGGAATCAATTTGCTTGTTTAGCTGGATGATTAATTGTATATTGAATGCGAACTGGTATAAAAGGTTCAAGGCACAAGGCGTGGAGCAGTACACCGTAGAAGAATTGGGGGTTCAGGGTGTTTGGCTATCCACCAACTGCAATTGACGATTTTCGATTTATGATTTACGGCATCTTCCGGCTCATCGCAGCCAGCACAGCATTACCAGCGATCTGCATCATTCTGTCCCTTGTCAACGGCCGAACTCTCAGCTTTCCCCAAAAGTTACGTATGTCACTCAATGGAGCCAATTGATAATCAGGGTTAAACCCTTCGAACAGGCAATAGCAGTAGCAATGACACTA
>JBARHQ010000279.1:0-3490 GCA_049799315.1 Thermodesulfovibrionales bacterium | reverse complement strand
TCGCCATACTGAAGATTGATAAAACAGACATCATGCATGGACAATAATTCCCTCCACTGATCGAGGGTAGTCGAGCGCGTGCGGCGTACGACAGCTACTTTCCCGCCACGCCATGAAATACCTATCTTCAACCCGGTACCCAGTAAATTGAACCGCTTTTTCCAACGACTTACTGCTGAGGGATCTGCTGTCAGATACTGTTGCTGTTGGGAAAACCTCTCAAAAGATGAGCGGAAAAATCGTGGCAGACTGCCAATAGCTATCTTAAAGTCAGGCGTGGGCAATTCTTTGGGGTACTGGCTGGCACCTCTCCCCCGCACGATCATAAATGCCTTTGGAAAAGATCGGGCAAAAAGCGGGACAAGACGGGCATCGCATTCGACAATACATGTAGCCGCTGCATTGATCACCTCAGTCAGACACGAGGCAAACATGATCTCGTCGCCAACTCCTTGCTCGGCATAAACAAGAAGCGTTTTCCCTTTAAGAGAAGACCCGTCCCAGTCAGGAGAAAGGAAGGAGGTCACTGCAGCATCTTTTATTAAGAATCTGTATTCGTATTTAGGCCATCCCATGGCAAAATCGCCTTTTGCCAGAAGAGGGGGACCCATATTCCAATGGGCCTCCGGAAAATCATGTCGTATTGCGACCGCTCTCTCGCAGCTTTCAATGGCCTCATCGATCAGTCCCATGTCAAAAAGCACATTGCTGATATTGCAGTAAAATTCCGGGAATTCCGGTTGGACAACCAGTGCCTTGCGATAGCTATCCAATGCCTCATTCATTTTGCCCAGCAAACGAAGGGTATTCCCAAGTCCGTTATATGCAGAGGCTATATCCGGCTTCATGGATATAACAGTTCGGTAATATTTTTCTGCTTCGTCGTACTCCTCGAGTTTGTGGAGCATATCGGCCAGGCCGCACATTGCATCCGCATAATCCGGCCTCAAGGCCAGCGCAGAGAGATAGCTGTCCCGCGCATTGATATGCTGAGACAACTTTCTCTGGACATTGCCGAGGTTATACAAGGCCACAGCATGGTCCGGTTGCAGTTTTATCACAACACGATAAATCCGGGCTGCCTCCTCGAGTCTCCCTGAGATTCTCAGAGCATTGGCGAGATTATAATTGATCTCACCGCTGTCCGGGTTAAGTGTGGTGGCTTTCTGAAAGCACTCCACCGCCTCGTCACGTTTTCCGAGTGCCATAAGGGCATTGCCCAACGTATTGAAGACAGAAAACTGGTCCGGCCTGAGGGCAAGCGCTTCACGACAGTGGACAACACATTCCTCATCCCTGCCAAGATTCTGCAGGGCGATTGCGAGGTTTGCACGGTATTCCGGGATAGTACAATTCCCCTGAACCGCTCTTGAAATAAAGTCCACGGCACCTCCATTGTCCGCACGCTGCAGAGCCAACATCCCGAGAAGGTAGAGCGCATCCGTCTGGCTGGAGTCATGGACAAGGACTTCGCAATAGACAGCCTCAGCCTGTTTAAAATCTCCTCTGCGGTGTAGAGCAAGACCCTTTGAAAGCAATTTTTTTATAGTCTCATTCATATAATCCTGGTTATCAGCCCCGTCTGTTCTTTTTTCCCGGTGATCAATCCGCAGAACGTTTCCGGCATTCTTCCAGCAAGGTGTCCAGTCCTGTTGACCCTAGACCGGCCGCAACGGTGCTCTCCAGGACCACGATTGCACGGTCAACCCTGTCTGCTTCAATGAGTTTCTGCACATGGTGCCGCAGATAGGGCTCACAAAGAAACCCTTGTGCTTTTAATTGTTCGAAAATACGTCGGGTGGAACCGGTCTGACCTGAAATGAGTGATGCAACCGCAAGCATACCTATTGCGGGCGGATAATCGGGTATGGATTTTAATAATTTCTCAAGCAGGGGAACAGCTTTTTGAAGATCGCCCCGCCACAGTTCCGATAGAGAATAGTTCATAACAGCACCCGGAGAATCTGGCGCAAGCTCTATCGCTTTTCTGGAGACAGCAAAAGCTTTATCAAAGCTGCCGCTCTGGACTAAAGCATACCCCAGATTGATGTATGCCCTGAGAACAAGTTCCTGCGGCAGGTCACGCAGACTCATAAACTGCTCCCACAGGTCGATAGCGTCATCGAAACGATCGAGTTCGCCGGCCTGAACAGCGAGTTCGAACAAGGCCTTGGAATCATTCGTTTCCCTTAGCTTTTCCCTTCCGAGAAGGAAATAATCCTCTCCCTTTGTCATCACCTTGTCCTCCCTGAGTTTCCCGTAATGATGGACAGGAATGTCACAGGGCTCAGGAGTGATGCCCAGTCGGGCAAGTGACTGTTCGACAAGTTCGTGGACGCGGCTCTCGAACCTGATTCGGGGATCATTCGTAAAAAAGCGGGTCTTGATGCTCGGATTCCAGCCGCTGCCAGATTCCTCAGCCGGATATCCCCCGTCGTTAACTGTCCAGCCCGTGATGTTCATCGCTGCTATATAATTGCGGGTCGTTACAGCGTATGCAGCAGGTACGTTCCTCGTTGAACTGATAAGCTTTCTCAGGGGAATATGGTCTTTGGGGGAGATCACCTCATCGGCATCCAATATAACTATCCAGCCTCCTGCGGCCTTTTCGAGGGATACATTCCGCGCCTCAGAAAAGTCGCCTGTCCAGGGAAAATCAAAAACCTTTGCGCCGAAGGCCTGGGCGATATCTTTTGTACTGTCCGTAGAACCGGTATCGACAATAATGATTTCGTCAGCCAGATTATCAATACTCATGAGACAGCGCGGCAGATAGGCTTCTTCATTCCTGACGATCATGCATACGGAAATAGTTTCCGATCTGTTTCTTGAGGACAATATCTCTTTGGGGCCGATCTTCGTTCTGATATCAAGCGCTGCAGCAAGTAATCCGCCATCAATGTCAAAAGTAATCATCGCCTCCTGAGCAAGCAAAATAGCTTCATCATACTTTTCCTGTCTAAGACAAAGGTCTGTCAGAAGAAAAAATATTCTTCGAAGATCGGGATATAGTGAGCGAGTCTCCCGGAATACCTTTTCAGCGCGGTCAAACGATTCAGCTGTTACCGCAGTCGTGTAATACAGTGACGCAGCATCAGGCGAGAACGGCGCCAGGATAAACCCTTTTTCAAGGAAGTCGAGAGCAGCCTGATGGTCTCCATCTGACCAGCGCAGAATACCGATATTTGTATAGGGTTCTCCATAGCCCGGATCAGATTCAATAGCTTTCCGGAAGAGCGCCTCAGCTGTAGCACGGTCATCCTTTCTAAAGGCAATTACTCCCTGGAGATTTATTGCCGGTGCATGGCCAGGCAAAAGAGAAAGTGCCCGGACGGCAAGTTCGGCGGCTTCCTCATAGAGACGCAGACCTTCCTTGCAATAGCCAGCCAGGCAAAGCCTATCAGGGTCCCTGTCATCAGGCGGCATACGGTCGATAACGTCCAGGGCCTGCGGATATTCTTTCAACTCGAGTAATATTTTCGCAAGGTTC
>JBARHQ010000278.1:0-2665 GCA_049799315.1 Thermodesulfovibrionales bacterium | reverse complement strand
TCAGGAAACATCCTCTGGCCGGAGATCGCGACTGTCTGTTTGTTCAGGACTGCCTTTTTGTCACGGTCAAGCGTGTAGACCGAGAGAGCGTCCTGCCCCAGATCAAATAAAACAGCCGGTCTCATGCCTCTAGTATTCCTTCCAGTACAGAACTGTTCTCGATGATCCCGAAATGAACACAACACTTTCGATGATCCTCTTTATATCCCCGGATGTAGCCGTCGCCACGATGCGGAAGGTGTTGCTGTTCGTTGTGTGACTCATTAAAAACATGCCTGCGGTATCAAGCCCCGTACCCACTTTGAATATGTCCTGTATCTTTTCAAAAGGCGTTATCTCCCTGTACCTTGCGATGTTTTCAGCCATCTTTCTGTCTATTGCATCGGACAGCGACATAAGAACCGGAACGCTGGCAGAGTTAATGTTGACCTGCCCGCTAGTGTATATTGTAACATACGGCTGTAGGCGCTCAAATGCTTCTGGCTCGATCCCTGGGATTGCCAAAAGCTCGTCGATACTGTCGAGTGGGCCATTTTTCGCGCCGTCTTCCGCGCCCTGGATAGTCGGAATACTGTCAGGGTCGATCCAGTCAACGATCCTCGCTGCGATCTCGGGTTTCAGATTGACTGCATTTAATAGCCTAATGAATGAAGGATAAGCGCCTTTATCTTTATCGACGATCCCGTTGGCGGGCACAAGTGTGTTGATATTGAAACGTGCATTTTCGTCCTCTATGCGGATGGAAATTGTCCCTTCGAGTTCCTCAAACGGGATCGTCTGCGAGTTCTCGAAAACGCCCGGATAGTTTGGTGTAAGGGTCTTTTGTTCCACGATGAGCCGTGTGGCCAATTGGGTTGCCGAGCGCGCGGCAAGAGAGAGCTGCTGTGAGGTCTGCCAGTTGTGAAGGGCGCTGGTGCTGACATAGACGCCATAGGCAAACTCAACCACCATCGCCGTGATGAGTGTAACGACCATCAACGTCAGCACGAGCGCCATGCCGCGATTATTGTTCTGTCTTGCGGTATCTTCTTCTACCCTGGAACCACCCTCGACATCGAGAGCACAGAGTGAGAACGGCATGTAAGCGGATTTAGCGGCGTGTTGCGCCGGTACCTCGGAGGCCCTGCAGTATCGGGCCGAGAATGAGCGCACATGCTGTTGTCGCTCTGTGCAGAACAGCGTTAATGATGGATTTTTGGGGCTCATATCGGATTGCCGATCTTCGGCTTTATTGTCTCGTAGAGAGTTATCGGTCTGTCCTTGATCCTAAAGACGAGAGTGACGCGCATCTCAAGCGGCATTTTCTTCGTCTCTGCCGTGTCCCATGTCTTTACCCAGTTTGTGCCTTCTTTGGCCTCGACCGTAAACGAGTCAAGCCCTTCTATGAGATCCACAGGCTGATTCGGGCCTGATTCGTTTGTCTTGGACTCAGAAATCTCTTTATAGGGGTTGTCCATTTTTTTATAGAGAGTCAGCACTCTGTCATGTTCTTCAATGTGGTAGGTGATTCGTGACAGCCCAGGTCTTAGAGGGGAAAGAGTGGTGAAGGTGATGCGCGAGGTCTGCTTGCCGTAGATATCGCGGTCCTCGATCTTCAGCAGTGACTTTAGGTTGGTTTTGGTATAGACCGCTGCATCGATCTCCCTGCTGAGAATGTCGAGCAGTACCCTGCCTTCCTGTAGCTTCAGCAGGGATTCATCGATCCCGGTGACGGCTTTCTGCGCGAGGAAAAAGGTGCTGTAGATGGCGCCGAGGACAATGGTGAGCAGCAGCAGCGCCAGCAGCACTTCAAGGAGCGTGAACCCCTTATTTTTCCGGATGACACAGCTCATTTCCTTGCCTCGACCAGCCTTGAAAAACGGATCTCCTGTTTATCGCGCCTGACGGTCACCGACAGCTGCGATATGCCTGCAAAGGAATATTTCTTCACCTCAGCCGTGAAATGATAGTCGGCGTGAGGTTCAGGGAAATCGCCTTCTGCGTTCACGGGAGTGGTCTCAAGGTCGAGAAGTCTATTTTTTGCCAGCATGGAAGCGATGGTGACGAACTCATGTCTTTCAGCAATGCCGAGATTATAGTTCAAAGAGTATATAAGCGTGACAAGGAGCCCGCCGACAATAGCCAGCGCGATCATGATCTCAAGAAGGGTAAAACCTTTATTTATTCTAGTCATTGCTCGTAATCTTCACCCTGCCGCTCAATGAGTTCATGCTTACCCTTGCCTCATGCTCACCCTTGTTCAGGGTGATCTCGATATTCTCACCGAGCCCCAAGGGCCCGAAAAAAATAATCACCTGACCCTCGCGAAGGACACCTTTTGACGCAAGGGTCACTGCTGTTATCTTACCCAGTTCCTGGGATTTCTCACCCTCAGGACCGTTCCATGAGACTCTTTTTTCCCGGAAGTCGAAATTGAGCTGAAAGCTTTTTTTGGTATAGATCGAGCTGTCGTTCAGATATCTGAGCAGAGAGGCGAGTTTCTTTGCCTCATTCTTCAGACCCCCGGAGCCAACGTTGGAAAACGAGGGCAGGGCCATGGCCGCAAACAATGAAATGATAAAAACAACGAGGACGATTTCAAGAAGGGTGAACCCCGATCTCCGGCTCAATCTCCGGCTTAGGCTCCCGCATAATCTCCTGTCTGTTCTACTGCATATCCCAGTTG
>JBARHQ010000277.1:0-15530 GCA_049799315.1 Thermodesulfovibrionales bacterium | reverse complement strand
CAGACCCCGAGCTCCCGGGACAGAGATATCTCGTATTCATCGGTATGCACAATTCCTCCCGGTTCAGGTGCGTGGCGGGGCACTGCCGACCCGCCACGCAGCAGATTCAGTGTCCGCTGGGGAAGAACGTTGCGCTGACCCAGTAGAGGACGACAAGAAGTACGGTCCCAAGGCCAATGCTCCACCCTATCAGTTTTTTCTCTACAGGGAGCAGTGGTTCATATTCCATCTTTTTTAACTCTTCGGCCAATTTCGGTTGTTCTGCCATTTTATGACTCCTTATATGATAAATATATTTTTGCAGCTGTTCATTGCCTGCCGGCCCTATTATCCGGCAATCGGCGGTTTTACCCCGTGGAAGAAGAGCCATGAGATAAAAAGGCCTACCCAGATTATGAACCCGAACAGACAGAGGACATACACGGCTGCCAGTTTACCGATGCCTTCCTCCCACAACTTTTTGAAGTTTGAAACGATCCCGATGGAGAAAAAGGTGAAGACAAAGAACATGACCCTGAAGACATTGCTCTCGGCAGTCGCCGTACTTGCTGCCTCCATCGTCGTCCTCTCGCCCTTTACCCGATCATTCAGTCCCT
This sequence comes from Thermodesulfovibrionales bacterium, assembly GCA_049799315.1. Lineage (GTDB taxonomy): Bacteria > Nitrospirota > Thermodesulfovibrionia > Thermodesulfovibrionales > UBA6898 > PALSA-1316. Next base: position 14,934 of record JBARHQ010000277.1, on the reverse strand, counting down.
TAATTTTCTCCTTGATACCTTTGATTTTGTCGTTCAACTCTGCGGAAGCGGGTGCCTTCGGGTCTGCCGCTGCCAAAAGTTTTTCTGAAGTTGTAATCTCTTTTTTCAGCCCCTTGATCTCCTGATCAACAGGACCTAACGCTCGCGACGCCGGCCAACAGACAACGAGAAGTATGATAAAGGTCAACACATAACCGATGACGAACTTCGGAAACCGGTGCCATATTTCTATAGGTTGGGCCTTCTGCCCGGGCTTGCACTCTATCTTTGTGCACCATAGCACAGCAAGGATAAAAGCCCAGATACCGATAAAGATATCGATGAAGAGTTTTACGGTCGTTGCGGTCATGGTTATCCAGCCCGACTCATAATTGATGCCCTCCATTTCGAGGGCCTTTGCCCTGATCAGCGCATCCGTCATGGCGCCGCTCGCGACAGCGCCTCCGTCAGTCTTGACCGCAAGACCCATCCAGGCGCCCGCAACCAGGGGCTCGCTCCAGAGGTAGAATTGCGCGACAAAAGGCAGGATGACCATCTCAACCACGGCAAAGATAACGACAAGGGAAGAAACCATTATCGGGACAACCGGCCTTGCCCGTATTGCACCGCCGGTTGCTATGGCAGCTGATACGCCGCAGATAGAAATGCCTGATGCAAGAGGGGCTGCCCATTCCCTGCTGAACTTGAAATACTTTCGTGCAACATAATAGACGACCGCCCAGTATATAAGGTAGGCCTCAACAATCGCGCAAAGACCTCTGAACATGATGTTGCTTGCAAGGCTGAAAGACTGCGCAGCCTTCAGCCCGAGCAGGGCACCCATAATAACAATCGCAGTCTTGATGTACAACTCAGGACGGGAAGCCTCCTTCAATTTTTCAGCAAACCCTGGGAAAAAATTCCCGATGATGAGACCGGCAATAAGCGCAATGATAAATCCGGATTCACCAGTCAGGCTTAATGACCAGGGGATCTTGAAGGCTTCGAGCTTGTCCTTAGTGGCGGCTATGTATGCAAAGTGGCCTAAAAACCAGCACAGGTAGCTCAGCCAGAATATGATCGTAAAGCCCACAGCAAACTTGCCGACATTTGCATTGAGAAATTTCGCGCCCACAGTCATGACGACCAGCATGAAAAGATAGGTCATAAGCAGAGAAATTGGCCCTGAGATGCCTTTTTTCTCATATTTGTCCCCGGCCTTAAGGGCAGAAGTGTCCTCTTTAACCGTAATGGTTTCTTCCTTGCCATCCGCCTTTTTAAGCGTGACTTTCTGATTGTCGACCTTGGTGATCTCGCCTTTTACCGTCTGAAATTTCTTCGATACAGCCTGGGTGGCCTTTGACGAATCTGTCCATTCCTTTGTGCTTATTCCCCAACCCAGTATGTCAGCGCCTCCGAAGACTCCAAGAGAAAGCACAAAAATAAACAGACCCAGCCACAGGGCCAGCCAGTCTTCGCTTATCCCCTTCTTTTTTTCCAACGCGCATGACTGGGGACTGTCACATTGACCTTCAGCCAGCTTATCCTCGTCTATCTTTCTCTCCTGATCCATACACTTCCTCCTTACGGTTTATGAGATAGTGTTCCTGACCTCAATGAGAGGCAAACATAAAGGCCGTGAGGCCTGTCCTGATTATTTTTCATTGTAGGATAACTGATGCTGCTTTGCAAGAAAATACGCAATAAAGAGTCCCTTGGGTCAGATATGAGTCGATGGGGTGTACCGGCTGATTCTCTGTAGGGATAGTCTTACAGTAAAAACTGCCGGCAACTGATATCCAATATTTCATTTCCGTGGTAAATATATTGTATTAAAGAAACATCTCCGTGAAACTTACCTGCGGAGGAAGCAAAGAGAAAAAGGAGGTGAGAAACATGGCAGAAATACTTAAAAAAATCGAGTGTGCTCCGGCATGCGGCTTTATGGTCAGAAGTCATGATGAAAAAGAGCTCGTTCAGATCGGCCTGGAGCATGCAAAGAAATTTCACAAGGAAATCACGATCACGGAAAAAGACCTGAAGGATATGATCAAACCTGCATAAACCGCCGGGGGCTTCGTGCCCCCATTTTCCTGATTAAGGTGAAATCAGCTGTCTGTTTTATCCGAGATCCAGTAAGAGATCTGCAGGTCGCTCAATATCTCGTTGGCAATCTGTACCTGGTCCTGCCGGACCATAAGACGGGCCGGCTGTATTAAGGGTTCTACGAAGTTGAAGAATTCGCCTTTGAAGTAATAATCAATATCTTCGCTGTCGAGCAGAGATTTAATCATGGCGATGTCTGCAGGGTTGAAGGTCGCAAGGATTTCCTCATACCCTGTTCCCTGAGGTTCTTCCATCATCCGGCCTCAGAACAGTCTTCTTGTGCCTGCTTCACAGCGTTACCGTGAACAACAATTCTTTGTCTCCCAGGAGAAATCTGCTTCGGCGGACCTTGACCACAACGCTGTCCCCTTTGTTCTTATCGAGGAGATGGATCTTTATGTCGCTGACATCTTCCACCGGGACCCCGTCGATAGAGAGAACGATATCGCCTTTTTTGAGGCCGGCCTTTTCAGAGATGCTCTCCTTGGGAAAATCGACAACGACCATCTTCTTCCCCTCCTCCTTAAACTGGACCATCAGGCGCAACTCCGCGCGATGAGCAACCGGTTCAGAAAACAGGATGAAGTCGGATAACTGCTCACCCGGCTCATCGCTGTTAAGGACTATCGTATAGTCAAACCCGTTCAGCCTGTGGGCTCGCCGGGGTATGCCGGAACCAAACGCCATATGTCCGCCGCCGGCAATGACCACAACCTGATAGTCCGGATTCTTCCGCATAAACGCATCAAGGGTGTGTGCCATGGCCTCATCCCAGAGCACCTGTGCCTGAAAAAAGAAGTCGAAATTCCTGTCTGTATTATGCGCGTGTCCCTGGAAAGATTGCATCAGCCGCTGACGGTATTCATTGTCCGAAAAATCCATTTCAGAAGGCAGCTCACCAAGCTCGTCCTTTGTCAGGGCCAGGATACCTGCCTTGGAGACCTTCGAGACGAGCTCCTTCCTGATATTCAGCGCCACGACCGGTATCCTGTATGCACGCGCATAGAGCAGGATCTCGCGGTACAGGTTATAGTCAAAGCTCCAGCGCTTGAAGTACTCCGACTTTTTCAGAAACTCCTTCTCATCAATTGTCCCTGCAATATAATCATCAAGGACCTTCTGGAACGGAAGCTGGAACATCTCCATGCCGATAGCAATTTTCCCGTTCTTCTTATGCAGGCCGCGGATGATCTCGAACTGGGCGCGATGGTGCTCAAAACGGTCGTGGATCTCTCCGGCATATATGATCTTCTTGCTGCTGACCTTCTCGATAATGCCCGGCAGATCAACCAGACGCAGGACCTCGACACCCGGGACAGCAGGAGTGAGGCCTGCCCTGAGTCCCTCTACCGTCGGCGTGATCTCCTTAAGGATATTCCTGCCGTCCTTAAAGGCAATCGTACTATATTTGCCATAATGCATGATCCGGGAGAAATACCGCCCGATATCCTCCGGTGTCTCACAATCCAGGAGGGCGATAACGTTCCCTGTTGAATAAGGATTTTCCCTGACCATCACCGAAAATTCCCCCTCTGCCTTTTTCAGCTTGCCAAAAATTCTCGCAGCAAGGGGATTCCCTGAGCCGATAACGAGCATCGATGCCTGTTTCATGTCGTCATGCGTTATTTCCGGTTCATGCCGGACAAGAAAGCCCTCTTTTTTCAGAACATCAATTGCCCCGGAAAAGTCCTTTTCCCTGCCCTCCGGTATCACCGCAATTCTCTGGTTATCGTTTATAAGCCTCGCCAGGACCGGAGGATATTCCCTGCCGGACAACTTCCTGAAAAGGTCGAACTGGCCGTCGATCACCAGCTCGACGGGCGACCCCTCAACCTCGATCTCAATATGCTCCATCGCCTTCTCCACACTGATCATCTTCCGCATGGTCCCCTCCCGGCTCCTGATAACAACCGGGAGTAGCAGCCTGAAAGCCTTCCCCTTCTGGCTGAGATCGAATAAGACCACCGCCTTTGCTCCCCGGTAAGATATCACCACATTCTGAAACTCGATCTCCGGGATCCCCTTTTCATCGATCCACTGGGTGAAGAACCAGCCAAGTTTCTGCTGTGACGCTGTTTCAAAAGCAGTCCGGATGGTGAGCCAGGAGGCCGGTCTGAAGAGACTATCAGCAACAAAACTCCTGAGGGCGGTCATGAACGTATCTTCCCCGACGAGTTCCCGCAGCATATGAAAGACCATGCCTGCCTTGCTGTAGCCTATCGCGGCCGATGCCCTGTCAGCCCTCCCCGAAAAAGAGGAGAGAGGATAATCTTTTTCAGGGGTCACCGCGCTCTGGAATGCGGTCAGCATCTGCCTCCGGTACGCAGGCCCTGAGCCCTTCCGGTCCTCGTAGAGATGGTCGGCCAGATACGTGGTCAGACCCTCTGTCCAGTTGCCTGCGCGGTAATCAGCATAGACACCATTGCCGAACCACTGATGGAGGATCTCATGCCCGAGAGAGGTCTCGACGATAAAGGGAAGCCTGACAATGTCCTGTCCCAGGAGTGTGAATGTCGGCATGGAATAGCCCGTTGGCAGGATATTCTCGACAATCGAAAAACGCTTGTAAGGATATTTGACCAGGAGCCCTTCATACAGATCGAGGTATTTCTTTGTGTATTCAATATAGTTTTTTGCCAGCCCGGAATCCTCCGGCAGGAAATAGGAATAGATATCGATGCCGTTATGCGTCTCCCGGGAGACAACATATCTGCCCGCAGCAAGGTGTATCCCCTCGAGGGGATGCCCGGAATGGAACGCAAGCTCCCTGAGTCCGCCGGGGACATCCTTAACGACAATCTCGTCTGCCTCTGATATGCCCTCAAAATCCCGGGGAACGGATGCAGTCACCGCAAAAGAGGCCAATCCGTTGACAGAAGGATACCAGCCTCCGGTCAGGACAATACCCTCAGGCCCGATCAGGTTTCCTGAAACCACCCCGGCATTCTGAGACGTGTCGGTCTCGGGCGGCCTGACAGCCGTCACGGTATATTCGACGCGGACGGTATTGCCGGCATGAAACGATCCAAGCGGGATCTCCTGGTTTGCTGTATTGATGACCAGAGGAAGACCGTCCAGGGTTACGGATCTGACTGTCAGGCCGGCCAGGCCGATGGCAACATCCTTCCGGTCGGTGACCGTTATCGTTGAGCTGCCGATGAGCATATGCTGTTCAAGATCAAAACTGACCTTAAGATCATGATGCGGCAGGCTCATCTGTGCAGCTGAAACCGCCGGCAGCAAACAAAGAAAAAGAAGCGACCCGACAATAAATCTATGCATGGCATGTTTTCTCCTGTGAAGAAGGTATATCTATAATTGTACTGCAAAAGGAGACATACAAGCATTGCATCGGTTACATCTTGACTAAGTCCAATGTCTTGCCCATAATAAAATCCGGGTGCGATATAGCATGGCAAGCGAAGCAGATGACTAGAAAAATCAGCCTGATGATCGTCATCCACGGCCTGCAGGGCGGCGGCGCCGAGCGTGTCCTCGTCAATCTCCTCAAGGGCCTCAGCAGGACGGAATTCTCAATCACCCTTGTCCTGTACGAAGGCATCTGCGAATATCCGCTGCCGGAAAATGTTCAGCTCAGGGTCCTCGGGATCCCTGCCGGCAGAAATCTCCTTAGCCTCGGCGCCGGGTTCCTGAGGAAAATTCTGGCCCTTTCCGGACTCATCAGGGCGGAACGGCCGGACATTGTCTTCAGCCTTCTGAGCAGTACAAACGCCGCCGCAATCCTGGCTGCAAAGCTCGCGGGGACCGGCGCAAGGGTGCTGGTAAGTGAACATACCTGCCCGTCTGTTAACCTTGCGAACGAGCGGTTCGGCAACATCACCGCCAGGGTCATCACCCTCCTCTATCCACGGGCGAACAGGATCATCGCTGTCTCGCAGGGGATAAAAGACGATCTCATAAAATATTTTGGTGCCGGAGGCGACGCAATTACGGTCGTCTATAACCCCTTTGATCTTGACGAGATCAGAAAACTCGGAAGGGAAAAAGTTGACCATCCATGGTTCATTCAATCGGTCAGGCAGGATATTCCCCTGATCATCTCTGCCGGGCGGCTGACGAGACAGAAGGGATATTCCTTCCTCCTGAGGGCCTTTGTCAGGGTAAAAAAGTCAGCCCCCAGCCGGCTGGTTATCCTCGGCGAAGGCGAAGACAGGGCATCCCTCGAAAAACTTGCCTCTGATCTGGGGATCGCTGCAGATGTCTCGTTCCCGGGCTTTCAGGAGAACCCTTTTGCTTACATGGCAGGGGCAACGGTCTTCACGCTCTCGTCGCTCTATGAGGGGTTCGGCAATGTGCTGGTCGAAGCCATGGCCCTGGGCATCCCTGTAGTCTCGACCTCCTGTCCCTCAGGCCCGGACGAGATCATCCTTGAAGGCAGAAACGGACTCCTCGTGCCACCTGGTGATGAAGATGCCCTGGCCGCGGCGATCCTGAGGGTCCTCTCGGACAGCGAACTGAGGGGGATTCTCTCGGACGGCGGCAGGGAGAGGGCAGAGAGCTTTGCCGTCAGCAGAATCTCGGACGAGTACAGCCGCATATTCAAACAGATTGTTCAATAGCTGAAACAATCCGGCACGGCCCGACACAGCAAAAGGGACACAGGATCTGGCATGCATCAGAAAGATTTATTGCAGGGCAAATAGTTTTTTCGTTATATTTGCAGACAGAATACACTTGATTCATGGGGAGGAGCGGGGATGAGCTATAAGAGCATTAAGGACTGGCCTGAGGAGGAAAGGCCGCGGGAGCGTCTGCTGAAGCACGGACACGAGCATATGTCCGATGCGCACCTTATCGCAATCATACTGAGGACCGGCGGCAGCGGCAGAAGCGCTGTTGATATCGGGATGGAACTGCTTGGCCGTTTCGGCAGCCTAAAGAAGATAGAACAGGCGTCAACCCTCGAAATCTGCGCGATAAAGGGGCTCGGCAGGGCAAAAACCGCCCAGCTCAGGGCCGCGCTTGAACTCGGCAGGCGGGTCTACAAGGAAACGGTGCCAAGAGGCCCTCTCTTTTCGAACGGCAAGGATGTTTTCGATTATTTCCATCCGCGACTGTCGGGCATGAAAAAAGAGGTCTTCTGCTGCGCCCTGCTGGATGTGAAGAACAGGCTGATTCAGGATGTGCGGATCTCGGAAGGCACGCTGACGTCATCGCTTATCCATCCTCGCGAGGCATTCCTTCAGGCAGTCCGCGAATCTGCTGCCTCGGTCATCTTTGTCCATAATCATCCCAGTGGAGACCCGACCCCGAGCCGTGATGATATCCTGATCACCGGGCGGCTCGAAAACGCAGGGGAGATGATCGGGATAAAGGTCCTCGACCATATCATCATCGGTGACGGACAGTACGCCAGCATGCTCGAAAAAGGGCATTTAAAGGGCAGATGAAGTATAATATATATCCAAAAAACATCATGAGGTGAATGCGCGATGAAGGTACTGGTCATTGGCGGTGGCGGCAGGGAGCACGCGATCGTATGGAAACTCTCCCAGAGCCGGCATGTCGACAAAATATACTGCTGTCCCGGCAATGCAGGGATTGCCGAGATCGCCGAATGCATCGACGTCAAACAGGACGATTTTCAGGCCCTCCTCGATTTTGTCAAATATGAATGGGTTGACATGACAATCGTCGGCCCTGAAGACCCTTTGTCAAAGGGCATTGTCGACCTCTTCGAAAAAGAGGGCCGCAGGATACTCGGCCCGACTAAGGCCGCGGCACAGCTCGAATCAAGCAAGGTATTTTCAAAAGACCTGATGCGGTCTCACGGGATACCGACCGCTGACTACAAGGTCTTCACCTCCTATCTCCATGCCGAAGAATATGTGAAGATGAAGGGCACCCCGATCGTCATCAAGGCGGACGGGCTTGCTGCAGGCAAGGGAGTTTTTATCGCTTCGACTATGACTGAAGCCATGGATGCGCTCAAGATTATCATGAAGGACAGGGCCTTCGGCGATGCCGGCAACAGGGTCCTGATCGAGGACTGCCTACAGGGGGAAGAGGCCTCTTTCATGGCCTTTACCGATGGGAAATCGATCGTCCCCATGGTCAGCTCACAGGACCACAAACGGATATTTGATGATGATAAAGGTCTGAACACCGGGGGGATGGGGGCCTACAGCCCTGCCCCGGTCGTCACCCCCGAGCTTGAAAAGATCGTTATGGAAAAGGTCATGAAGCCGACGATACGGGCGCTCAGTGCTGAAGGGATAACGTATAAAGGGATTCTCTATGCGGGCCTGATGATCGACAGCAACGGGACGCCGAATGTGCTTGAGTTCAACTGCCGCCTGGGCGACCCCGAGACGCAGCCTGTCCTGGCGCGGCTCGATACCGACCTCATGGATATCGCCATGGCGATAGCAGAAGAGCGTCTCGCCGATATCACCGTTGAATGGAAGCCTGATCCGGCGGTTTGTATTGTTATCTCCTCCGGAGGATATCCGGGTACCTACAGAAAAGGTGATGTGATAACCGGCATAGCCGATGCCAACACCCTTGAAGGAGTCCACGTGTTTCATGCCGGGACTGCCTTCAAGGATGACCAGGTCGTCACTTCCGGCGGACGGGTTCTCGGCGTTACGGCGATCGGCAGTGATATCGCTGCTGCACGGGACAGGGCATATGAGGCTGCCGGCAGGATACATTTTGACGGCATGCATTACCGGAAAGACATCGCCAGCAGGGCGCTCAACCGGAAGACGACATGACCATAGTTTCGCGAATACTATTGAAATGATACAGCAAGGAGATGATTTTGCATGAAGCCCAAGGTATTTATTCTTATGGGGAGTGATTCAGACCTCGCGGTGATGGAAGAGGCAGGGAAGGTCCTGGAGGGGTTCGGCATCCCGTATGTCATGACCATAGCTTCGGCTCACCGGACGCCGGAACGGACGCAGAAACTGGTGAAGGACGCGGAGAAAGCCGGCGTGGATGTCTTCATCGCCGGGGCAGGGATGGCTGCCCATCTGCCAGGCGTTATAGCCTCCTTTACGACCCTGCCGGTTATCGGCGTTCCGCTTGATGCCTCGCCGCTAAACGGGATGGATGCGCTGCTGAGTATTGTTCAGATGCCTCCGGGTATCCCGGTTGCAACCGTCTCAATCGGAAAGGCCGGCGCAAAGAATGCGGGAATACTGGCAGCCCAGATCATTGCGGTGAAGGACAAGGCAATAGCCAGAAAACTCGTCGCGCACCGGGCAAAAATGTATGAAGAGGTCGAGGAAAAGGCCCGGAGACTCGAAAGCCAGAAAAACCACATAAAGGCCTGATGCGCACGGCATTGGAGTGCTTCCCCTGCTTCCTCAGGCAGACGGTCATCGCCCTGAAGCAGCAGACTGACGACCCGCAGGTCCAGGAGGATATTATCAAGGCGGTCGCGCCGCTGATCCAGCACGCGGATACCAGCAAACCGCCGGCATACACGACCACCTTCATCCACCGCCTGATCAGGGAGAAACTGCGGCATGATCCGTTCAGCAGGATCAAACAGGAATATAACGGGATCGCCCTGGGCCTCTATCCTTCCCTGAAGGAAACAGTCAGGAAGAGTGCTGACCCACTGAAGACCGCCGCCCGACTCGCAATTGCAGGCAATGTGATCGACTTCGGGGTCTTTGCGTCCGTGGATATTGAGGGATCCGTCAGCCGGGCGATGGAGTCATCAATCGAAGTGGATGATTACCAGTCCTTCACCGAGGCCGTAACCGCGGCTACAGAGATCCTCTATCTTCTCGACAATGCCGGTGAAATCGTCTTCGACCGGCTTTTGATCGAGGAACTCACGGTCAGGGGAAAGACAGTCAGAGCGGTCGTAAAAGGCTCCCCGGTTTTGAACGATGTCACGATGGAGGATGCGGTCCAGACAGGCTTGACAGACATCTGCGAGGTCATTGATAACGGCTGTGACGGCATCGGAACGATTCTGGAATGGACCTCTCAGGATTTCAGGGACGAGTATGAGCAGGCGGAGTTCATCATAAGCAAAGGACAGGGGAACTTTGAAACGCTTTTTGGCAACCGCAAAAAAACGCATTTTCTCTTCCAGGCAAAATGCGAGGTCATTGCACGGGAGTTGGACTTGCCGTTCGGTTCTATGCTCCTAAAAAGCTCCTGATATCTGAGGGGTCTCACACAAGAGATGCCGCCGGGGTCAAAGCGGCGAGCCGGTCGCTGCTAGCGGTATCCTCCCCTGGATTCCCTTTTCTCCTGAGGTTTTGCTTCATTCACAACAATCGCCCTCTCCATAAACTGTTTTCCGTTGAACATCGAGACCGCCTTTTGTGCCTCTTCTGCTGAGGACATCTCGACGAATCCGAACCCCCTCAGCCGGCCGCTGGCAGTGTCCTTGATAAGCTTTGCAGAAACCACCTGCCCTGCCTGTGAAAAGAGTTTTGTCATGTCCTCTTCGGTTGCCTTGAACGAAATATTCCCAACATAAAGCCTGGTACTCATCACGCCTCCCTGTAAACTGAGATTTCCGCAAGCCCGAAAGCTTTACAGAATAGCCTAAATATACTAATATCTTGATACTCTGTCAAGGGAATAAATGGCATAACCGCGATGAAGGTAATCCAGTCCGACAATACAGATATTTGTGAAACTCTCCGCGAGGCCTCACTGGTCCTGGCTGCAGGGGGTATTGTCTGTTTTCCGACCGAGACCTTCTATGGCCTGGGGGTCAAATTCAATGACCGTAGGGCGCATGAAAAGCTCTTTACACTCAAACAGCGTCCACATGACAAGCCGCTGCCGCTGATCATCGGGGCAGTGGGGATGCTGGAATGCCTCTCCGACCGGATAAGCGCGGTTGAGGAGTTGCTCATGCGGTATTTCTGGCCTGGTCCGCTGACGCTCCTGCTCCCTGCACGACGGGACCTCCCGGACTTTATTACTGCCGGCCGGCCCGGACGTGTTGCCGTAAGAATTCCCGGAGCATCTATTGCCCTCGAACTTGCAAGGTCGCTCGATTTTCCGATAACAGCAACGAGCGCGAATATCTCCGGGATGCCTGCGGCAGATAATCCTGATGATGTTATGCGCTATTTTGGTGACCGGGTGGATCTCGTTATCGACGGAGGAAAGACACCGGGAGGACTGTCCTCAACCATTGTTGTAGAGAAAGACAACAGGATTGCAATAGTACGGGAAGGGGCTATCAGCAAAAAAGATATTGAGGATCTTCTGGCACGAAACTCCCGGGGGAAGCTGCCAGGGTCAAAGGCCAAGTAAATCCTCCTCCCTTCATACCCGGGCAGTACGAAATTTTTCTTTGACCCGTGCGATTGGATTGCGCTATTGACCGTGGCCGGCGGTAGCCTGTTAAAATGAAGGCAGATCAAAAATCCAGCGGGCTTTTCGCTTCCTTCACGGTTCTGCTCGGTATGCAATGCGTATAGATCATTGTGGTCCTCACATCGAAATGCCCGAGCAGCGTCTGGATCGTGCGGATATCGTAGTTGGCCTGCAGAAGATGAGTGGAGCAAGAGGGAGGTTATATTTGTATTGACGCCGGGAGAGACGCCTTGATATATTACGTTTACTTCTTTTGGGAGGTAGTGGCGTGACAGGGGAAATTGGAAGGATTTTAGGGGATGCATTTGATAGGGGTATGTTTTCTTCTGCCTTTCTCACCGCACAGCCGCTACAGAATCAGCAGCAAACCTGTCATCCGGTTCCAGAGGTAGTCAATTGAAAACGCGGTTGATACTCAAACCAGGGCAGCGCGGGACCAAGAATCTTGTGGAAAAGTACGGAGAGGCCCTGCTGGGCGTTCGTTTCAGATACGACGCAGATTTGCGGCAGCGGCTGAAGACGATCGAGTTGATCGTCGAAAGGACCGATTGGACGCCGCCACCGCCGCGATACACTGCAGACACCCTTGTGCCTTTGCGCATAGAAGCCTCAGACATCCCGATGCGATCACAAGCCAAAGCAGCAGGCGGAAGGTGGAATCCAGGGAAGCGGCTCTGGTTTGTGAAGTATGGTAATATCGCGGGCACACCCCTGGAAAAGCATCTATATGTAGATGCAGGCTTATAACTAGATAATAACTGGTTGGGCAAAGGAGACATGAATTGCTACGCTTGCTCTTGGTGGGCGTTCTACTGTTGGCCACTGGCCTGAAGACGGCAAATGCCGAAGATTATGGCACACTCGTAGTGGATCGGAATCCGATAGTTAGTTCTTTCGGATTCTCATTTGTACCGCCAGGCGGGGATAATTGGTATGAAGAGTTCAAAGAAGAGAGAATCAACTATTACAAGAAGATGAATCCATCCATGGGGAGCATGCTCGGAGGTGCGGCGGAATACCGCACTAAAATGACATTTTCCACGCCAGACGAATTCAGACAATGGCTCGCAAGTAGGCGCAACCCACAAGACACGCCACCTCGCTATCGGACAAGAAGCGCAAAATACATTCTTGAGCCCAAAATAGGGCCCTTTTGCGTGAGATATATTGAGGAGTACGAAGACAGCGAAGCCAAAAACCTATTCGGTCAGAAGTTCTTAGTGCTATTCAATTTCGGAGTCATGTGCATTCATCCCCAAAGTCCTGATTCTATCGTGGACATCTACTACTCATACAGATACCCGCCTGACAGTAGGAATGGCACTCTCGTCTCTGAAGGCGAGAGTTTCGTCAACAGTCTCAAAGTCTTGGAAGCCAAGAGGCAATGAAGCTTGCTCAACAAAGTGCTACACGGCGGACTGGCTCCAGCTTCGCTTCCGCCAGCCGGTGAGCACTGCGTTGGACAGCTTAAACGAGCGTAGATGTTGCAGACCAGGAACAGTCTTAACAAACTCAGAATCTCAACGACTTAGGGGTCAGAAACTATTCGATGATTTGTCATGTATGCAAGCTCCCAGCTAGCCTTCTGTGCCCGATGTGCCATCGCGGAGCATGCTCGGAACACACGAGGCCAGATCCCGGTGGCCGCAGGCCGACATTCGAGGGTTATGCATGGCAAAAGGCGGATCTGTTGGTATGCAGTTCCTGTGCCGATGGATGGGTCGCACAGACGCAACGAGAAAACGATGAGGCTCGCGCGAGACTCGAAGCGTTTAAGGAATACAAATCGCAAAGACAAGCTCGATCCATAGGCCGTAAAATCATTGATTGGTTTCTTGAACTGTGACGCGCAAGTACGTTTGGTGGCCTTCCGGCATTACAAAGTTGTTCTCCGCATCCAGGCAACGAGATCGAGCGCACACTTGACTGTGAACGCATATTAGGCGTATATTAGGAGTATAAAGCTCGGAGGTGTGACTTATGCTTAAAGCCAAGGTCAATGTGACGCTGGACAGAGATTTGATAGAGTATATTAAAACATATGCTGAAGAACAAAGGACTACGGTATCTGAGGTCTTTACACAATTTGTACTGAACTTAAAAAGGACAAAAGAAAAGGACCCAACCGAAATAATCATGGCTGACCCTGATTTCAGAGAAAGTCTTACAAGTACAGTGTCAAAAATCAGAAGTGGAAAGATGAAATGGCATAGTTATGACGAGGTTTTTAAGTGAAGGCCATGTTCAGTGATGCTTTTGTCAGGTCGCTGAAAAAACACAGTTCAATAAAAGAGGCAATACAAAAAAAGGCAGATATGATAATGCAGGATCCTATCGCCTTCGGTGAACCTTTGAAGGGCAGCTTCAGAGGGTACTACAGTTGTCCTGTCAAAAGGAATTTTCTCATAATTTATCTTTATTGCCGATCTTGCAGAGCAAAGGGCGATGATGCAACAGTTCGTTGCCGTGATTGCCCCATGTGTTCAGATGATACGGTCAAGTTTGTTGATCTTGGGCCGCATAATGAGACATACGCAAAGAGGTCTCGTTGGGAGTAATGTCACTTTTGCTGAAAAACAAAACATAGACGCAGCAAAGGCAATGGCAATCTGTTGTCAATTCATACAACCTTTCAAAATGGCAGAGCATGGGAAGTGCTCCAACCAATCGTTCAAGCGGCCAAGCCGCTCAACTTATTGTTATATTTTCATAAGATGCATGATGATTACGTTTATCTTCATTAGGATCTGAAATAGGCATCAGCCTGCGCTGTAATCTCCCTGAGCGCTGTTTCAATCCTTTTTCTGAAGTCTTCAAACTCTTCCCCTTCCTGGTAATAAAGCGGCTCGCCGCAGACATAGACGACCCGTGAAAACGGCCACGGGATACGGAATCGGTCCCAGGTCCGGAGTATTTTGAGCCGAGAGCCTGAGAATGCGAGAGGAATCACCGGGGCGCCAGTCAGGCGGGCCAACTGGGCTATCCCCGGCTTGACCTCTTCGGCAGGGCCTCGCGGGCCGTCCGGGGTTATTGCCACATCCCGGTTCCCCCGGATCAGGGTCACCAGTTCATGCAGGGCTTCTTTCCCCCCTTTTGACGAAGACCCCCTCACCAAAAAAAACCCGCAGTGTTTTATGACACGACCAATCAGTTCTCCGTCTCCGTGCCTGCTGACAAGGACATGGGCACCGTTGCCACGATAAGGGAAACTGGTGGCCATCAGGATCATGCTGTGCCAGAAGGCCAGGATGACCCCCCTGTTTTTCTGATGAAACGAAACAGGTATCTCCATCCCCCTGAAGGTCACCCGCATCGTTGCATAAAGGACCCTTGTCCCAAAATAGATGACAACCGGCAGAAGATTCGACGAAAGCCTTTTCTTCAGCCTCTTGAAAAGCTTTTTCAGCACCTTCTTCATCGAGTGGCAGGCGATTTACAGTCGTCCTGTTTTTTCGTATCCCTCAACATAGAGTTTCAATGCCCTCATGACGACCCAGTCAGGAGTGAGGTCGTGCTCAAACGCAA
>JBARHQ010000276.1:0-2987 GCA_049799315.1 Thermodesulfovibrionales bacterium | reverse complement strand
TCTGATCAACACCACAACGATTGCGATAACCAGCAGTATATGAATAAACCCGCCCATCGTATAACTGGTTACCACCCCCAACAGCCAGAGTATCAGGAGTATCACAAAAATCGTCCAAAGCATGGCAACCTCCTTTTTCTTTGAATTTTTACTACATCCTAATTAAAAGCATAAGTTATGCCAGGGCTTATGCCCTATGAAAAAGACCTCTAACTCTTTGAAATCATTGGAACTTCAGCGTAAACTGCAGTAGGGGAATGAGACTGTGGAAGGTGGGGTCTTCTGATATATCAGGAGTCTCCGGATATATCAGGTATTCTTATTATTTTCTTCGGATGCCCGGTCACGGCAGCCTCGATTCAGGCTACTTTTTTCTATCTTTGTTTTCCACCGTCAAAAGGCTTTTCACGGATTTCACGCCCCTGATTTCGCTGATTCTTGCTACAAGTCGTGCCTCGGCCTCCGTGCTCTTTATAAAGCCCAGGAGAACAACATCTCCTCTTATTGTCGTCGCATCGATCTTGAAATTATGAGCGTCCGGGTCTTTGACCATGAGTGCGTTAATTTCCGAAGTGATAACCGAGTCGTCGGGATATTCACCTGGTGTTTCGCCTGTAGAGGTCTGGCCGGAAAACAAGACCAATCCAAAAACCATTACTGCCGATAACAACACAACATTCTTCATTTTGCTTCTCCTTTCCTGGTGAACATTCATTGCAAACTTTTCAGTGCCCCTGGTTCAGGTCTCAAGAAATGTCCTGAGGCAGAGGCTGCGCGAGGGATGTTTCAATTTTCGAATCGCTTTCACTTCGATCTGTCTTATCCTTTCCCGGGTCAATTCAAACTCCTGTCCGAGTTCTTCAAGTGTGCGGGGGTTGTCCTCACCTATTCCAAAACGCATTCTCAGGATTTTGGACTCCTTGGGATCGAGTGTGCAGAGTATCCTCTCTATCTTGCTTTTGAGGTCATTATTGATGACGTTGTCCAGGGGCGAAGGGGTCGACTTGTCCTCGATCAGATCACCCAAATGACCGTCCTGATCCTCACCTCGCGGCGACTCAAGGGAGACCGGCTCCTTGGCTATATTAAGGATCGTCTTCACCTTCGGAATCGGCATCTTCAACCTCGCTGCGATCTCCTCCTCCAGCGGCTCATTACCGAGTTCCCTGTCGAGTTCCTGTTTGATCCTGGCAACCTTGGCGATTACTTCGCCCATATGCACCGGGATCCTGATCGTCCTCGATTGATCCGTGAGCGCTCTCGTGATCGTTTGTCTTACCCACCAGGTCGCATAGGTGCTGAATTTATATCCCCTCTGGTATTCGAATTTGTCAACGGCCTTCATTAACCCTATGTTGCCCTCCTGAATCAGGTCCGGAAAGCTGAGGCCCTTACCCATGTATTTTTTTGCGATACTGACCACCAGTCTGAGGTTTGCCTCGACCATTGCCCCTTTAGATTCAGAAATCTCCTCCCTGCACTCTTCGAAGACCCTCTTGCACTTCTTCATTTCGGAATAGGAAATACCCATCGCCTTTTCACACTGCCGTATCTCAGACTGGCATTTGCGATAGATCTTTTCCGGTGGCTCTTCAGCCTTCAGGTTACGAGAATCCGTGGCCGGTATTTTCCTCCTGGTAGCGGCAGCTTGAGAGTGTTCCCGGTTACCATCGAACCCGCTTATTTTAAGCCTCTTCCCGAGGGCGTTCATTTCCCTCTGGACTTCCTCTATCTTTTTCACAGAGTCCTTCAGCTCTTCATAAAAAGAGTAGATGAAGCCCCACTTCAGAGTCAGAGTGCCCGCCATATCAGGCATCTTTGGCCGGCCTCCCGAGACCGCCTTATCACTGCCTTTCAGTCGTTTCGGGGTGCAGGTCTGAGTCTGCTTCGACCTCCGGTGGCGTGTTCTTATCTGGTCGATCCAGGTCAGAAAATGTTCCTGTGTCTGGTCGGAATCGAGATTGCTTTGGACAATGTCGTCGAGTCCTGCCTCGCCGTTTCGAACGGCCTCTCCGAGCATAAGCATCTTTTCCACGGCAAACGGAAGGGAGAAGGCGATCTCCATCAATTTGACTCGTCCCTTTTCGATTAGTTTGGCGGTTTCGATTTCACCTTCTCTTGTCAGCAGAGGAATAGTTCCCATTTCCCTTAAATACACTTTGAGCGGCTCGAAATCGCCGTCGGCGGGGGAGGTTTTCTTCTCTTCTTCGAGTTCATCCTCATCCGGATAAGCGCCGCCTGTCCGGAATATGTCCTCCTGTACCTCCGCCGTTCTTTGTTCAAAAAACTCCAGGACCTCCAAACTTTTCGCCATCAATATCCCCTTTCATCCAATTTGGTTTTAGAGTGCCGAATGATTAGCACTATATGGAATGAAACACGCTACGAACAGCATGCTATTTTTTTATAAGATTTCGGATGCCTCCCTGTTAATCAAAAGAATTCCTCGATGCTTTGCATCGGGTGTTCCCAAATTCCTCCACCTTGAGGGGGGAGGTTAGGTGGGGGTGATTGGTTACGCTTTTCACCTTCCGATTGTTTTTTCACCCGCCCCTTCATCCCCTCCCCTCAAGGGCGGGGAAATATTTAGATACCTCGCAGCTTGCTGCGGGGTGATTCATTGGTCTTCTTAAGCCGGATTGCAGTTGTCGCATCAAAAGGGAATAAGCTTTAATGCCAGCTCGCAGATTTAAAAAGCATAAGTTGTGCCAGGACCTGTGTTGAAAAAAATGGTTCTCTAACACTTTGAAATCATTGGAACTTCAGCGAAAGCTACGATAGGGGGAATGATATTGTGCCAGGGGCTGTTTTCTGATATATCAGGAGTCTCCGGATATATCAGGTATTTTTCTTATTCCTTTGGATGCCCAGTTTTTGCATCTTCGATTCAAGCGTCTTTGGATTGAGGCCTAAAATCTCCGCTGCACCGTCCTTGCCGCTTACCCGCCATCCGGTAGCGTTCAACGCCTCGGTAATGTGCCGTTTCT
>JBARHQ010000275.1:0-3097 GCA_049799315.1 Thermodesulfovibrionales bacterium | reverse complement strand
CGCATGGATCCGTGATCAATCCAGAGCGTTGTTTTGCAGAGTTCCTGAATGTGATAGAGACTGTGCGAGCAGAAGACGATTGTTTTACCGTCGTTTTTGAATTGGGTCATGCGGTCGATACACTTTTTCTGGAAATGCTGGTCCCCGACAGAGAGCGCCTCATCAATAATCAGTATGTCCGGGTTGACACTTGTGGCTATTGAGAAGGCAAGCCGAACGTACATGCCTGAGGAGTAGGTCTTGACAGGTCGGGAGATCGAGTCCCCAAGCTCTGAAAAATCGATGATCCGCTGTTTGCGCTCATCGATCTCATCTTTGGTGAGGCCCATAAGGTACGCGTTCAGATATATATTCTCGTCCCCGGTCAATTCAGGGTTGAACCCTGCCCCGAGCTCAAGCAGTGCCGCAACCCTGCCGACCATTGCTACGTTGCCGGATGTCGGCTTCAGCGTCCGCGCAAGCAGTTTCATAAGTGTGCTTTTCCCGGCGCCGTTTTCTCCTATAATACCGAAGGTCGTTCCCTGTGATATAGAAAAGGACATGGTGTCGAGTGCAACAAATTCAGCATGAAAAGGCCGCCTGAGAACGATCTCCTTCAGCCGGTCCACAGGGGCCTTATATATCCGGTAGATTTTCCTTAAATCCCTGACATCGATCGCGATCATAGCCAGTCAGCGAACTCAGCCTTAAGTTTGGTGAATATGAAGGCACCCATGACATAGAAGCACCCTGTCCAGGCAAGCGACAGTCCGAGCATATGCCAGGGTGCGACAGTGCCTCTGATGAACAGGGAATGATACATTGAAATAAAGGGGAAGAGAGGATTGATATACATGAGATCCGCTGCCCACGCAGGGAGCATGGATGTCTCATAAAAAATAGGGGTTGCATATACCCAGATACTTACGATGATCTGCACGACCTGGAGGATGTCCCTGAAAAAAACCGAGAAGGCAGAACAGATAAAGGCGAGGCCGATCGTGAAGAATACCTGAAGGAGAAGTATGAAAGGCAGGATAAACAGGATCCCCCAGAGGCCGTCCGTGAAGATTCTGAATGCCGCCAGCAGGAGCAGGGCTGTGCCGAAATTAATAAACGGCGCGAGAACAGCCTTTGCGGTCAATATCTCGGTCGGGAAGTATGTCTTCTGGATCAGGTTTGCGTTTTCGATCAGGGCAGAGGTCCCGCGCGACAATCCATCAGCCAGGATGATCCACGGAAAGATGCCTGCCATGAGATAGACGGCAGACGCGCCGTTGCCTCCTCCGGTGCCGACACGCAGTCTGAATATGTAGACGAATACGACCAGATATATGAGCACCATCAGGATCGGATGGACAAAATGCCAGAAAAGTCCGCCGACAGATCCGGCAAATCTTCCTTTGACCTCACGCAGAACCATCTGATGCAGGATGTTCCGGTACTGGTAGAGATTCTTTAAAACTGCCCATGGGGATTCGGAGATTTCTTTAATATAGCGCATGCTTATGAGGGTCGTCTTTGCATAGGATAGACCTTATTTTATGCGATCTTCCGATGAATTGTAAACACAATGACATTCAGAAACTCAGCCGGTTTGTCAGAGGGACGCTATACCTGCCCGGCGATACTTTGTACTTCTCCAGGAGCATAAAGACGGGATTTTTGTCAGCAAAAGTTTTTTCGGGCATGATCTCCAGGGTCAGGGCCAGTCTGCTGTCAGCTATGTCTCCCCTGATGCGCGCGTAGACGCCGGGGCCATCCATTGTAAAAGAGTTGACCTTTGCCCGGCTGCCGCTGATCTCCAGAGACCCTTGCGCGCTCTGGAAAAAATTCAGAGGGACCGAGATGCTCCCAAACGTACCGCTGGAGACCTGCATCTCTTTCAGGTCGAACCTGATATCTCCCTGATTATTCTTCAGAATCATTTTGACCGAGAGGCGACCGCTGCCCTTCATGCCGACTAGTTCAAAAAAGGGGATCGCGGCAATATCTGCATCAGCGACAGTCACCGAGACTTCATGGCTCTTTCCGAGAAGCTCTGCACTACCCTGCAGCCTGCCTCCCCCCGCGCTTCCGGAGAAGTTGCATGGCAGCTTCAGTCGGATGAGTGAAAAAGGATCGATCTGTCCGGAGAAGTCATTAATGGCAATCAGGAGCCGCTCGTCTTTTTTTACCGAGATCTTCTCTGCGCTGAACCCGAAGAAAAGACTTTTTCTGAATCCGTCGCATTCGATCTGTATCGTGCTGTTACTGAGTGAGTTCCCGATCAGGGTCAGGATAGTTCCCTCGGGTATGGCGATTATCCAGACACCGATGACGAGAAGGACAAGGACCGCAAGCGCCGCGAGGATATATTTTATCGCCAACATGGAGGGCTGGGCTATGGTTTGACAGGAGGCTTGTTCTGTGATCCGGCTCCGGACCATGCTAGCGGCTTCACCAGGCTGACTATGCAGGAGACGTTCAGCAGAGATGGGTTCTCAAAGGCCGTCTTGACCGTGGTTTTCTTGATAGCAAGGACCATCGGCGCATTTTCGATCCTGAAGAATATATTTACCATCTCGTTCATGCTGATTTTTTCGAACTGGACCTCCGCCTCTTCTTCGATTGCATACTGCCTGTCCCGGGCGCCGAGCGATTTAACTGATTTGACCTTCTGGGCGATCCCGAGTGATTTGACGATCTCATCGACCGCCTGGACAACACCTTCGACCCTGGTGAGCGACTTGCGCGCCTCAGATGCATCGACCCGGCCCTTGAGGGCGATCGTCTCGTCCTTTAACAGGGCAAGCTCTTTTTTCTTGGCCTTCAGTACGGCATTTTCGACCTTCAGCGAGCGTACCATCCCAGCCATGACCAGGCAGAGGCAGGCGATGGCAACGACACCTGCAACGATGAATATCCTCCGGTCGGTCCTGATATTCATGATTTTCTTCCTTTAGCGGTCATCGTGAACTGGGTTCTGCCCTGAGCAGATGGCTTTGTCTCGGAGATATTCACGTCCAGAAAAAATGGTTCAAGGTCTGTCTTGATCTTCTGTGCATCCCCCAGCGAAGGGCACTCCCCCTTCATCACGATAAGGCTGCTGTCCACCGTCACCTCGCTGAAGGCTATG
>JBARHQ010000274.1:0-2614 GCA_049799315.1 Thermodesulfovibrionales bacterium | reverse complement strand
CCAAATGCGGCAGAAGCGGCGGACGAGGTGATGACCCTTCCACTCGGCATGTCAATCACCCCGGACGAAGTGCGGATGGTTTCGCAGTGCGTTAAAGACGGTCTTCAGGCGCTCGGATGTTAACTACCCGAAAGGCCCTAAGAATAATAGCTTCAGTGCTGGTCCTGCTCCTGATCGGCTATTATTATTCAGTGGAGGTCGGAAAAAACTGGGCGTCGCTGCAGAATTTCAGATTGATCATCAACCTTAATTATCTGTTTCTTTCTTTGTCTCTCTATCTCCTTTCATATCTCCTTGAAACATTTATCTGGAAGATCTGCATCAACAAGCACCTTGGCAGGCGTGAACTTAATTTTCTCCAGAGTATCGCCGTGGTAAATGCCAGCGGTCTCTTAAAATATCTGCCCGGCCGTGTCTGGACATATACTGCGCAACTGGTCTGGCTGAAAAAATATAATATCTCCAAACCGATCATTCTCTACGTCAACTTAATCTGCATGCTCGGCTCGATCATTGTTTCGCTCTACCTCGGTCTTATTTATCTGGCCATGTATACAGATTTCATGAGTACCACCGCGGTAATACTATCGACCGTTGCGTTGCTATTGTTCAACATGGCATATATCTCATGGAATTCCCTGCTGATGAATAAATTGATAGCGCTGGCAGCCAGGCTTCTGAGAAAAGAGATACAACCATTGCATGACTCGAAAGCCCTGGTATTTTTTATTCAGTTAATTTATGTGTTCAGTTGGGCGCTCATGGGGTTCGGCGGATATTTCCTGGCCAGGGGGACCGGGTTGCCTATTGCATTCACAAGTATTTTTGCAATTCTTGCTTCAATGTCCCTGTCATGGTTCGTCGGCTATTTTGCGATAATCTCTCCCGGGGGGTTAGGCGTTCGCGAAGGGTTTATGTTATTTATGCTGAATAATATCACCGGTCCGCAGACAGCTTTGATTTTTCCGGTCCTGTCCCGTTTTATGTATCTGATATCTGAGGCGCTGCTGGGACTCGCGGCATTGTCGATCGGCATGAAATACAAGGTCTTTTCAGGAAAAAAACCTGATTTGTGACCGGAAAATCTCCGCGCTTCCGGCAACTTACCCACCCCTAATTTACCCACCCCTTCACCCCTCCCCAGAGGGGACCTATAATTGAAGTATACCTCTCTCAAGAGGGGACCTGCAATTGAAGAGCACTCCTCCGGGGAGGGACTGCGGGACAGTATTTGGGCGTGTTTCATATGGTAAAATATAAAAACACGCTGACGACAATGTCCCGGGATGAGGTCGGAAAAAAGATAAAAGAAGAGCTTCAGGTTTTTGTGTGAGTGTCATTCCGGCTTGTCCGGAATCCTTCCGGAAAGACGGAAATTTGGAACACTGGCGGAGATTACCGGGTGTAATTCTTATGAAACAGAATATTTATAATTTAAGATGATAACAGGAGGAAAAATGAAGAGAATCTTCGTATTGGCGGGGGCCTGCGTTCTGGTACTCGCCTTTGGCTTGAGAGGCATTTCATTCTCAGAGGACAAAACGAGCAATAAGGCGGCCGGAAATACGCCGCTTCCCGCCCGGCAAGGGGAAAAGGCCACTACGCCCGGGAAAGACAGCAGGAAGTTTGATAATGCGGTCATTGCAAAAGTAAATGGGGCGGACATCCTCATGCGCGACCTTATTGTTGAGATGAACGAGATTGGACCTCAGTTCATAAAAGACGAAACCCAGAAGACCAGGGAGAACGTCAGGAAAGTTAAGACAGCGGCCCTCGGTATTCTGATATTCAGGGAACTGGCTATCCAGGAGGCGGGCCGGCAAGGGATGACCATTAAGCCCAAGGCCGTGGACGAGGCGAGGAAACAGCTTAAACAGAAGCTTGGCTCCGAGGACAATTACCGGAAGTACCTTCAGCAGATGGACCTTGACGAAATATCACTGGAAAGGCAGCTTAAGAGAGACATTTTATTCGGGCGGATCACTAAAAAAGAGATCTTCCAGAAATCAAAGGCGAATGACCAGGCATCCGTCGAGGCCAGAAAAACGGCGTGGGAGAACGGGCTGAAGAATAAGGCGAAAATTGAGCTTATGCTTTCCGAAGTCGAGAAGAAGATAAAAGAAGAGTCCGGGAAACAGAAAAAAGAATTGTAAAAAAGAGCTGGCATACCAGCTCTTTTTCTGGACACATAGACATAGCGGTCTCTGCCGCAGTCCCAAATTTCTGTCATTCCGGCTTGTCCGGAATCTTTTCGGAAGGATTCCTGATGCGCTTTGCATCGGGTGTTCCAAGAAATTCCTCCACCTTGAGGGGGGAGGTTAGGTGGGGGTGAAGGGCTGGGAAATATTTAGATACCTCGCAGCTTACCGCAGGGCGTCTATTATATTTCATTAACAGTGCAACTATTCAAAGTTTTGAGTGTCCTGCTTAAAATTTGAATAGTTTTTTATTTTTCGGGCAGCTCTACCAGTAAAATTCCTTTTTAAATCAGTGAGTTCCATATTCAGCAAGCTGGCACTATGTATGCTTCCTTAACTTCTGGCCGTACAACACAAATATTCCGTAAGCAGGAGTTCCCCCAATAAACGGGGTATAGATCTCGCAGGGCCTTGAG
>JBARHQ010000273.1:0-6502 GCA_049799315.1 Thermodesulfovibrionales bacterium | reverse complement strand
ACAAGGCAAGCCCGGTCATCATTCTGGCAGCAGGACCGGTCCTCGGGCTTCTGTATGCCGCCTTTCTGCCCTTCATCGGCATAGCCATGGTCATGCAGCTGCTCCTGACAAAGATATTCGCCGTGACGGTCGGTGAAGTCGCCAAGGTCTCGACCTTCAACTGGAGCCCTGCTGCATCATTCCTGGCAGGGAGAAAACACAGGAACAAAAAAACAGAGGCTGAGAAGACAGAGGAAAAGAAAGAACCATAGCCGGGACGGACCAAAAAAGGGGCATCCTGCTTCACGGCGGGTGCCCTTCTTTTATTATCTTCATAGGCTAACACGGTTATACCGCCGCACTATAATTATTCCTGGCAAAATCCTTCAGCACTGCCCTTGAGGCCATAATACCCCGGTACTGGGCCTCTTCGAAGATGGAGATGCCGCTCATATCGGAGTGTGCGAAATGGATCTTACCAAGGGGTTTCATCGCCTCCTGTCTAGCCTTGCCCCAGATCAATCCGGGCACCGGCCGTATCATCGCGTGGCCCCAGAGCCAGACATTCACTTCTTCGATGCTGGTTTCTATCCCGGGGTGCATCAGGGAGAGGTCATGGATAACCATAGCTGCCCATTCTTCGTAAGTCCGCTGCAGGGCCTTCCGCCGTTCTGCAAAGGGCTCGTTGGCTGTAAGCGGGAAATAGCAGGTCAGGACGGTCTTTTCACGAAAACGGGCAAGGGACTGATGGTTCGCCACGACATATCCGAGCGAATCGTTGTAATAGCTGACATTGTCCCAGGAGACCTCAGCCCCTCTGCCCTCAGGCACGCCTTTCATCGTCACATTTGCCACCATCCAGGGGGCATATCCGAAGCGGTCTGCATATGCCGGCGGCCTTTCCCTGAAGGACTTTATTACCTTGAATGCGGTAAATCTCGGTGCGGCATAGATGACCGCTTTTGCAAGTATCCGCACAACAGTTTCCCGTTTTATGTCAAAGTAATCCACCGCCATATCACTGCCGGCAGTTTCTATATTCAGCACACAGGCATTGCAGCGGATATTGCTGCTCATTTTCTCACCCATCCTGTTGACAATCCACCCGATCCCTTCCGGCCACGTCAGCACTGAAGAGGAATCCGCATTCGCCCCCCTGCCGTGGCGAGAGGCGAAGTAATGAATGCCCGCCCAGGCAGACGTCTCATCCATGCGACAGCCGTAGTCGTCACGGCAACAGTAGTTGACATACCAGCGGAGAGGCTCAGAGTCCCAGCCGTTGTCTGACATAAACCTGCTCATGCTGACGGCATCATATCTCCGGAACCTGCTGTCCTGCGAACTGAGGTCCACCGGGATGGAAAAAGCTCGCCGGCCGTCACTCCCGCGTACCTCCTTGAACCTCTCCATCGTACCGAAGAATTCCGCATACTGTCGTTTATCCTTTTCTGATATTCCAAGCTGTGGTATGAGCCCCTCCTGCCACCTGCCATGGATGAAGAGACGCTCGTGAGGGTCTGCGCAGAGATAAAACTCATTGTAGATTGGAAGCCCCCTGCTGTCATAACCCTCAATGATCCCAAAATCCTCAAACAACTCCCTGACGAAAACCGTCTCATCTGCAGGGATGGGTATGTAGTGCGCCCCCCACGGATAGGCAGAAACGGAGTTGGCGCCGCTTGCCGCATTCCCGCCGGACTTTTCTGCGAGTTCCAGAACCAGAAAATCGCTGAAGTGCTTTTTCGACAGTTCCCTCGCTGCAGAGAGTCCGGATATCCCACCACCGACAATGACGATACCTGCTTTTTCTGTCTCTGCCGGGGAAAAGGGTCCCTGCCGCGCCTGCATATGCCCTGCCTTCCAGTTGGAGCCTGCTATGCCGCCGCCATATGTCCTGATGCTGCCGGGACTGCCGAAATTACCAATTTGGCCTCCCCTGCAGGATATCAACCCGGCTGCCGAGGCAGTCAGCAATGCACTCCCCATAAGTCCCCTTTGCAGAAAGGCACGGCGACTCAGCCCCGGCTCTTTCCCGTCAGTGGACAACCCGGGACCACTCTTCTTCAAAATATCTCACCAGCACCTGGTTATTGAGTCTATTGACCTCGGTATCAACCGGTCCCATGTCAGGAGGAAATCCGGTCATATCCCTGGCTGAGTCAGGCGTAATGAATTTCAGTCCTGGCATAAAATTCCCGGGCATCCTGAACTCCTTTTTCGAGGCGATGACATATCCCCAATCCCCGAATGACGGCAGATAAACGTGATACGGTGTTGCAGCAAGCCCCACGGATTTCAGGGTGTTCACCACGCACCAGAATGCCCGCCTCGCCACAAACGGAGACGTGCTCTGAATAACACTGACCCCGTCATCGTTGAGCGCCCTGCCCAGTAACCGGTAGAAGGTATTGGTATAAAGCTTTCCGAGTGAGAAATTGGAAGGATCAGGGAAATCAACCACAATGAAGTCATACTTCCTGCTGTTCTCCTTCATCCAGATAAAGGCATCGGCATTGATGATCCTGACTTTGGGAGAGTTCAGGGAGCCTTTGTTCAATGCCACGAGCAGCTCATGCTTTTTAAAGAGCCTTGTAATGTCCGCATCGAGGTCGACAAGCGTGACAGAGTTCACTGAGTCGTATTTCAATATCTCCCTGACCGCCAGGCCATCACCTCCGCCGAGTACCAGGACCTCTTTAGGCTCCTTGAGGGACTGGAGCCCGGGATGGACCAGTGCCTCATGGTACCGGTATTCATCGCGCGAGTTGAACTGCAGATTTCCGTTCAGAAAGAGCTGCAGACTCTCGTCCTCCCTCGTAATAACCACGCGCTGATACTTCGTTGTCTTGGCAAAGATGATGCTCCCCTTGTAGGCAAGGGTCTCGGTGAATTCCAGAATAGTTCCCGAATAAACAACCCCGGCCATCAGGAGCACCAGCACGGTAACTCCTGCAGCCGCGTGCGCCCCTGGCCTCGGAACCTCTTTTTTGAAGAGGTGCAGCGCCCAAAGGGCCACCAGGACATTGATGATGCCGAACAAAAACGAGGACCTGATCAACCCGAGATGAGGGACGAGAATAATCGGAAAGAGCAAAGACGCAAACAGGGCGCCTATATAGTCGAAGGTGAATATCTTCGAGACAAGGTCCCTGAATTCGAACTTGTTTTTGAGCACCCGCATGATAAGCGGTATCTCCAGCCCTACCAGCACCCCGGTCATGCCGATCAGAGAGTAAAGGAGAGGCCTGAAATGGACAGTGACCTCAAACAGAGAGAAGAGCAATGCTGCTGAACACCCGCCCACAAGACCTATGATCAGCTCTATCTCGATAAAGACCGCGATGACGTTCCTGATGACATATTTTGACAGGTATGAACCCAGGCCCATGGCAGACAGGTAGACGCCGATAATGATCGAGAACTGGGTGATCGAATCTCCGAGCAGGTAGCTCGCCAGAGCGCCTGCGGTCAGCTCATAGACAAGACCGCAGGTCGAGATTATAAAGACTGAAAAGAGCAGAGCATACGCCATGAAGCCCTGTCCGCCGTCAGTGGATCGCAAGTCCTACGATAATCGAGATTCCGATAATCAGAGCCGCCACTACAATGGCAGCCGCAGAGTTCTGTTTCTCGAGAATTTCCGTGCTCAGGTCGCCGGGGGTAAGCTTGTCGAACACATAAAATGCCAGACCGAACAGCGCAAGTCCAAAAAAAGAAAAAATCACCGAAGACACCAGGTCCTTTGCATTCACAAGATGTTCCATATCTCCTCCTTATGTTTCTTTAAATTATTTATGGTGCTGACTGTACCCATGAATACCGCTCCCGCCGAGTCTGCTGGACTGCATAAGGCCGGACAGAGCATACCCCCGGGTCCCGGCTGCAGCAAATAAGGCACAAATAATAATCCCGTACGCAATATATATCTTCATCGCTATTCTCCTTCGTCATCCTCAGTCTTATCGGTACTGACTGTGGAAAGGTCGCTCTCTGACCATCTCTTCTTCTCAAAACTGCTGCTTCTGCCCCATCCGCAGAGAGGATACAGAAAAAGCAGCAGCAGGGCCACAAAAAAATTGGACCAGGCAACAACCCCTCTCCGTAGGGAAAGGGTAAAAGTCTTATCTCCGGCCTTCGTAGAATCTGCAGAAGGCTGCACAATAAGGTGGTAACGTCCACCGGGAACGGAGGAGAGTATGTAATGTGAATCCTGGCTGCCTTCAGACCATGACTCGCCTTCGTCGACACCGGAATAGCGCTCGGCACTCTGTAAAAAACCGATATTCTTATTGGTCTTTTCATCAACAAGTTCTATGACCGCCTCCATCCAATCGTTCTGGACATTGGCATTCAGGTCAACCGACAGGTTTCCCGAACCACCGGGCAGGTCAAAGGGTTTGGTAATAAAGGATTTTGACTTCTCACCATGGTTGAACGTGAAATTCTCACGGAAGACCTCTTTATCGTGGGAGGAGAAAACAAAATACAACTGCAGGAGCAAAAGAAAACCGGCAAAGGCCCAAAAAGCGAGCGTCATGACGCGGGACTGACTCCTGTACGGGTTCGGTTGGTTTGGAGCAACCCCTTCCTTTTTGGGCATCTCTTCCCTGATACCAAAGGCCACAGCGACCTCCTCAGGTTCGAGGTATTTCCCGAGCGACCAGTTGACCTCGGATTTATCCCATTCGCAGGAAAGCACCTCCGGCGGGCAGATATAGTCTGCAAGTTCCACGGTATCTCCGACCCTGACCCTCCAGTAAAACTCTCCAAGTACATAGAAGACCTTTCCCTTGCCGACAAGGAACCGCTTGAAACTCTTGCCAGCGAATTTCAGATCAGCCCCGTCCTGCGCGCCTCTCAGAGAGCGGTCGCGCAGCATCTCGACATAGTTCCAGTGTCCGTTGTATGTCGTCAGCCACCGGAAGCCCCTGTAGGGATTGAACAGAAGATATTCGTCCCACGAATATAGACCGGGGTCATCGGTGCGTCGCATAAATCCGGTAACCTCCCACTTGACGTCGAACAGCTTCCCTTTACTCCCGACCGGTATCAGCGGTTTGATCTTCATCTGCTTATCGGCCTTGCTCAGGATAGAGAGGTTCTGGTTGGTTGTGTCAATTATCGAGCTGCAATATTTGCACGCAGCAGATGCGGTAATACCCGGGGTCAGCAGGGAGAAAGGTCCGCCGCACGATGGGCATTTGAAGAGCTCCGCAGCCCGTATTTTTTTGATGTCCGCATCCAGGTCTCTCAGGTTCGACAATTCAAGGGAGTCAAACTCCACATACCGGCCGATGTAGAGATTGATCCCGTCCTGGTCAGAATACTCGATCGCGGCGAACTGCCCTGAGTTGTCGCTCAGGTCTACGCTGAGAGTCTTCCGTCCCTGGAGTCCTTTGAAAGGAAGTTCTCCTTCACTCCCGATGCAGACCGCTTCCTTTATGTCGTCCACGAAAAATCTATGTGCGGAGACGAGCTCATAAACCTTGCCGACTTCAACCGCTGTGCGCGCGGGGACGGTCGTTGTCTCGCTGACCTCGAAGCTGAGCATGAAAAAACCCATGACCTCAGCGAGCCAGCCCTGCTTCCCGTCATCGAACAAGAGGGACCACTCGTTCCAGTATCCCTCGCTCCAGGCAATCTTCAGCCTGCCGATCACCTCGAAGGCCGTGTTTCTGAATTTGCCCCGGCTTCCGATCTTCAGGGGGGAAATGTCGTCAGGCAGCTGGGCCATCTCGCCCAGGGATTCCAGGTCCATGTCATGCCGCACCAGCATGAACCTGCAGTGATCGCATACCGAAAAGACTGAGACGCTCGATCTGAATTGAACTTCAGCGCCGCAGGAAGGGCAGTTTGCCTTTACCAAAATATTATTTCCCCGGAACTGGAGGAGGCACGTCAGAGAACAATGCTGCCAGGTCCGGGACCTGTCCGGCCGCTGTCCACTGCTCCATCCCGGACCTCCAGACCAGGGTCTCCCTAGTTATCTCACCGGACATAACTTTCTGCTTAAGAACATCCATGCCGAACGGTCCTGACTGCTGACCGCCGACTACCACATGAAAGACCGGCAAGGGAGGCGGAGACTGCGACTGTTCAGACTGTTGGCCCGCCTGTTGTCCCCCCATGGACTGGCCCATCTGGTTCGCGATCGCAAACCCCATGCCCATGCCGACACCCGCGGCCGCAATACCGCCGGGATTGGCTGCGGCAGCCGGGATCGACTCGGCAGTCTCATACTGGGTCAGGGTACGGAGATCCCCAACCGCCTTGATAGCGCCCGCCTTGTCGATTGCCCGCTCAACCTCTTCAGGCAGACCGATATCCTGGACCTGGACCTCGGTCAGGTCCAGACCGAAGCCTTCAAAGGCAGGAGCTATGCGGTCCTTCAGTGTCTGGCCGAGCGTGACGACCTTGGCCTCAAGGTCGATAATCGGAATGCCTGTTTCAGGAAGTACCTCTTTGACACGCATTCCTATCTTCCCGCGCAGGTTGTCTTCTATAGACTCTGTGGTGAAGTTGC
>JBARHQ010000272.1:0-1653 GCA_049799315.1 Thermodesulfovibrionales bacterium | reverse complement strand
AAGCAATGCTGTCTTTGCCGTCGTCAATATAATCACCAGACGGGGGAGAGACGTCAAGACCCTGGAGGCCTCAGGAGAAGCCGGAAGTTTTAACACATATAAGGGCCGTCTTACCTACGGAAATAGTTTCCAGAATGGTCTGGAGGCTGTTATCTCCGGTTCCTTATACGACAGCAAGGGGCCTCGACATCTTTTCTTTCAAGAATTTGACAGTCCGGACACCAACCACGGTATTACAGATCACACGGATTATGACCGTTTCCATAGCTCGTTCGCAAAACTTTCTTATCATGATTTCACTGTAGAAGGGGCGTATGTATCAAGGACAAAGGGTATTCCTACCGCCTCCTTCGGTATTGACTTCAACGACCCCAGAAACAAAACAGTTGACTGGACGGGCTACCTGGATCTGAAGTACGAGCGCAGTCTGACCAGCAAACTGGCTGTTATGGGCCGGATCTTTTACGAATATTATGGTTATAGCGGTGATTATATATATGGTGGTGTTGCAAACAAAGATCTGACCCGAGGCGACTGGTGGAGAGGAGAGCTAAAGGTGATGTCGGGTCTGTTGGACGAGCATAAAATCATTGTTGGCGCAGAATATCAGGCTAATATCCGGCAGGTCCAAAAAAATTATGATGAAGATCCCTACTTTCTCTATTTGGATGACAAGAGGCACTCATCGATCTCTGCCCTCTATATACAGGATGAGTTCACTTTGCATAAAAAACTTATTCTCGATGCGGGAGTACGGTACGATCATTACAGTACCTTCGGCAGCACCACAAATCCACGGCTTGCGCTTATCTATAATCCTTTTGAGAAGACATTCTTTAAGCTTCTTTATGGCAGAGCGTTTCGGGCGCCCAATGTCTTCGAGCTGTATTATCACACTGCGCTGGGTCCAACAAAAGGAAATCCAGATCTTAAACCCGAAAAAATCAGTACGTATGAGCTGGTGTATGAGCAATATATCGGGACCTATCTCCGGGCAACCGCAACAGGCTTCTATTATAAAATAAACGATCTCATTACCCAGACGACTGATCCTGCAGATAACGCTTTGGTTTACAAAAATCTAGGCAAGGTCAGTGCAAAGGGCATTGAATTGGAAATAGAGGCTAAATCGCCTTCCGGTTACGAAGGGCGGATCAGTTATTCATTTCATAAAGCAGAAGATGCGACTACCGGAGAAATCCTTTCCAATTCGGCCAGACATCTTGCCAAACTCAACATAACAGTCCCGTTCGTACGGGAGAAGGTGTTCCTTGGCATTGAAGAGCAGTATACGAGCAGGAGGAAAACCCTGTCAGGTAATGATGCGAAATCCTTTTATGTTACCAATGTGACAATCTTCAGCAGGAATTTATTGAAGAACCTTGAGGCTTCAGTCAGCATGTATAACCTCTTTGACTGCAGATACGGAGATCCCGGGGCAGAAGAACACCTGCAGGATACCATTCGGCAGGATGGCAGGACCTTCCGCTTAAAACTTACGTACAGGTTTTGAGGTTTAGTGATACGTATACGTTACTGTCTGGGCATATGGACGCCTTCAGACGCGGTAACCAGAGGTCCCGGCCAGCCACTGACGCCGCCGCGCAGACATTGGGCGCTGAAGCCGCGGTTCTTCAGGAGAAACGCTGCTAC
>JBARHQ010000271.1:0-7416 GCA_049799315.1 Thermodesulfovibrionales bacterium | reverse complement strand
CCCGTGACCAAGGAGGCCAAGATGATCGCACAATTAGCCCTGCTTGTCGTTCTGATGATCGTTCCGTCAATGTCATATGGAGAAAAAGCACGGTCCATTGATGAGCTTGTAAAACGGTATGATTCCTCAAGCTGTAAGCAATGCCACACGGAGATCCATACCCAGTGGGAAAGGTCGCACCATCATAAGACCCTTATCGGCACGAAAGGGAGGACCGCCTCAACCTGGGCGGCTTATCTGACCCTGGCGCTCCCGGAAGACAAGGTATTGAAACAATCAGGAGTCAGGGACATGAAAGATGTAAAGTTCCGCCATATGAAACCCTGCACAATCTGTCATCTTCCTCAGCTTGAGGATGCCACGGATGAGGTGGCAAACGAGGTGGCGACGGCGATCGTCAATAATGACCTCAATGTATTGGAGAAGCTGAGCATCAACTGCATCATCTGTCACAACATGAGGGCTATTGTCCGGCATTTCAGAGACGGCAACCCCGAAAAGGGTGTGATCTACGGCCCCAGGGGCATCGGCGCACACGGGGACAAGGGTTTCCCGGTCGCAAAGAAAAGCAATATTATGACCGACCCGGCCTTCTGCGGACAGTGCCATTCCGGTCCGAACCTGATAGGTTTTGACGAGCCGATGTACTGTGTATCAAACTTTGACAGCTACCTCCACGCGTACGTCCCGCTGGGGAAAACCGAAACCTGTCAGGACTGCCATATGCGTGGGGAGAACCTGGGCCATTCCTTTCCCCCTGTCTACGACGATGAGAAGCTTACCATCGAGAGGCTCAAAAAATGGATAGACCTGGAGGTTTCCACCCTCGGATACGAGTTCAGGCCGACGGTGCAAATGCTGGTTCCCGAGGTCGTCATAAAGACAAAGGTAACAAGCCGCATCGGTCATCGCTATCCCGACGGTTGCCCGTCACCAAACAGGGTTACTCTTGATGTGCTGGTCAGGGATGCCGGAGGCAAAGAGCTCTTCAGGGATCAGAAGATATACATGCCCCAATCGGGGAATGGCTACAGCCAGGTGATGGTCTATGGCGCCTTTGCGAAGCTCGGCCTCCTCCGCGATACCAGTCTCCAGCCTTTTATGCCAGCCCAGGAGACCTTTGAGATCAGGCTTCCCGAAGAGGTGAGAAATGTTCTGGTAGAAGTCCGGCTTGTCTTCAGGCATCTGCCGGGGGATGAGGTTGTTATCCATAAAGTGACCAAAACGGTAAGCCTGGACCGGTAAACTGAAAGATTCCGGACAAGCCCGAATCGGGTCTTCTCTGAGGGTCGATCCGACCGGAATGGCAGACAAACAGAAAAAAATGACGACTTTATGACCAGACTCTTATCTATTGGTGCATCGACTCTTCTACTTTCTTCTTCCGGTGCTGGACAAAGGCATCGCGCATGGCGATGTAGGGATCAAGGGCCGACTCCTTGAAAGACTCATAATCCCCTATCCTGAATGAGGTATCGTTTATTATCTCATGAGTCATGATCCCGACCGAGGCAGCAGTGGAAAGGTCTTCATGATGCACATAGGTGAGAGGATGCATCAGATAGTCTCCGGCACGTCCTACAGTATCACGCAGGGAGGATGGTCCCAGAACCGGCCATACCAGGTAAAACCCGTGGTCTATGCCATAGTGACCCAGGGTCTGGCCGAAATCAGCGTCCTGTTTCTTTATGCCGAACGCATCTCTGGCAGCATCACCCATGCCGCCGGCGCCGACAGAGGAATTGATGACGAACCTCAGGAATTCATTGCCGGCTCCTTTGAGCCTGAGTTGCATCAGGTTGTTCAGCATCCTGCCCGGGGCCTTGAGGTTGTCGTATATATTGCTGAAGACCACCCTGAAATCTTCAGGGATATGCGCATAGGCCTGGGTGACGGGTTTCAGTACCCAGAAATACAACCGGTCATTAACCTCGAACATTATCCTGTTTGTCCGGGCAAAGGGGTCGGCAATACGTGGTCCCTCTTCACCGGCCATCTCATCGTTGTCAATGGGTTCATCGCCCGGTGATTTTACCTCGCCCGAGCCTGCGTCGCGGGAAGTCCCCTCCTGCGGTTTCAGAGCTGTATTCTTTTCATTCCCCTGAACCTGAGCCTGAGCACCGGGCGATTGCACCGCGGTCTCCGGGGCTGGTGCTGACTCCTCTGCCGGGAGAGCGGCAGGGCAGAGAGAGACCAGGCTGAGTGAAAGCAGCGAGGAGACTATCATGATCTGTGCGATTTTCATGGCATCAATTTCCTTTATTGTTATTTTGAGCCTGGTTCAGATTTGCCGACCTTTTTCCTGAGGGTTTCAAGTAATGACTCGGGTGGTTTATTCGAGAGGATTTCCCTGAACTGGGTGCGGTAGTTATTGGTCAGACTTACACCTTCGACAACAACATCGTAGACCCTCCATGCGCCATCCTTCAGTATGACCCTGTAGTAAATCGGGATCTCTGCAGTCTTTCTCAGTACCATGCTATGGACCTCAACTGTTTTTTCGTTCAGGCTGACCTCTTTGCTGAAGACAATCTTTTCATCAGTATATGAAAGGATCTTGTCGGCGTATGTGTCTCCGAGAAGAGTCGTAAAGAGCTCGACAAACTCCTTCTGCTGCCCGGGATTCAGATTCTTCCAGTTCTGGGCCAGGGTCCTCTTTGAGAGTTCCGTGAAGTCGAACATCTTTTCGGAGATCGCGCGGAGCTTGTCTTTTCTGAGCTGTTTGGCGGATTCTGGCTTGAGAGAGGGGTCCCGCAATATCTCCAGCACCTTGTCTGAATGGCTCTTTACCGTATCAAGCGGCAGACCAGCCAGGGCAATGACCGGAACGGTCAGGCTGAGCATCAACAGGGCTCCGGTAAAATATGTTCGCAGCATTATCTTTAAAATAGTCATTTTTCCTCCTTCTTGCCGGTTTTGCCGACATCCCCGAATACGTATTTGCTGATCAGGTCTTCGACATCGACCGGCGAGGTGGTCTCCGTAATAGTCCCCCCCGATTTCAGTATCTCGCCGGCACCTCCGGGCTCGATCTTGATGTACTTGTCCCCGATGAGACCAGCTGTCTTGATCGACGCGTTGGCGTCTTCATATACCCGTATGTTTTTTCTAATCTTCAGCTGGACCATTATGACCTGCTTTTCCTGGTCTATGCTCATCTGTTCCACCCGTCCGACCTCTATGCCGTTAATCTCGGCCGGGTTGCCGACCCGCAGTCCCGAGACCGAACCAAAACGGGCATAAAGAGAATAGTAATCGTCCCCGAACAGGGAGATCTTCCCGAGCTTCACGGTCATGTATGCGGCACAGAGTAGTCCGATGACTACAAAGATGCCTACACCCGTTTCGAGCGAATATTTTTTCATTGAGCTGCACCCTCCTTGCCGCATTGGAATTTTGCTATTATACTTTGATTTGCCTCAGCCTTCATTATGATCTCTTCAATATCTTCGGCTGAGCTGGCTTCTGTGATGCCTGCGGTCACCGATAGCTCGAAACATGCGTTAATCCCTATGCTGCCCCGTGCGACTGCCTGGATCTCGGGCAGGGCCTTCTGCAGGCCCTGGGCGATATCCTGCACCAACTGCCCGGCCTCTTCAGGACTCAAGCGGGGCAGGATAGTGAGAATCTTGTCTCTGCTGTGGCGTGCAGAGAACCCCCCAAGGGGACTAAAATAGTTATTGATATGCTCTCCGAGGACCTTGAGGACCTCTATGGCAGCCTGAGGCCAGTGCAGGTCGGCAAGGAGATCGAACTGGACGCTGAAGAGCACGGCGGTGATCGTAGTGTCAGGCTGTCCGCCTCCCAGTGAGAGGGCATACCGGGACCTGAACATCTCTTTTGAGAGCAGCCCGGTGAGCTCGTCCTTGAGGCCCTCGATGCTCCTGAGAAATTCATCGATCATCGGATGCTTCAACTTTGTCAGTTCCTCATAGGTCCCGTGAAAGCCGATCTTCCCCTCCCAGAGGAGGAGTATGCGGTCGGAGATGAAGAAGACATCGGGGATGTCATGGCTGATAAGAACGGCGGTGAACCCGAACTGTTTCCGGTAATGGGCGATCATGCTCAGGATGATGTTTTTCCTGATAGGGTCCTGGCCGGTCGTCGGCTCGTCAAAGAGTACAATGGTGGGATCGGTTACGAGGGCCCGGGCAAGGGCCACGCGCTTCTGCATCCCGCCTGAAAGTTCTGCCGGGTATTTCCGAACAACGTCGGTGAGGTCCATTTGTTCGAGACGGGACATCACCTTCTGCTCGATCTCCTTCTTCCTGAGTTTTGTCTTCTGTCTGAGCGGAAGGGCTATGTTTTCGAATACCGACATGGAGTCGAACAGGGCGTTATTCTGGAACATATAGCTGATCTTGCTCCTGTATTCGTCCCATTCGCCCTTCTTCATGCTGTCAACGGGTTTCCCCCTGAAGAGTATGCTGCCCTCATCAGGGGAGAGGAGGCCGATAATATGCTTCAGGAGAACACTCTTGCCGCTGCCGCTCTTGCCGATGATCGTCGTAATCTGATTTTCGTAGATCGTGAGGTTCGCCTTGTCGAGGACTGTTTTCTCGTCGAAGCGCTTGGTGACATCCCGGAATTCTATTAATGGTGTATCCACATGGTCCTCTACATCAGAAATGAGGTCACAACGTAGTCGGAGACCAGGATCATGACACAGGAATAAACCACAGCCGAGGTGGTCGAGAGACTGACGCTCTTTGACCCGTAGCTGTCCGTACGGAGGTGGGTGAAATATCCCTGATAGCAGCAGATCGTCGCTACGAGCACCGCAAAGACGAGCGACTTGATGAACCCGCCCCTGATGTCGACTATGCCCACATACTCGCGGATGCGGTAGAAGTAAGCGCCTTTATCCACACCCAGGAGGACAACGCCGGTGAGATACCCGCCAAGGACCCCCATCAGATCAAAGAAGCACGTCAGCAGGGGGAAGCTGATGATTGAAGCTGCGATCCGCGGACTGATGAGATACCGCAGGGGGTCGATCCGCATGGTATAGAGGGCATCGATCTGTTCGGATATGCGGAGAATGCCTATCTCTGCCGTCATTGCCGAGCCGGCCCTGGCGGTTATCATGATCGCGGTCAGGACAGGTCCCAGTTCCCTGATGAGGGTCAGGGCGACGACAGAGCCGAGGACCCCCTGTGACCCGAATTTTACCAGTGTGTAGTAGAGCTGCAGACCCAGGACCATGCCGGTGAAGAGGCCGACGAGTAACACGATCGTCGAGGACTTGGCGCCGATATAGAAGACCTGCTGGGTGATCTCCCTGAGCTGTTTGGCGCGAAAGATCTTCAGAAAGGAGAGAGAGAAGAAGATGGCTGCGGCGCCAAGGCTGTTAATGATATTCATCACCCTTTTACCGATGAAATGAAAAAAGGGCAGAAACGAACTGTTTTTTAGTGTTGATTCCATATGCTTGCTATTGTATCCTTTTTTTCTCATTTCGACAAATGACGCTACAAAAGACGGGAGCGGCTGAGGATTTCTTCGGTATCTCATCATCAAAAAGCTGCTATAATTAAACTACCGATTTTGACGGCTTCGTAAAAAGTCGTCATACCCGCGAAGGCGGGTATCCATGGAGGTTATAACTGCTTGAAAAGTTTGGATTCCCGATTAAGAACTTCGGGAATGACAGCCTGAAAAGAGATTTTTTATGAGTTCATTAATAATTTAGGAGGATTATATGAAAATCGTTAAGGCAATATTGACAGTGATGTGTCTGGTTCTACTGCTTCCGGCATATGCCTTCCCAGCGGGTTCCGCTTATATGCGGATAAGCTATATCGCGGGAGACGTTCAGGTAAATACCCCTGATGCAGGGGATTGGGGTTTTGCCTCGGTAAACGCCCCGCTTGGCGAGGGTGATCAGGTCTGGGTCCCTCAGGGCGGCAGGGCCGAACTCCAGTTGAATTCCGGGACGTTTATAAGGCTGGACCAGAATTCGGCCCTCCAGATACTGTCGATGGACAATGGTTCATCCCAGTTCCATCTGTCACAGGGGTCGGCCTATGTCGTGTTTGACATATCAAAAAAAGGTGGCATTATTCAGGTCGATACCCCTGATGCTTCTACCCGGGCCTATAAACGCGCGATATTCAGGATCGATATTTCTGACCAGTACACGGATGTGGCTGTGTACCGGGGATCTGTTGAGACAGAAAACGGGGTCGGCAGGACAAAAATAAGAAAAGACCAGATGCTGTCGCTGGGGCAGGATACGGACGGAGAGGTCGCTCCGATGGGGCCTTTTGATGAATGGGAGACATGGAACAAAAAGAGAAACGACAGGATTGTTGCCGGC
Source organism: Thermodesulfovibrionales bacterium (assembly GCA_049799315.1). Classification (GTDB taxonomy): domain Bacteria; phylum Nitrospirota; class Thermodesulfovibrionia; order Thermodesulfovibrionales; family UBA6898; genus PALSA-1316. Next base: position 1,097 of record JBARHQ010000271.1, on the reverse strand, counting down.
AAGGACGGGGGGACCCGTTATCTGCCGGAAGAACTCCGGTCGTATTCAAATGACTTTGACAACAATGGGAAATGGGTCCGGGTCCCGGACTATGGGTATGTCTGGACTCCGACAGTGATTGTCGGTACTGACTGGGCGCCCTACCGGGAGGGTAGATGGATATGGAGACATGGCGAATATGTCTGGGTCGGTCACGAACCATGGGGGTGGGTTCCCTACCATTACGGCAGATGGGATAATGTTCCGGGGGTAGGGTGGTGCTGGGTGCCGCCGACAAAGGATGAGGTTTACTGGGGACCCGGATATGTCGGCTGGGTCAGGACGGCCGAATATGTGGCATGGGTCCCTCTGGCTCCGCGGGAGATCTATTACGGCCACGGGAATTATGGCCGGCACAGTGTCAACATTGCGAATGTAAATATCAATCAGGTTAATATTACCAATGTCTACAAGAACATAAATGTTACCAATGGCGTTACGGTTATCAACCGCAATGCCTTTAATACAGCCGCACCTGCTGTTGTCAATGTCAACAGGAATGACATTCAGAAGAAGATATTCATAAAGAACAATTTCATAACCGGGGCATCTGATATCAAGCCGATAAAGGGCAGTTATTTTGCCTCGCCAAAGTCGATGGCTCCGGCCCAGCTGCCACCACAGCTTGTCAGGAATGTTGCGGTCAAGGATTTGAAACAGGCGCGTCCATTCACGAAAGATGCAGCTAAATCTGTTATGAACCCCGGAGTCAACCCGGCCCAGTTGCCGGTAAATACTGTTGCCAAACCAAGGACACCGGGCATGGATAAACCTGTAATGCCGCCGATTAAACCAACGGGAACAGGGACCAGTGTTATACCTGAAAGCAGTCGGACACCGCGGACCGGAGTGCGCCTAACAGGCCAGCCTGCGGATAAAGATAAAGCCACAATGCAGTTTGGTGGTCCTGCGGTGAAGGACGATAAAGCCGGAGTAAAGCCCGAGCGGAAGGCGACAGGTCCGGAGGTGACTCCGGCAACACGCGGCATTGAACCGATAAAGGGCCAGCCTGCGGATAAAGACAAAGGTAAAGCCATAATGCCGTTTGGTGGTCCTGC
>JBARHQ010000270.1:0-60980 GCA_049799315.1 Thermodesulfovibrionales bacterium | reverse complement strand
TCAGGACGACGGACGTGACGGGAGTCGCGCAGTTGCCTGAAGGGGTGGAGATGGTGATGCCCGGAGACAACGTGGGCCTGACGGTGGAGCTGATCTCACCGATCGCTATGGAGAAAGAACTCCGGTTCGCGATCAGAGAGGGCGGCAGGACGGTCGGAGCCGGCGTCGTTACTGAGGTGATAGCGTGAGAGAGATATTTCTTTTCCAGTGCACCGAGTGCAAGAACAAGAATTATTCAACGATGAAGAACAAGAAGAACACAACGGACAAGCTCCAGAGAAAAAAATATTGCAGGCATTGCAGGAACCATACGCCTCACAAAGAGACGAAGGCATAATAATCGTGAATGGTGAATAGTCAATAGTGAATCGTTTCATCAAAAAGGTACTCTTCGCTATTCACGTTTCACTGTTTACATTTAACCCGGCATATAGGCCAGTAGCTCTAACGGCTAGAGCATCGGACTCCAAATCCGAGGGATGGGGGTTCAAATCCCTCCTGGCCTGCCAGTTTTGAAAGAGGATTACTGAATATGATTGAAAAGATCAAACAGTTTTTCAAGGAAGTCAAGGTTGAAACCAAGAAGGTCGTGTATCCGAACAGGGATGAGCTGATCGGGTCCACGTGGGTCGTTATCATCACGGTCATCGTGATATCGGTGTTCCTCGGCCTGGTCGATCTTGGGCTCACCAAGCTCGTCGGCGTGGCGCTCAGGTAAAATCATGGCAAAAAACTGGTACGTTGTGCATACATATTCCGGCTTTGAGGAAAAGGTCCGGCTATCGATCGAGGAGAAGATCGGTGTCCTCGGGATACAGGAGAGGATCTCAAAGATCCTTATTCCGACCGAGCGGGTTATTGAACTGAAGGGCGGCAAGAAGAAAGAGAGCGACAAGAAGTTCTACCCGGGGTACATTCTCATCGAGATGGAGATGGACGATGAGACCTGGCATCTGGTCAAGAGCACGCCGCGCGTGACCGGATTTGTCGGTGGAAAAAATCCGGTGCAGATCCCGGAAGAAGAGGTCGAGATCATCAGGCAGCAGGTCGAGAAAGGACCGGTGCAGCAGGTCAAGACCCAGTTCCAGAAAAATGAGAGTGTCAGGATTATCGACGGACCGTTCAGCAACTTCAACGGGTTTGTCGATGACGTTGATATGGACCACGGAAGGCTCCGTGTTATGGTGAGTATTTTCGGAAGACAGACACCGGTCGAGCTTAACTTTTTCCAGGTTGAGAAAAATTAGTTCGCGCGGATAGAAAAAGGCAGGAGGATTAATAAAGATGGGAAAGAAACAGGTTGTTGGCCAGGTAAAGCTCCAGATAGTAGCAGGGAAGGCAACTCCGGCACCTCCGGTGGGTCCGGCTCTGGGCCCGCATGGCGTAAATATTATGGAGTTTTGCAAGGCGTTCAATGCTCAGACACAGAGCTTGGGCGATACAATAATACCGATCGTGATGACGATCTATGCAGACAGGACGTTTACCTTTATTACAAAAACCCCTCCTGCATCAGAGCTCATCAAGAAGGCTGCCGGTGTTGTTAAGGGTTCGAGTACGCCGAACAAGGACAAGGTGGGCAAGCTTACCTCAGCACAGGTTCGTGAGATAGCGCAGACAAAACTGCCTGACCTCAACGCATATTCCGTGGACGAGGCGGCCAGGATCATTGCGGGTACTGCCCGGAGCATGGGCGTTGACGTTGTAGATTAATCGGAGGTTGTTATGGGAAAGAAGATGAATGCAGCAGCAGAAAAGATAGAAAAGGACAAAGAGTATTCTCTGGACGATGCGGTGACGCTGGTCAAGGAAGCTTCTTACGCCAAATTTGACGAAACAGTCGATCTGTCCTTTAACCTCGGCGTGGATCCGCGGAAGTCGGACCAGATGGTGCGGGGCACAGTTGTCCTGCCTCACGGGACCGGAAAGACCGTCAGGGTGCTTGTTTTTGCCAAGGGCGAGAAGGAAAAAGAGGCCCGCGATGCCGGCGCCGATCATGTCGGCGCTGACGAACTGGTCGAAAAGATCACCAAGGGCTGGTTTGATTTCGATAAGGTTGTGGCAACCCCGGACATCATGGGTGTGGTCGGTAAACTGGGCAAGGTGCTCGGGCCGCGGGGTCTGATGCCGAACCCCAAGCTCGGGACGGTCACCTTTGATGTTGCCAAGGCAGTGAAGGATATCAAGGCCGGAAAGGTCGAGTACAAGACCGAGAAGGCCGGGGTCATCCATGTCCCGATCGGAAAGGTCTCGTTTGATAAGCAGAAGCTGCTTGAGAATGCACGGGCGATCATCGATTCCGTGAGCAAAGCCAAGCCTTCTACAAGCAAGGGGAAGTACCTGAAGAAGCTCTGTGTCTCATCGACGATGGGGCCGGGACTCAGGATCGACGTTAGCTCGGTCTCAGCAGGGAAATAAACGGTTTTAAGACAGCAGGCATTATGCCTGCTTTAAATTAGTCAGAGACAGCAGGTGCCTGACTTAATCCGGCTGCAGTAGGCGCAGCAGCCGGGCCTGCCGAGGCTAATGCGAAAGTAAGAAGTAAGAGATGAGGCCGGGAAGCCGGAAAGGGTTACTTTCCTTATCTCCTACTTTCTGTTTCCCATTTCTCTAACCAGTGTCTCTGGGAAAGGAGGTCAAAACTGAATAAGCAAGAAAAAGGAGTACTAATCGCTGACCTTAAGGAGAAATTTTCACGGGCAAAGGCGGTTGTCTTAACCGACTATAAAGGGATGTCTGTTGCCGAGCTCACGGTCCTCAGAAGGGCGCTCAGGAAATCCTCTCTCGACTACGGTGTTGTCAAAAATACCCTCGCGAAGATTGCATCGCAGGAAACAGCTGTTTCTGTGGCTTCAGACTCGTTCAAGGGGCCGGTCGGGATTGCGATCGGATACGACGACCCGGTGCTTGTCGTCAAGAAGGTCCTTGAGTTTGCCAAGGGCAATGACAAACTGAAGGTTAAGGGCGCTGTTGTTGAGGGCAGGTTCTGTGATCCGCAGCAGGTCAAGGAGATTGCTGATCTGCCGTCGCGGGAGACGCTGCTGTCGATGCTTGCAGGCGTTCTTCAGGCCCCGGCGACAAAGCTTGCCGGTTCTCTGAATGCGACGGTTACCAGCTTTGCGTATGCCCTTGATTCGCTGAGCAGGAAGAAAGCAGATGAAACAACAAATTCATAACAATAAGGTTACCAAGGAGGCTTAGATTATATGTCTATTACAAAGGAACAGGTTTTTGAATTTATCGATACGATGACTATCCTTGATATGTCAAAGTTCATCAAGGAGTTTGAGGAGCGCTATGGCGTGACCGCGGCAGCCCCTGTTGCTGTCGCCGCAGCACCGGCCGCCGCCGCAGCAGCAGTAGAAGAGAAGACCAGCTTTGATGTTGTTCTTAACGCTGCAGGAGACAAGAAGATCCAGGTGATCAAGGTGGTCAGGGAACTGACCGGGCTTGGACTCAAAGAGGCCAAAGACCTTGTTGACGGTGCACCGAAGCCGGTGAAGACCGGGGTATCAAAAGAAGAGGCTGCTTCTATGAAGGAGAAACTCGAAGAGCAGGGAGCATCCGTCGAAATTAAATAGTTTTTCGGCGATAAACCGATAAACCGGAGAGCGGGGATAAGGGGAGTAAGCCTCTCCTTGTCCCCGGTTTATCGTTTCCCCGCATCTTTTTAAAAAGAAGGAGACATATGGCAAGGGTGCTTAGAGAAAGAAAGAGTTTTGGAAAGGTTCCTCAATTCCTTGAAGTGCCAAACCTTATTGAGATACAGAAGCGGTCTTACGACAAATTTCTGCAGAAGGATGTTGGCGGGAGTCAGCGGGAGGATACCGGACTCCAGGCAGCGCTCCAGAGCGTTTTCCCGATTACCGATTACAACGAGACGGCGGAGATTGAGATTATGGGGTATACCGTCGGAGAGCCGAAGTATACCGTCAGGGAGTGCCTTCAGAAAGGCACAACCTATGCCGCCCCGATTAAAATAAGCGTGAAATTGAACCTGTTCGAGGCAGACGCTGCCGGCAAAAAAAGGCTTAAGGAGGCCAAAGAACAGGAGGTGTATATAGGCGAAATGCCACTGATGACCGACACGGGTACGTTTATCATCAACGGAACAGAGCGTGTTGTTGTCAGCCAGCTGCACCGCTCCCCCGGTGTTTTCTTCAGCCATGATAAAGGCAAGACCCATGCGAGCGGCAGGCTTCTCTATTCCGCGCGTGTGATCCCTTCCCGCGGGTCATGGCTGGACTTTGAATTCGACAGCAAAGACATCCTTTATGTCCGGATAGACCGTAGGAAAAAGCTCCCGGCGACGATTGTGCTGAAGGCCCTTGGCTATTCGAACGAAGATCTGCTGAAGACATTTTACCCGGTCGACACGATCACCCTGAAGGCCAATAATGACTTTTCTATTCTGGTCAGCGAGGTGCTGGTCGGTCTGAAGTCCTCGAAGAATATCCTTTCGTCCGACAATAAAGAGGTGATTGTCAAGGAAGGCAGCAAGATAACGAAGGGTGCGATCAAAAAGATGGAGGCCGCCGGCATCAGGGCTATTCCGATCACCAAAGAGGAGATAGTCGGCAGGATTACGCTCAAGGATATTGTTGACCCGAAGACCGGGGAAGTTATTCTTGAGGGGAACGAAATTCTGAGCGCGGAGTCATTCGAAAAGATCCTTGCCCTTAAAATAGATATGCTGAACCTGCTGTTTATCGATAACGTTCACTACCTGTCATCGCTCCGCGATACGCTTCTGACAGACAAGGTGCATAATCAGGAAGAGGCGCTGATCGAAATTTATAAAAAACTGAGACCGGGTGAGCCGCCGACGATCAGGGCGGCGCGGGATCTCTTTAACGGTCTTTTCTTCGATCCGAAGAGATACGACCTTTCACCTGTCGGAAGGCTGAAGCTGAACAAGCGTCTCGGGCTTAATACGCCTCTTGAGACCAAGGTGCTGACCGACAGGGACATTATCGAGATTGTACGCTACATCCTGAGCCTGAGGACAGGCAAGGGAGAGGTGGATGATATAGATCATCTCGGGAACAGGCGAATCCGCGGCATTGGCGAACTGCTCGAAAACCAGTTCAGGATCGGGTTGGTCCGCATGGAGCGGGCTATCAAGGAAAAAATGACATTGACCGAGCTTGAGACGGCAATGCCTCATGACCTGATCAACTCAAAACCGGTCATGGCAGCGATCAAGGAGTTCTTTGGCTCGAGCCAGCTCAGCCAGTTTATGGACCAGACGAACCTGTTATCGGAGATCACCCACAAACGGAGACTTTCCGCCCTTGGCCCCGGTGGCTTGACGCGGGAGAGGGCAGGCTTTGAGGTCCGCGACGTCCATCCGACACATTACGGCAGAATATGTCCGATCGAGACCCCGGAAGGACCGAACATAGGGCTCATAACCTCATTGGCATCATACGCACGCGTGAATGATTACGGCTTTATCGAGGCCCCGTACCGGAAGGTTGAAAACGGGAAGGTGACCGAAAAGGTTGAGCATTTCACTGCTATAGATGGTGAGAAATATATTATTGCCGAGGCGACGTCGCCGATTGACAAAAAAGGCTATCTTATCGGTGATGCGGTCTCTGCCAGACAGGGTGGGGACTTCAGGATGGTGACCCCGCATGAAGTCCAGTATATGGATGTATCGCCGAAGCAGGTTGTCGGTATTTCCGCGGCCCTTATTCCCTTCCTTGAAAACGACGACGCGAACAGGGCTCTGATGGGCTCGAACATGCAGCGTCAGGCGGTCCCGCTCCTAAAGCCGAGCGCTCCGATCGTTGGGACAGGGATGGAACATGTTGCAGCAAGGGATTCGGGAGCCCTGGTGATGGCCAAAAGAGCCGGCAAGATCGAGAGCGTTGACGCATCAAGAATTGTCGTCAGGGTCTCGGGAAGCGAGAGCGGCGTCGATATCTACAACCTCCTGAAGTTCATGAGGTCGAACCAGGCAACCTGTATCAACCAGAGGCCTATTGTCGACGTCGGCGATGTTGTCGATAAAGGTGACATCCTTGCCGACGGGCAGTCGACAGACCTTGGCGAACTCGCTTTGGGCCAGAATGTCCTTATCGCATTTATGCCCTGGGGTGGCTATAACTTTGAGGATGCGATCCTGTTGAGCGAACGGCTCGTCAAGGAAGACATCTACACCTCTGTGCACATCGAGGAGTTTGAGGTCGAGGCACGCGAGACCAAGCTTGGGTCTGAAGAGATAACCCGGGATATTCCCAATGTCGGAGAAGAGGCTTTGAAGGACCTTGATGAAAGCGGTGTCATCAGGATTGGTGCTGAGGTAAAACCCGGGGACATTATCGTCGGCAAGGTCACGCCGAAAGGCGAGACACAGCTTACCCCCGAAGAGAAGCTCCTGAGGGCAATCTTCGGTGAGAAGGCTGAAGAAGTCAAGGAAAGCTGCCTTTATGTTCCCCCCGGCATCGAGGGGACTATTGTGGATGTCCGCATCTTTTCCCGAAAGGGCATCAACAAGGACGCCCGCGCCAAGAGTATTGAAGAGGACGATATCCAGGGGCTCCAGCGTGACCTGCAGGAGGAGATCAAGGTCATCAAGGAGGAGAAGTTCGGAAGGATCCGTGAATTACTGGCGGGCCAGCGCGCAGCCGAGGACGTCAGGCATCCCAAGACAAAGGAGTTTATTGTCACGAAAGGGAAGCTGATCGCTGAAAAGCATCTCGAAAATGTTAAGGACGAACACCTGTTGCGGATCAAGGTCGACAACGACGGTGTTCAGGAGAAGATCGAGACGGTCAACAGCGGCGCAAATGATTATATCAAAAAACTTGAAGCCAAATATGACGAAAAGGTTGAAAGGGTCCGCAAGGGAGACGAACTGCCGCCTGGTGTCAACAAATTGATCAAGGTATATATTGCGATGAAGCGGAAGGTCCAGATCGGCGACAAGATGGCAGGACGCCACGGGAACAAGGGTGTTGTCGCGATGGTCATGCCTGAAGAGGACATGCCGTTTCTGCCCGACGGGACCCCGGTTGATGTCGTGCTGAATCCCCTCGGTGTTCCGTCACGTATGAACGTTGGTCAGATCCTCGAGACGCATCTCGGCCTTGCGGCAAAGGTGCTCGGGCTGCACGTAGCAACCCCTGTTTTTGAGGGGGCGAAAGAGTCTGAGATCAGGCAGATGCTGAAAGATGCCGAGATGACTACCCGGATACCGGGCCGCGATACGCGGTTTGACAATATTGAGGAGGATGTCCATAAAGCAGAGGAGCCTCCGCCCGGACAGATCGAGCTGCGGGACGGGAAGACCGGTGAGCGCTTCAAGCGGCCGGTGACCATCGGGTATACGTATGTGTTGAAGCTCCATCATCTTGTCGATGACAAGATCCATGCCCGCTCCATAGGGCCATATTCACTGGTCACCCAGCAGCCTCTCGGCGGTAAAGCCCAGTTCGGAGGGCAGAGACTCGGCGAGATGGAGGTCTGGGCACTGGAAGGTTACGGAGCAGCATACACGCTCCAGGAATTCCTGACGGTCAAGAGCGATGATGTGACCGGAAGAGCACGGATGTATGAGGCGATTGTTAAGGGCGATGCAACATTAGAGCCCGGTGTCCCCGAATCGTTCCATGTATTAATCAAAGAACTCCAGAGCCTTGGTCTTGACGTAGAGCTTCTGGAGAAAAAGAAGAAGGGGGAATAGAATGGCAGAAGACATTTACGCCATATTCCAGAAACCAAAAAATCCCACAGACTTCGAGGCGATCAGAATCAAGCTTGCCTCTCCCGAGAGAATAAGGGAGTGGTCGTATGGTGAGGTCAAGAAGCCTGAGACGATAAATTACCGTACGTTCAAGCCGGAGAGGGACGGCCTCTTCTGCGCAAAGATATTCGGGCCAATCAAGGATTGGGAGTGCATCTGCGGTAAATACAAGAGGATGAAGCACCGCGGCATCGTCTGCGACAAGTGCGGGGTCGAGGTTATCCAGTCAAAGGTCCGGCGCGAAAGGCTCGGGCATATCGAGCTGGCAACCCCGGTGGCCCACATCTGGTTCCTCAAGGGTGTTCCCAGCCGCATCGGAACCCTGCTCGACATGACAATGAGGAACCTTGAAAAGGTGCTCTATTTCGAAAGCTATATTGTCATCGATCCGGGAGATACGACGCTCAAGGCAAAAGAGCTTCTTGGTGACGAGGAGTACAAGAAAAAAGTAACAGAGTTCGGTACCCGCTTCAAGGGCGGCATGGGAGCTGAGGCAATCAGGGAACTGCTCAAGGCGATAGATCTCGAAGTTCTGGCGACCGAGCTCAAGCTGAAGATAAAAGAGGCGGTATCGATCGGCGTCAAGAAGAAACTGACCAAGAGACTAAAAGTGGTCGAGGCCTTCAGAAAATCTGAAAACAAGCCGGACTGGATGATCATGGATGTCATCCCAGTCCTGCCCCCCGATCTCAGACCGCTCGTTCCGCTTGAGGGTGGACGTTTTGCTACGTCAGACCTGAATGACCTTTATCGCAGGGTCATCAACAGGAACAACCGGCTCAAAAGACTGGTCGAGCTGAAGGCCCCGAGCGTTATCATCAAGAATGAAAAGAGGATGCTCCAGGAGGCTGTCGACGCACTTTTTGATAACGGACGCCGCTCCAAGGTTCTGAAAACAGCCACCAAAAGGCCGCTGAAATCCCTCAGTGACATGATCAAGGGTAAACAGGGCCGTTTCAGGCAGAACCTGCTGGGTAAGCGTGTCGATTATTCCGGCCGGTCTGTCATTGTTGTCGGCCCCGACCTGAAGCTGCACCAGTGCGGACTCCCGAAGCGGATGGCACTCGAACTTTTCAAGCCGTTTATCTTCAGCAAGCTTGAAGAAAAGGGTCACGCAACGACTATCAAGGCAGCCAAGAAACTCGTTGAGAAGGAGACCCCGGAGGTCTGGGATGCACTCGAAGAGGTTATCAGGGAAACCCCTGTTCTCCTGAACCGTGCCCCGACCCTTCACCGGCTCGGCATTCAGGCGTTTGACCCTGTGCTGGTCGAAGGCAAGGCGATCAAGCTCCACCCGCTCGTCTGTACTGCCTTTAACGCGGACTTTGACGGTGACCAGATGGCGGTGCATGTGCCGCTGTCGATCGAGGCACAGATCGAGGCTCGGGTGCTCATGATGTCGGTCAATAACATCCTGTCGCCGGCAAACGGCAAGCCCATTGTCGTGCCGACACAGGATATGGTCCTCGGCATCTACTACCTGATGAAAGAGAGAAAGGGCGCGTTCGGAGAAGGGAAAAGCTTCGCAAGCCCCGAGGATGTCAGGATCTCTTACGATGCCGGCCAGCTCAGCGAGCATGCCAGGATCAAGGTCCGCATGAACGGGGAGTTTGTTGAGACGACGGCAGGAAGGATGCTCTTTTTTGAGATCGTTCCCGCTGAAATAACCTTTGCGATGATCAATAAGGATATGACCAAAAAGGAGCTTTCGAAGATTATCGAGTTTTCCTATAAAAAGGGCGGGAAGCGTGCGACCGTTGTTTTCCTCGATAACCTTGAGAAACTCGGGTTCCACTTTGCCACCATATCAGGCATATCGATTTGCATGGCAGACATGCATATACCGTCAAAGAAGCCTGAGATGATCCTCAGTGCAGAGCACGAGGTCATGGAGGTCCAGAAGCAGTATGCCGACGGTCTTATCACCCAGGGCGAGCGGTACAACAAGGTTATCGATATCTGGGCGAATGTGACCGAGCGGATAGCCGATGAAATGATGAAGGAACTGGGTGCTGATGATGAGCACGTTGCGACCGAGGAGGAGCTTCAGGAAAAGCGTCTGTTCAACAGCATCTTCATGATGGCAGACTCCGGTGCGCGAGGCAGCGCTGCCCAAATCCGGCAGCTGGCCGGGATGAGAGGTCTGATGGCAAAGCCGTCCGGCGAGATCATCGAAACCCCGATCACCGCAAACTTTCGCGAGGGGTTGACGCCGCTCCAGTATTTCATATCAACGCACGGTGCCCGTAAGGGTCTTGCCGATACGGCACTCAAAACGGCGAACTCGGGGTATCTGACGCGCCGTCTTGTCGACGTTGCACAGGATGTCCTGATAACCGAGGATGACTGCGGGACGAGGGACGGCATTACGGTTGTCTCCCTTATTGAAGGCGGTGAGATTATCCAGCCGCTTGAGGAGAGGATCCTCGGCAGATTTTCCGTCGAAGATCTCAGGGACCCTGATACGAAAGAGTTTGCTGTCAGGCGGAACCAGGAGATCGAGGAAGAGCAGAAGGACAAGATTCTCGAGGCCGGGTTTGACAAGGTGAAGATACGGTCGGTGCTGACCTGCCAGTCGAAGTTCGGCGTCTGTGCAAAATGCTACGGCAGAGACCTCACCCGGGGTGAGTCGATAGAGATCGGCGAGTCGGTAGGCATCATTGCCGCACAGTCGATCGGAGAGCCCGGCACCCAGTTGACCATGCGTACGTTCCATATTGGAGGTACGGCGTCAAAGGTCGTTGAACAGACGGTCCTTGAGGCAAAACATGGCGGCACGATCAAGTTTATTAACATCAACACGGTCAAAAACCGCGAAGGCGTCCTGGTCGTCATGAACAGGAACGGCAGTATAGCCATTGTAGATTCCAAGAACCGCGAGCGCGAGAAGTATTCGGTCGTCTACGGTGCGAAACTGCTTGTCGCTGAGGGCAAACGTGTCGAGGCAGGACAGCGGCTGGTTGAGTGGGATCCCTACTCAACGCCGATCCTTACCGAGCTCGGCGGCAAGATAGCACTCGGCGATATCGTTGAGGGCATGACGTTCAAGGAAGAGGTGGACGAGACGACCGGACTGTCACACAAGGTTGTTATTGAATACCCGACGCATATGCGGCCGAGAATTTCGATCAAGGATGAACACGGAAAGTCGACATTCAAGATCCCCGGCACGAACAACCCGGCAAGTTACCTGCTGCCATCCGGAGCCCATATTCTTGTTGACAAGAATGACGTGGTCTTCCCCGGAGATATCCTGGCAAAGATTCCGCGTGAGACCACAAAGACCAAAGATATCACCGGAGGTCTGCCGAGGGTTGCAGAGCTGTTTGAGGCCCGGAAGCCGAAAGAACAGGCGCTCGTTTCTGAGATTGACGGTATTGTCGAGTTCAAGGCTGCCCAGAAAGGCAAGAGGGTTGTTGTCGTTAAGGGCGGTGAAACGACAAAGGAGTATGATATCCCCAAGGGCAAGCATGTCAGCGTGCATGAAGGCGACTGGGTCAAGGCCGGTGAGCCGCTGATGGATGGTGCGGTCAATCCCCACAGCATTCTTGATATCCTCGGGCCAAAGGAGCTCCAGAGCTACCTTGTCGATGAGGTGCAGAAGGTATACCGGCTGCAGGGCGTTTCGATCAATGACAAGCATATCGAGGTTATTGTCAGGCAGATGATGCGGAAGGTCCGTGTTGAGGACGCAGGCGACACCATCTACCTGATCGGCGAACAGGTAGACCGGATGCTCTTCCAGGAGGAGAACGCCCGGGTCAAGGCCGAAGGCGGTGCCCCGGCGCAGGGCAAGCCGCTCCTGCTGGGTATCACCAAGGCATCGCTGACAACGGACAGCTTTGTCTCCGCCGCATCGTTCCAGGAGACAACGCGGGTTCTGACCGAGGCCGCGATCAACGGCGCGGTCGATGAGCTGCGCGGGTTGAAGGAGAATGTGATCATGGGCCGGGTCATTCCTGCAGGAACGGGCATGATAAAATATAAGAACACCTTTGTTAAGCGCGACCTTAAACCGATCTTCTCTTCACCTGCAGTAGAAGAGTAGACAGTTCCTGATGCCGAGCCCCCTGGGGTCCTGCGTGGACCTCAGGGGGCTTTTTTCTTTTCGCAGCCCTATCTGTTATCATGTAGTTATACTCTGTAAGAAACGTACCACGGTTGCCTCTGCAGGCTGCCGCAAAAAGTATCCAGGGAGCTGATTGTGACGTTATCAGGCAGGCAGCATGAAGACTAATATTACCCTGTTCGGGTTAATCGTCCTCGTTATTTCAGTGATAATAACGCTGAACATTTTTTTTCAGCAGAGTTATCAGGGCGAGATGGCTGAGCAGTTCAGCAATGAAAAGCAGCTGATCGCCAAATCCGTGGCCAAAAACATCAGCGATGAGGTTGAGCATCTCGAAGACGAAACGACCAGATTTTCCCGGCTGCTCTATGCGCGCGGTCTTGCCCTTGAAAAGATAGATGTGTTTATTAAAGACACCTTTTCCGTGATGGCCGAGGATACAAGCACGGTACTGAAGATCCTTGACAGTAAAGGGAGTCTCATATACAATTCTGCGGGCAAGGCGCTTGACAAGAACGATCTTGAGCACTACGAGATTGCCAGGCTTGTCAAACCGGGAGCCGTGCAGTTTCACGATATGGTCGAGGAGGGGCGAAAGCTCATCCTTCTCACTCCGGTGGCGAAGGAAGGCAGCCAGTCGAAAGGCTATATCCTGATTGATATATCGATAGATTCGATCAGTAGGAAATTTCTTGAGCCCATCAGGACCGGCAGCCGCGGATATGCCTGGATGATGAACGGGAACGGAACGCTGCTTTACCATCCGACACAAACCGGCATGGTCGGGAAAAATATTTACCGTGCAGACAGGACCTGTTTCGAATGCCACAAGTCCTTTGACCTTGAAAAAAAGATCCTGGGGAGTGACGACAAGGGGTTCAGTTCTTATATAGCCCCGCGCGGCGAGGACAAGATCATTGCCTTCGCGCGCACAAAGATCTCGCAGATATCCTGGATTGTCTGCGTCTCGATGCCATATTCAGAAGTGACCTTCAGCATCAGAAAGAGCATGAGACTCCATTCCCTCCTCGCCATCTCGATTTTCCTGACTACCCTTGCCTTTGCCTTTGTCGTTGTTTCGATGAACCGGCAGCGGGTCAAGGCGGAGGAGAAGGCGAAGCATCTGGAGACCCAGAAACAGCTCGAAAAAGAGATACTCCAGGCAAAAGATTATCTGGAGAACCTGCTCGAGAGCACTGAGTCGAAGATTATGGTCCTTGACCTGAGCATGCAGATCAAGACAGTAAACTCTGCTCAGGAGAGGCTCTGCGGAGCAAAAAAGGAAGAGCTTGTTGGAAGAAGTTTTTTTGAGGTTTTCCCGGTGGAACAGAAGAAGGATATGGATATGCTGAGGGGAATACTTGCACAATGTCTCAGAGGCAAAAGCCACCGTCTCAGCAATTATCCATACAGAAAAGGAGACAAGTCGCTTTATCTCAACATCAGCATTAATCCGCTGGTCATCCATAATGTGATCGACGGTATTATTCTCTCGAGTAGTGATGTTACGGAAGAGGTCAAGCTTAAGACCAAGCTTCACGATTATGCGCTGAGGCTCGAGGAGATGGTTGTCAGCCGTACCGACGAACTGCGGGGAGAGAAAGAGAAGCTTGATGCGATTGTCAGCGCTATTGAAGGCGGGCTCTGCGTTATTGACCGGAGAACAGAGGGGGTGGTCTGGGTAAATAAGACAATGCTGGACTGGCTGGGGAAAGAGGAAAAAGACGATATTGCCCTGTCGGATATTTATGGTGGTGGTGGTCTCCATAGCGCTGTGGTCGACAATAAATTGCTCAGGGAGGTCCTCCACCGGGATTTTGCAAAGCGGAAGGGATATTTCCAGATTACTTCGACCCCGATCTTCGCATCCGAGGGGCAGACACAGACGCTTGTCCTGATCCAGGATATTACCGAGATGAAGCGTATGGAAGAACGGATGATGAATTCCGAAAAGCTCTCGGCGCTGGCGAGGATCTCAGCCGGGGTTGCCCATGAAATCGGCAATCCTCTTACCTCGATATCGTCCTATGTCCAGATCCTGAGGGAGATGGACCATGACGAATTTACGACGGAGAGTCTTGATACCATTGCAAAGCATATCAACAGGATCGCCGACATCGTCCGCCAGATGTCGAGTTTCTCAAAGACGAGGACTCCCGACCTGCGCCATGCGGACATTCAGGACATAGTCAGGCAGACCCTTGACCTGGTCAAATACGACAAGCGGATGAAGCATATTACGATAGGTATCAATATCCCTCCCGGACTTCCGGGAGTTTCGGTCGATGAGACCCAGCTCATCCAGGTCCTGATGAATATCATCCTCAATGCAGCGGATGCCATGCCGAACGGCGGGACTCTTGATATTACTGCTTGGGAAATGGACCGGGAGCTTGAGGTCTCGGTTGCAGACACGGGGACCGGTATTCCGTCCGAATTTATTGAAAAGATTTTTGACCCGTTCTTTACAACGAAGGAGATGGGCACCGGGCTGGGGCTTGCGGTAAGCTATAATATAATCAAAAGCTATCAGGGGGATATCCTGGTTGAGAACCGCCCGGGAGGCGGGACGATATTTAGGGTGAGGTTGCCATATTATGAAAGCTAATCAATATAGAATACTGGTTGTTGACGATGAGCGCGACATTTGCAGGGCGCTCGAATTTCTGCTGACGAGGGAAGGCTATAAGGTCGTTACGACTTACAACGGCCAGGATGCGCTCAAAAAGATCGAGACAGACGAATTTGATCTGGTGATCACGGATCTGAAGATGGAAGGGATTGACGGCATGGAATTGCTCGACCGTGCCTTCGGCATGAATCCCAATCTGATTATAATCATGATGACCGCCTTTGCATCGGTCGAATCTGCGGTCACGGCGATGAAAAAAGGCGCGAGCGACTATATCGTCAAGCCGTTCATTAACGAAGACGTCAAGATGACCGTCAGACGCCTTCTTGAGCATAAGAAGGTCCTGATGGAGAACCTGGTGCTGCGGCAGCAGCTTAGTCAGAAATTCGGCAGCCGTCAGTTTGTGGGGGGATCACCGCAGATTCACAAGGTCTTTGAGGTGCTTGAGAAGGTCATACCGACGCGGAGCAATATACTTATCCTCGGAGAAAGCGGCACCGGGAAGGGTGTCATCGCCGAGATCGTGCATTCCAACAGCCAGCGAAAGGATAAGCCTTTCATCTCGATCAACTGTTCGGCGATTCCCGAGAATCTCCTTGAAAGCGAGCTCTTCGGGTACCGCAAGGGGGCATTTACGGGTGCAGCCTCTGACAAGAAAGGTCTGATCACGATGGCAGACCAGGGGACCCTTTTTCTTGACGAGATCGGGGACATGCCAATGTCCCTGCAGGCGAAACTGCTCAAGGTGCTTGAGACCGGGGAGGTCCAGCCTCTCGGCGATACAAAGTCATTCTTTGTCGATGTCAGACTCATTGCCGCGACGAACAAGCATCTCGAGGAGCAGATTGAAAAAGGGCTTTTCAGGGAGGACCTTTACTATCGCCTCAATGTCATTGAGGTGACTGTCCCCCCCCTGCGCGAAAGGAAAGAGGACATCGCTGTTCTTGCCAGGCACTTTGTCGAGCAGTTCAGCAGAGAGAACAGTAAAACCGTGTCAGATATCAGCGATGAGGCTCTCGAGACGCTGAACAGCTATCCCTGGCCGGGCAATATCCGGGAGCTGCGCAACGTAATCGAACGGGCGGTTGTGCTCACCAACACCGACCGGATAGGGCTCGCCGAGTTGGCGGTCAAGATAAAGGAGCAGCAGGGCGCGAGGGGTAGCCAGACCCTCAAAGATAAGCTTGAATATTACGAGGAAAAGATCATCAGGGATTCTCTCCGGACACATGACGGCAGCAAGGAAGCAGTTGCGCGGGAGCTCGGGGTTGACCTGGCAACGCTCTACCGCAAGATCAAAAAGCTCGGCATTGCCGATAGTTAAGCCCGCAGCCCGTGGAACAGACCTGGCGGCTGATCGATTCCGGCAAGTGTGCTCCGGCCTTCAATATGGCGCTGGATGAGGCGTTAGCGCTTTCGGTCCGTCAGGGCAGCTCCCCACCGGTCCTGCGGTTCTATGGATGGAAGATTCCATCCATAACCCTCGGATGTTTTCAGAAGCTCGCTGATATCGATCTTGAGTATTGCCTGGCTCAGGGGATCCCGGTAGTGCGGAGACCGACAGGAGGCAGGGCCATTCTGCATGACGCTGAGCTGACCTACAGTTTTTCTGCAAGGACCGACCTGGATTTTTTTTCAGGAGGGATTATCAACAGCTATCGGAACATCAGTGAGGCCTTTCATCAGGCCTTGCACCGCATCGGCCTGCAGGCCGATGTCAGGAGGGAGCGGGAAAAAGGGGCTGTCCTTGCCGGGAGCCCGTTGTGTTTTCAGTCGAGCTCATATGGGGAGATTCTGCTCAACGGCAGAAAGATAGTCGGTGCCGCACAGAAACGCTGGTCTGACGGGCTGTTGCAACAGGGCTCTCTTTCCTACGAGCACAATGAAGAACTTATGTTGAGAATCTGCAGGGTCAGCAGGGACGACCTCCGCCGATGCATGACCGGTATCCGGGAGGCGCTGCCTGAGCTTGATGAGGACCGGTTAAAAGATGCCCTTACTGCTGCGTTTGAGGATCGTTTTGCTGTTCGTCTTGCTGCGTCTTCTCCGTCTCCGGCTGAGATTCAGCAGGCGGAGGTGCTTCTGGACCAGAAGTATCTTCGGGATTCATGGAATCGGCCGTCCCGTCGGGGGTCTCTTCAGGCCGGGCCTTCCTGATTTCGGCCTCATAATAGTAGTTAAATATGCTCGCCAGGATGATGAGCCCGAGATAGCTCTGTGCAATGTACGAGAGTATCTGAAACGGGAATGAAATGATCGTCCCGATGATCGGGATCAGATTGAATGGATAGACGATCAGCATGATAAAAAAGCTCAGTAGTACATAGCCGGCCAAAAGGACAACATAGAGCCAGAAAGCCTGCTGCCGGTTCCAGAGAAACCGGAAGGCGGTCCGGAATGAGGCAGTGGCCCCGCCACCCTTGAAATAGAGGGCTGCAATCCCGTATACGGTTACTGCAAGCGCTCCGAGAATAAAACTGAGCCCTATCAGCACCACGACCAGCGAGAAGAATATGCCCAGAAAGAGTGCAAGGGTTGAATCCTGGCTCCGGGCTGCCGAGACGACTGCAGCTATCCCACCCCCGAAGAGACCCAGGGCGAAGGTTATTGCAAGAAATACAAGACCCACGAGCAGTGAATACCACATCATGGGAAAAAAGAGCCGTCGTGCCTCACCGAAAAAATTCTTTGAACTGAATTTTGATGAGGGGTCAATAATGCCCCGGCCTATAATACCGATGGATCCGCTGAAGACATAAAGACCGGCGGTGGTGACCAGGGTAACGTAAAATAGAAAACAGGCGATGATGATCAGGATCAGTCCGAAATATTTTGAGACCAGCTCAGCCGGATTCTTGATCATCGCCATAATATCTTTCATCTCCGCAAGTCCGGTAAGATCCAGTCCGAAGATGATAAAAGCGATGCCGAGCGGTATGCCGACAATAATGAAAAAGCCGACGCAGTTCATCAGCATCATGACCGCCTGTACGACGATCAGCTGCCACCTGCTGTTGATTATCCTGAAACCGTCTTTTATTGTTTCGGAGTAGCTCACCTATCTATTATACAACCTCGACCCTGATCTCCTCAAAAGAATCCTGAGGGAGTTCCTTGATAAAACGCGACGGCCTTAGAAATCCCATGCCGTTCCAGTCCTCTGACATGATCGGGTAACAGATATAGAGCGATTCACGCGCCCGTGTTGCCGCGACATAAAAAAGCCGTCGTTCCTCGTCTTCGTCATCGTTTTTTAATGATTTTGCCGATGGAAATCTTCCGTCGTTCATCCCTATGATAAAGACCGCGCTCCACTCAAGCCCTTTTGCCTGGTGCACCGTCGAGAGGATGACCTTGCCTTCAGGGTCTTCTGCCCATCCGGAGTCCGGTTCAACAATTCCCTGCAAGGCCAGTTCGTTCAGGAAGACTTCAAGCGAGTCATATTTCATGGCGAAACGTATCAGCTGCTCGACATCCTCGATCCGAACCTCTGCATTCGGGTAGGTATTGTAGAGGTGGTCCTCATACCCGTGGTGCAGAATATAATCAACGGCCCCGGAAGGCGAGGAGAGGTACTGTTCATCCTTCAGACCCCTTATGACATCCAGCAGCAGATTGAAGCCACCGACTGATTTTCTGGGGACATGACATCCGGCCTCAAACACTGCATCAGCGGGATTTTCAGCTGCCTGTATATGACTCCATATCTTTCCTGCGGAGATATTCCCGATCCCCTTAACCAGTTTGAGGACCCTTTTCCAGCCGATCTCATCAAAGGGGTTGATGATCACCTTCAGGTACGAAAGGATGTCCTTCATGTGCGCCTGTTCAAAAAATTTCAGCCCGGATCGGATCTCGAACGGAATGCCGCGCCTCTGGAGTTCCATCTGAAACTGCATCGACTGGTAGTGCGACCGGTAGAGCACCGCGATATCATCAAACGACGTCCCGTCAGCGTTGAGGTCGGTCAGGACCGAGGCGACGAACTCCGCCTCCTCAAAAATATCTTTCAATGCTACGACGTTTGGCAGTCCACCCGAAGGCAATACCGCCTTGAGCTCCTTGCTGAACTGGTTTTTGTTCCGGGATATGATCCTGTTTGCAAGATTCAGTATCTCGGGAGTTGAGCGGTAGTTTGTTGTCAGCTTATGGATGGCAGTGTTTTTGTAACGCTCCGGAAACTTCAGAATGTTTTCGAAGGCGGCGCCCCTGAAGGAATAGATCGACTGGGCATCGTCTCCAACGACCATCAGGTTCTGAGCCTCCCCGGCCGACAGGTCGATGATGTCGGACTGCAGGCGGTTCGTGTCCTGATATTCATCCACGAGGATATGTTTAAACTTGAGTGCATAGTACTCGCGTATCTTCCCGTTCTCGGCAAACACCTTTTTCCACAGGAGCAGCAGGTCATCAAAATCCATCAGATTCAGAGCCTGCTTCTTTAATTCATACAGCGATGATATCCTTGTCACTTCCTCAACAGCATTCATGAAATGCGGGAACCTCAGGGCGACTACCTCGCCAAGGACCATGCCGGTATTTTTCGAGAGGCTGCAGATTTCCAGGAGGATTGACCCGCGCGGAAGCACTGCATCCTTCCGGAATATCTCTGAAATGCATGCCTCGAAAAGCTCTTTTGAGTCTTCACGGTCGAGGATCGAAAATCCCTGCCTGTACCCGGCAAGGATATAATGCTGTCTGAGTATGAGATTGGCAATATGGTGAAATGTCCCGCCGAAAAGCCCGGAAGTATTCCGTCCGACCAGGAGTTCCGCCCGGCGCATCATCTCCCGTGCAGCCTTGTTCGTGAATGTCAGCAGCAGGATGTTCTCCGGCCTGACTCCGGATTCGATCAGTCTGGCCACACGGTAGGTTACAACCCGTGTCTTGCCAGTCCCTGCACCTGCCAGGACGAGAGCGGGACCGTCTGTATGCATCACTGCTGCATACTGCTCCGGGTTCAGTTCATGCTCGTAGTCAACGGTAAAAGCAGATGGTCCGCGGTGCAGGAAATACTTCTTCATTTCTTTATTGTATCAGAGGGATTGTGATGCGTTCTCGCTAATCAGGGGAGTTGCACTGCAGGCCCTTGCGGGCTTCAAAAATAGTTGCGATGCCGAAGGACATTGAATGGACCGCCACATCGGTGAAGCCGCAGGATTCCAGAATACTTCTGAATTCCTCAGAAGAAGGAAATGTCTTGATTGACCTGGGCAGATAATTATACGGTATGGCTGTTTTCAGAATCTTCATGGCGATAAAAGGCATGACCTTAAAGCAATATATTGTATAGAGGGGTTTAACCCATTGGTTTTTTGGAGGCGTGAGTTCAAGGCAGAAAAACCTGCCCGCGGGCTTCAGGACCCTGAAGGCTTCCTGCAGAGCACCGGCTGTATCAGGGATATTTCTCATGCCGAAGGAGACAGTCACTGCATCAAAAGAATTCTCCGGAAAGCCGAGTTTTTTTGCGTCGGAGAGGGCAAAGCTGATGTTGGATGAGCATGCATTGAGCTTTCTGCCTGCCTCGTTGAGCATTTCCCGGCTGAAATCGACACCGGAGACCGAGCCTGTCCTGCCAACTTTTTCCGAAAGAAGAAATGCTAATTTCCCCGTGCCGGTGCATATATCCAGCACCTTCTCCCCTCCGTGCAGTTTCAGAAGCGCAACGAGTTTCTTTCGCCATCCCTGATCAAGACCAAAACTAAAGAAAGTACTCAGAAAATCGATATCTGAGGCAATGGCTGCAAAGATTTCTTTTATGAAGGTATCCCTGTCCCTTTGCGGCATATCACTCAGGGGCCAGGATTTGCCCTCTTGCCACAAATCGCCTGAAGTGTCATGATATTGCCTCTGCTCCGCACTTCGTGTGTCCGGATGCTTATTCTGTGCTGCCATTTTTCCTGCCCTTCCTTTCAGTTTCCGCTTTTATAAGCATATTAACAATGCTAATATTTATTGTCGCACGAAATTCAGATAATGTCAGCATATTTTTTTACACATATTTTATACCTCAGGCAGATGAGGGGGGAACCGCTCACGGTTATTTTTGGTTGAATCCTTTTGCATACCCTTGTCACGCCGTTTTTCAAGGGCTACCGGGAATATTCCATAATTGCTTTTCCCTCTGAAATCCGCTACAGTCTAATTGAGTTATGGCAATAATCCACTACAAGAAGAGATTTCTGAAGGGTCTACTCATAGCACTGAGGATACTGATCTCATACCGCTTGGCCCGAGTAGCCGGCATATTCCTCTCTGCCGAGGGAAAGGCAGCCCGGCTCAGCCGGCTCCACAGGCAAAACGCCGTCCTCATAAGGCGAGAGGCCCTGGAAATGAAGGGTGTGATGATCAAGGTCGGTCAATTTCTGAGTTCGCGAAAGGATTTTCTGCCGGACGAATATATCGAAGAACTCTCGGAACTGCAGGACCAGGTTCCCCCGCATGATTTTCTTGAGATCAGGCAGCGGATAATCGATGAACTCGGCTCAGCACCGGAGGATATTTTTTCTGAGTTCTCAAAAGAGCCTATCGCGGCCGCCTCCCTCGGCCAGGTGCACAGGGCTGTCCTTAAGGACGGCAGGGAAGCGGCTGTCAAGGTCCAGTATCCCGGCATAGAAAAGATTATTGAGACGGACATCAAGATGTTCGAGGTGCTCATAAAACTTATGCGCGGCAGACTGGGTTGGATAAACCTCCGGGTACTTCATGAAGAGTTCTCCAGGATCATACGTGGCGAACTGGATTATGTTCAGGAGGGAAGAAACGCAGAGAGGTTCAGGATGAATTTCAGTGCGGACAAGCGGGTCGTCATCCCGCGGGTGTATTGGGATTTTTCACGAGGGAAGGTCCTGACCCTTGAGTTTGTCGGAGGGATCAAGATAACCGAGTGTGCGGCGATTAAGGCATCGGGCATGGACTGCGGGTCACTGGTAAACCTCCTTGTTGAAACCTACGCCAGGATGATCTTTATCCATGGTTTTTTCCACGGTGACCCCCATCCGGGAAATATCTTTGTTGGAGAAGGGCCAACGATTGTCTTCGTCGATTTCGGGATGGTCCAGACGATCACGGATGCCACGCGAAGGAATCTAAGGCGGTATGCCAATGCCATAGTAGATAATGATGCCGCCGGTATTGTTGAAGCGCTCGAAAAGATGGGGTTTCTCATTGAGGATGCTGACTACGGGGTCATAACGGAGGTTACCCAGGATCTGATTGACAAGTACCGGTACAGTACGCCTGAGGAGCTGAAATCACTTGATGTGGACGATATCGGCGAGGAGATCAATAATGTCCGGGGCGTTATCCATAACTTTCAGGTGCCCAACTATTTTATGCTGCTTTTAAGAACGGTCGGTATGCTTAACGGCATGGCGTACCGCCTCAACCCTGACCTGAACATTATCGAGATCTCTCGGCCCTATATCAAGGAATTTTTCATGGGGACCCGGGAAGAAGGCATAAACCAGATCCTCATCTCTCTGCGGAAGAAGCTGACGGAACTTGTGGAGCTCCCTTCGCAGGTCCATGCATTCCTCAGAAAGGCGAACAGGGGGGAGCTCTCCTTCAGGATCGGGAAAGGGGATATGAAGGGTATCGCGACACAACTCACTTCGGTGTCGGATGTTCTGCTCCTCGTAATCCTGACGGTAAACGCCTCAACGGCCGGACTTTTCTTTGCCCTGATGGGGAACCAGACCCCGTCCCTCGTCGCCGCGGGCTCAGCCGTCCTTCTCAGCCTCCTCTCTGTCTACAGACTGCTCAAGAGATAGCCGTCACTGCCCATTTCAGCACAATTGCAAGACGCCTTATTTCAGCTCCTCCAGTTTCTTCAGCGCGGTCTTGTTTCCGGGATCAATACTGAGCGCCCTTTTGTATTCTCCGACAGCTCTGCGGATAAGACCGGCTTTTTCATAAGCCTCTGCAGCTTTAATGCTTACAGCAACGTCTTCAGGCAGTGCCGCAACGGCTTTTTCCATAACCAAAAGGGCCTTGTCATAAAGCTTTTTTTCCGCATAGTATTTATGAGCCCGATAAAAAAAAGAGGGCCCCGGCGCTTTTTCATTTTTAATATACGTGAGCGAGTTGAGATATTCTTCATCAGCCATTTTTTCTTGCTGTGTGCTGTCCAAATAGTCTGCAAAGTCCAGATGTGGCCCTGTCAGGTCGGGCAGCGCACGCTTAATCTCCGGGTCGCTTAATCCGTTCAGCACCATGAGTGCCATATATTCTTTAGTCTTCCCGCCCTCCAAAAAAAGTGCCTTACTGAAGCTCCTTATCCCAGCTTCCCTGTCTCCCTGTTCCAGCAGCCACGTGGCGTATATGCTGTAGCTCGCAGGATTTTGCCTGTCATATTCTACCCCGGCAAGAAGAAGCCGGGCAGCCTTCGGCTTGTCAGTCCCTGATAGCGCCCATCCCAGTCTCTGGAGATATTCCCCCTTAACCGGATTGAGCCATACCGCCTTTTCGTATTCGCTGATAGCGGCAGTCTTGTTTGAGAAACCCCATTCCATACCGGCAAGCGCAAAGTGATGCTTCGGCTCCAGCGGATCAAAAAAAGATGCCCTGTGCGCAGCGGTCCTCATGTCTTTCTCCGAAATGTTCCCGGAAACTTTGTGTCTGCTCAAGGCTGAACCATAATAATCCGCAGTGAGTATCCCGGCGTTAAAGATAATGCCTGATATTAAAATAACGGCCGCTGGGACACAGATATACTTTATCAGGGGGGTCCTTATGTTATTAAGATACGTATCGCCCGTTCCCTCGTGTGTTCTTGTGTGGGAGGCTGAAACAGCCAGTCCGGCCAAAAAGAAAAAATATAGTCCATTGGCTCCGATATGCAGGTTGAAATCAGTCAGGCTGTGCAGCAGTATTGCTGTTAGCCCCGCAAAACTTCCTATGGAGAGATAAATGGAGTAAAGTCCGTGTCTTTTCATAAAGACCCTGTAAGTTGAGAATAATACAGAGGACAAGAACCAGAGAAAAAGCAGGCTGCCGATGATGCCACCCTCAACGAGCAGCTCGATGTAATCATTATGGGCATGCTCAAGGGTCATGCTTGCAGGGCTTGAGCTATATTTAGGGTATATGTCAGAAAAACTTCCAAACCCCGTCCCGGTCAAAGGAAATGCCCTGGCCATGTTCATCGCATCATTCCAGATGTTCAGTCTGAGATCGGATACGCCGCCGGTGTCCATGGTGCTTGCAAATTTCTTAAATATGGGGTCCCACCCGAACCACCCAACGGTGCAAAGGATAAGAATAAAAACCAGGACGACAAAGATGCCCTTTCTGCGCTCATCAAATTTTCGAACAAGCATAGCGCCGAACAATAGTATCGACAGGCACAAGCTGATAATGCCGCCTCGTGAAAGGCTCAGGAAAATCGACGTTGCAATAAGCAAGGCAGCAAGGCCGGCAAGGATGTGCAAACTCGTCATCCTGCGGCTAAATATATCGGCGACCCTCTCGCGCAATGAGCCGCCAGTATAATCGGGTTTATAAAAAAGAAACACACCCAAGGCAAGCGGGAAGATCATCTCCATCAGCCCGGCATAGTGATTACGGTTCACATAGGGTCCAAAAGGATCACCCCCCTGCGGTAACGCTCTTATCCAGAAAATCTTGTTGTTGGAAAGAACATGCTGCAGGACAGCAAAAAAAGAAAGGGACGACGCAAAAAACAGAACCACTGCGATTGTCTTTTTTAACAGGTCTTTGTCCTTCAGCAGCTGCACGGTAAGGATATAGAAGGCTGCATAGGAAGCGATTCTGAAAAATTCGGAAATAGTCGCCTTTTTATTGATCGCAAGCGAATACCATTCTGCCGACCCGATAATCCCTGCAGTTCCCGTATATAATGAATAAGTTGCCGGTGATACCAGCTTCATGCATGCCTGAGGTATGGGGATTATCTGTACGACCAGGTAAACTAACAGCAGCATTAACGGTATGATACCGGGGACCGCATAGAGCTCGGGCTCTTCGTGGATGGCCTTTCGGAACAACAGCAGGGTGAAAGCCCCCAGGGACAGGGCTTCCATAACAGTCAGCGACCAAGTTTCAACACTGCCGAAGGCGAGAGGGGAAAAAATCAGGAGGAAGAGGAAGATTCGAAAAACAAAACGGTTTTTTCTTATGACTTATCTCCTGATTTATCATCAGGGGGGTTCTGATAATTGTAATTCTGGTAATAGTAATAATCGTTTTTTCTGATATCGACCGCATTGATAATAATACCGAGAAAGTGGGCCTCTATGTCATTTATGGCTTTCAGTCCCCGGCCCAGGCCGTCAAAGGTGGAGCTGCCTGCCTTTGCGACCAGGATTGTTCCGCTGAGTATTTTGCTTAAAATAAGACTGTCTGTAACTGTCATAAGCGGGGCAGAATCCCATATGATAATATCAAATCGTTCGTTCAGTGTTTTCAAGAGCTCGCTCATCCTGGCCGAACCCAATAGTTCGGACGGGTTAGGGGGTATCGGTCCGGAAGTCAACACGCTCAGGCCCTTCAGCTGGGCCACAGGAACTATATTAAGCTCGGACGCCCCGGCAAGATAGGTACTTAAGCCGCTGGAATTATCCAGCCCGAATATTTTATGGATACGCGGTTTCCTCAAGTCGCTGTCGATTAATAATACCGAGTTTTCCGACTGTGCAATAGTGACTGCAAGGTTTACAGAAGTGACTGTCTTGCCCTCGCCAGGCGATATGCTTGTGATAAGCACATTCTTGGGGGGAGTGACTGCTGAGGAAAGCAGAACAGCTGTCCGGATTGCCTTGTAATGTTCTGCAACTGCCGAGAACGGTTCTTTCAGGATAATATTCTCAATAGTGTTCTCACCGGCCTTAATCAGACTCACTATTCCCAGAACCGGGACTTTCAGCCTGGTTTCAACATCTTCAGGTGACTTTATCGTGTTGTCAAGATATTCAACAAAAAAGGCCATGCCCACCCCTCCCAGAAGTCCCAGAACCAGCCCCACGAGGATGTTAAAGAGTTTTCTTGGCTTATGAGGATGTTGAGGCACTTCAGCTTTTTCTATGACCCAGAGATCAACAGTTTTTATATCCTGGGTTATATCCTGTTCCTTCATCTTTTTTACAATCAGCTCAAAGAGTTGTTTGTTCGTCTCGTTCTCTCTCTTCAGGGATTCGTACTGTATAAAGCGTTGACTGAGACTCTGGGTTTCCGCCTTTGCCTGCGTCCCCATTTTCTGGAAGCTTTCTTCGTTGGTTTTGGCCAGCTCATACTGGTTTTTTATAGAGTCGACTACCCTCCTGATTTCCTGTTCTCTTTTCGTTTTAAGCGCCTTGAGGGTTTCAGTAGCCACTATCATGGAAGGATGCTTCTGGCCATATTTTTTTGACAAGTCGGAAATATTCTGCTCGGCATTCATTATCTGGGTCCTCAACAATTGGACCGTGGGGTCGGAAGCTATGACGGGCATGGTCTCGGCCTTGCTGAGATCCTGAGAGACTTCCTTAACCTGGCTGTACAGGGCTTCAAGCTCTTTCCTTTTTACCTCTCCCTCAGCTATTTTACTGGCAACCCCCGCAAGTCTTTCAGGTAACAGGGCAATCTTATTTTCGAGGGTAACAATGTCTTTGTTGCGCATATATTCCTGAAGAGCCTTTTCGGATTTTGCAAGACTGGCCCTTTCCTCATCGGCCTTTTCAGCAATCCATCGCATAGAGTTTTTCGAAGAGGACATTCTCATTTCTAACATGTCGTCCATATACGCCTTAGCTACGGCATTGACAATCAGCGCGGCATGTTCGGGGTTTGTGGACTCATATCCGATATTCACAAGCTTCGTGTTCTTTACCGGCAGCACGATAATCGAATTGCTGATTGTCTTAGCGAGAGCCTCAGCCTTTATCTTTAGAGCCTCAGCCGAGTCACCTGAAACCGCGGATTTTGATTTTGACCTGGAACCACCGGCTACAGCAAACAAATTACCAAACCATGTTACCGTGCCGCTTAGTATAGTGGTGCCGTGTCTTTCAGCCTCAAAAAAAGAATCATAGGTCTTCTCGAGGGAAAGCGACTTAACTACCTTCTGCGCAACTGAAGTGCTCTTTATGAGCTGATACTGGGTATCATAGAATTCAGGGTCGTAAGGAAAAACGTAATGGTTCAGCGCTGTCAGACTTGAAGACTCATTTTTCTGTATGAGGACCTTTGTTGTGGCCATATAAACAGGAGTCGCCGAGAAGGTCGATATCAGAGTAAGGGCGGCTACCAATATGAAGAAAGAAAAAACCGCATATTTTCTTCTGATCAGGACTCTAAAATAATCTCTAAGATGGATCTCTTTTTCTTCCATGGTCAGAAAAAGCTTTCGGGCACAACAACCACGTCGTCAGGCTGGACAGGCTGATCCATTGTGACCTTTTCAAGCACTTCAGCTTTATTGTTAATCTTTCTCATTATTTTTATCCGGCCGGGAGCGGCCTTGTCCGTAAACCCGCCTGCCATGGTGATGAGTTTTATCACGGTTGAGCCTTCCTCGTATTTGTACGCATCGGGCTTCTTGACTTCCCCTGTGACATAGATCTTCCTGGCTTTATAATCTTCGAGAAATATCGAAACCTGAGGATTAATGATATACCCGGTCGCAAGTTTTTCGGCTATGCTCTGTGAAATCTGGGACACAGTCTTGCCGCTTACATTCAGTTCGCCTATCAGGGGAAAGGTAATTGTCCCATTGCCGCTGATCCTGGCAACAGTGGTCAGATCGGGATTATCATAGACACTAATCTTTAATACATCCCCTTCTCTTACGACATAATCCTGAGCAACAGAGATAGCCACTACACAAAAAAAGAATAAAATCGTCAGCAACTGCAGAACGTATTTCTTCATAAGTTATTTTATCGCTTTGTTGAGACTTTTTACCACGTTCCTCCATAACGCCCTGAAACGGCTATCTTATAGAGACAGAGAACTCTTAAAATAAAACACGTTGCTGGAATAACTAAAATCAGAATTATTCGAATTTCTGTTGTAATATATATAACCCGCTTCAGAGGACAGCCACTTTTGGAACTTGTACTGCGCTCCAAGCCCCAGGCTGTAATAACGGTCCCTTCGCTCGTTCTCATCTGCGCCTGCCTGCAGATTATCTTTGTAGGAATTCCTTGCGTAAACAAGATTCATATAACCTGACAGTTTGGGCGTAATCTGCCTGGTAAGTCCTGCGCTCATACTGTTTGATATCATATATCTGAAGGCAGAACTGTCACTCTCATTGGTCTTTCTCCACGCCTTAAGGATAAGGGTCATTCTTGGAGTAAGATTATGTTCCACATTACCCTCAATGATAAACTCTCCGCGCCTGCCTGCCTCGGAAGCAAAGCGCTTGCTTCCGTACCCTGCCTTGACTATCCCTTTTGTTCTTGCCGTAACATCCCAGTTAAGGCCGAGCCAGAACAGTTGTTCTTTGCTGTCAGACCTGCTGTTGCTTTCGTAACTGATGTTGATAAGCTGATATTCTCCGAACAAAGAGGTCTTGGACCCCGTCTTATAGAAAAAGGCCCCTGAGAAGCCATTATCGACACGGTCTCTGAAGGCGTTCCGGGGTGCGCTATAGTCCACAATAAAGTTGGAATAGCCGACTCTGATCAACGTTTTCCTTCCCGTGTTGTAGGAGGCAACGAGGTCAAACAGGTTCGAACGGTATTTATCAAGCCCCTCTGATGAACTGGTTCCCCTGACGTCGTGTGAAGATAAATACTGGTCATTAGCAGCCAGGGAGAGCCCACCTTTGAACTTATACTTCGCCTCGCCTTCTAACCTATGGCTCACCGTGTTTTCAGATGAATGCCTTGAGAATAAATCTATATCAGCCTGATAATACAAGGATGCATTGAAGTGCCGGTACCAATCCTGCTCAAACATTTCAACGGTATAGCCACCCGGGAATCTGGTTGAGGAATCGAGCAGCGTCAATGTCTTTTTCCCGTGAGGGACTTCAAGCCAAATGCCGGGTGATATCACAGCAAAATAATCACTCTTTCTTGCTTTGCCGGTATTTAAGATATTGTCGGAAAAAAAAGCTGTCATGGAGACGAAGGGGTGATAGAACTTTGTATTTTTCTCGAATATGTCCGCGGAGACCGCACCCTCATTCATTTTAATTCCATCCGGTGCCTGCTGCGGAAGGCCCTCATTAAAAGACCTTTCAGCCGGATGTCCGGCATGCTCTGTCATGGTGTTGTTCCCGGCAAGCAAAACCCGGTAAAGTGATCGGTTTTCTTCAGTCAGATACCTGCACATATACAGCTTGAACCCGAGCTTCCCTGTCTCTTCCATGAATTTTTCTGCAGCTTCCCTGTCTTTGAAAGTCGCTATATCTTTCTGGTTTGTGGTTTTATCACATATTGCCAGGGGAGGTGCAGAGGCAGGATGGCCTGAGGCTGATTTGCCGGACTGTTCTTCAACAAGACTGTCTTTTACAACTACTCCATGAGGCTCAATCAGAGCTTTTTCTTTAGCAACCGTGAGACCTTTGGTGTCTGTTTTTTTCTTCACGAGCTGATCTGCCGGCAGTATCACCGTGCTACCCTTGGGAATAGTGCTGATGCTCTTAACGCCATCGTTTAAGGCAACAAACGCTCTTAAAAACTCCTCTACCCTGTCATCCTTCAGGGAATATCCCTTCGCTTCGATCAACTTGATTAAGGAGGTGTCTTTTTCAACTGCGATAGTGATATTGTCTGCGTGGGCAGAAATGATGAAATACGGGCAAACAAGCGACAGGGACATGAAAAGAACAGCGCTGAATGCTATGTGCCTATATTTTTTTTTTGTTACGCAGTTCAACTTTGTTTTATTATACCCGCTATAAAAAACTTAAAGAGATTAAAATTTTGCAGGGCTTATCACCGGGACATCAGGCATTGCGATCATCTCCGGACTTTCCGGTACTATAAAGCAGATTCCAGGGGCTGCTGCACCAGTCAAAATAGCTCCGATATCGCCGGCCTTGGCCCCGGCGATAAGGGCACATTTTGAGACAACGTCAGAACTGACTCCAGCCTCAATCGCGCCGGTAAGTATCTGCTCCAGATTTCCATGCCCCTCAATTGAGCACTTTATTATGGGGCAGGCAGCATACCCCATCTGAATGCTTGTCCGTACTAATTTTTTTATATTTGCTGACTTCCTGACATTTTCCCCTATAGCAGCACAGACAGCCTTTATCTTTTGAGAACGCAAGGCCAGTGAAGCATCTTCTGAACTCTTTTCCGCAAAGACCGCAGCTCCCGGAAAAAGAAGACATGCTAATAAAGCAAGACTCACAATCAGGCTATTATTCATATGCTTATCTTACACAATCCGTCCTGCAATAGAAAGCAGCTTCTTCCTTTTGCGCAGCTACTCGGCACAGCGAAACCCCGTATCAATATAACGTTCCAGGGGATCAAGCCAATATCTGAGCGAGTTTCTCAGGAGCGGTTCTGACCCGTCGCTCCATGCCCCTCCGCGCAAGACCTTGAAACTGCCGATCCGGGGACCCTGAGAGTTATAATTGGGTGGAGTATTCACAACTGCATCGTTGCCGGGAACCGGCTTGTCCATCTCAAGGAGTTCTGCTGCCGAGCTGTTATATTCACTGCCGCCTGGGTCGCAAAAATCGCAGTAGTTCATTCTATACCAGTCAGCAACCCATTCCCACACATTTCCTGCCATATTAAATACACCATAAGGTGATCTGCCCGAAGGTAGTGAATCAACAGGTACCAGCACCTGCAGACCACTCTCCTCCAGCTTCTGTTTATACCGTGCCTTCAAAGGGTCCGGCAGACTATTACCCCAGGGGTAGGTCCTTAAATCTGTGCCTTTGCCGGCTTTTTCCCACTCGGCTTCTGTGGGCAGGCGCTTGCCTTTCCATCTGCAATAGGCAGCAGCCCCAAACCAGGAGACATTATTCGCCGGGTATTTTTCAAAACCCTGTCTCGGGATATATTTTGTCGGATTTATTAACGTTTCAGTTTCTTTTCCCTCGCTGTATGTCACGCCCATAACTGTCGCGTTGCCGTTATGCGTGAAGTATTTGTTGTCCGGGTTGCTGGCAGCATTAAGAAATTCGGCAAACTCCACTGCTGAAACCTCGAAGAGGTCTATCCTGAAGGTGTCCAGGAGGACTTCATGTTCAGGCCTCTCATTTAATTCTCCGGAATCCGAGCCCATTGTAAACCAACCCTTCGGGATTACGACCATGGAGGCATCACTGTCGGGTGCCTGATGGATATTGCCTCCGGCAGCACAGGAAAACAATAAAGCAGAAAAAAGGCCTGTAATTACAATAAAAACAATTTGTTTCATAATTCTATATTTTTTATTATATAAAGTAAAAAGCGAGCGAGTCAATCTGTATCTCATGCCATAACCTTATTATTCTGGATAAATTTTGCAGGTTGGATTTATGTACTAAGTGACATTTGTTGTCATTTATAGAATCATCGAGCATTTTTTGACATAACTCCCATGATATCTGAAAATAATTCAGGCAACCTTCTTTTTTCCCCGGATATCTGACCATGTCGTACAAGGGTGGTTTTGTAACTGCTCGGAATTAAGTGCTTATCTTGGGAATATCCACTATTTCTGCTAAACACGTGCTGCAAACAGCTGCCCTGTTATTCCGGTAGAAAGCAGGATTAAATCCTCTGTAAGTTCATAGTTCCATTGGTTCAATAATTGCTTTGTTTTTTAATAGGTTAAGTTGGCTTTTATTGAAAGAAAGATTATATAATTAAAAAAGTCTTTCATTAAGGGCTGATATTTTCATGCTGGAGTTCATAAAGAGGAGAAAATACCTCCGCCGAAAACGGAGCAACATTTTTTCGCGATATTTTGAAAAAACTTTATTCGTTATTACCTCAGACAATAAGGAGGACCAGTTGAAAATAAAATCAAATAAAGGTTTCACGCTCATCGAAGTAATCGTTGTAGCGGGGATAATTGCAGTGCTTGCAGGGATTCTTGTGCCGATTATATTCAAGGAGCTTGACGAGGCAAAGATAACCAGGGCGAAGGCGGATGTGAGGTCAATATATACTGCCGTATTTATATTCAGAAAAGACACGGGAAAGTGGCCTGCTCTGTCAGCCGACTGTACAACTCCCATCACTCTGCTGGAGGGAAGCGGCGATCCACCTGGCAACGATATCGGCCTTCTGCTTTATGACTCCTCAGTAGCCAGGCCTTTCAAAGATTACCTTCAGCAAAATAATGGCTGTTATACTAACTGGAAAGGCCCGTACATGGCGGACGTTACCGCAGATCCGTGGGGGAGGAAATATTATATAAACGCAAAAAATTTCCCTTTTTCCACGGAATCGGTCTGGATAATCTCAGCAGGACCAAACGGCATTCTCGATACCCCTGCAGGGAGCCTGACCAGTGTGGGAGACGATATAGGATTATTGATTCAAGTTGGGATCGCCCCAACTATGTGAATTGAAAAATAGATGGCGAAATATAATATTGAGGTACTTTTTTTAGGTACATGAAGTCAGAAGGAGGCAGTATGTTTTTGTGTGAAAGCTACATCAAAAGATCAATAAGCAAGAGGTATAAAGTCACTTTCTTCTGGCTTACTCTTCTGTTATCTTCCCTGTTTTTATCCCCGGCATTACTGTTTGCGGGCGGAATTCCCCAAAACCAGATGAATACCCCGCTTGGATCTGGAAGTCCTCTGGGAAATGGGGATTACGTCAGTAGAAACGGCGGAGGCCTGAACACCTATTTCTCATATTTCATCGAAGTCCCTTCCGGTACCGGCAACCTCACTGTTGATATCTTCGATGCTGACATAGGGAACACGAATGATACTATAGTAACAGGACCATTTAATACAGCTGTCAGATACACTCTCTTGAATCCGGCAGGCGGGCTCGTGGCAACATTGAATTGTGCTGCAGGCGGTTGTGCTGCTCAGGATAATGTCTGGTACACTCCCCCAGGTTTTACAATCGCCAACCCTGCGAATGGTCATTGGGAGTTCAGGATGGATATGTCAGCCGCAATAACCGCCGGGGATGATGTTAACACCTTTGCTGTAAGGGCCCGGGATACTTCAGCCGGCGGCTTCGAGCTGAATATGTACGCCCAATCATTTTCAGAGCCAGGAGTGGTTGGTGCAGGCAATACGGCAACCGATCAATTCTATCCGTTTGTTACATCCGGATGCACTTTTTACTCAAATGATTTTGACTCTGACAATAACGCCACTATCGCTTTTACCAGCAGGACAGGGGCCTTTACCCAGACTATTGCGGCAGGATCTGTATCGGGCAATAATGCCTGGGCTAGAAATACTCTAACCGGCTGGACTACCGATCTCAGGGCAGCTGATTACGGTTTGTGGAGGACCAATTTTGCTATAACCGGCCCTGGCGGCAGCGGAGGTAATCTTGCAACTTTTTATATTGGGAACTATAATTCAGCTGTCCCTCCACCGACAGCTCAACCTCAGGCTAACACTTTTCGTCAGTATCTGCCCACTCTTGCAGTAGGTGCCCCTGTAAAGCCTTATGTAACACAGACCCTTTCCTGGGAGTCTGGTCCGAATCCTCCGGTTGCCTCTTCAACCACAAGGGTCCAGGTTGATGTCAATGTAGTCAACCCTACTCCCTGGCCTATCACTTTTTCAGCAACAAATCTGGTTACAGCTAATGTCCCCGGCGGCGGTGTTGTCTATGTTGGAAGCACCACAACCGCAGTAAGCCAGGGGGCCATAATAGCACAGCCCGCTGCTGGTGGTACAGGCAATATAACGTGGAATCCCGGAACCGTTGCCGCCGGGGCAACCGCGAAAATGACATACAGGCTTAACGTGACTCCTCCCGGTGCTGCACGAGTCCCGGTGACCGCTACCCCTGCTTCAGGCAATGGGACAAGGGCAGTTTACATTGATGAAACAGGAAATGCGACGCAGGCAATCGCCACGTACACCTTTGGCCCGCTTTGTGAACTTGCGGTAACCGCAGGCACTGCATTGCCTACCGTGGCGGTTATATCTTCCTTCCGGGCCTATGAGGAAAATGGAAGTACTTTTGTGGAATGGTCAACTTCGTCCGAAGCAGACACCGCAGGGTTTTTTCTTTACAGACTTGATGAGTCTAAAGAAAATTATAAGCAGATCAACCGTGATATCCTCCCGGGCCTCATTACATCACCGCAGGGGGGGACCTATACCCTTATCGACAAGGCTGCGTCACTTGAGAAGTCCAATACCTACCTGCTCGTGGAGATTGAGGGAAAAGGCACAAGACATTCCCATGGACCTTTTACCATTTCCACGGAAATAAACGGCTTTTCCGGGAAAGCGGCTGGTGCAAATGCGCAGATCAGTACTACGGAGGGACCCCTTTCAGCATATTCCAGAAAGGCGCACGCTATTACGGCAGAGAAAAAGGAACGTATAAGCAATAAAAAAGTCACCTTAGAGAAGACCGCTGTTCTCAGTCAGGCGAAGACAGGTACTATGGTAAAAATTACCATAGAGAAAAATGGACTTTACTATATTGATTCGCCGATGATTTCATCCTTGCTTGGAATATCCCTGAATACGGCAAAAAGTTTAATAACAGAAGGAGGCCTTGCTTTAAGCAGCCGGGGATTGGATGTGGCATATGTACCGGCTCATGATGGTTCAGGCATCTTTTTCTATGGGCAGGAGATAAACAGCATTTACACAAACAAAAACATCTACTGGCTTTATAAAGGCAAGGGCCTGCAGATGGAGCACGTTGAGGGCAATAAGCCTTTATCTGCCTCGGGTAATGAAATGTTTTCGGAAAACAAGCATTTTGAGGAAAATCATTTTGCGGCTACCGCAGCAGCGTCGGACCCTGAATCAGATTACTGGCTCTGGGACTACGTTATAGGAGGAGACCCTTCCCTGGGTTCAAAATCTTTTACTCTGCATACTGACAAGGTGGCTGATCTGTCAGCGCAGGCTGAAATGACCGTGAAACTTCAAGGGTTCACTGATACAGATGCAAACCCTGACCATCATGTAAGGATCAGTTTAAACAGCAGCATACTGGGTGAAGACTTGTGGAATGGAACCGGGCAGCACACTGTTGTTCTCAATTTCAGTCAGACACTGCTTCATGAAGGAGATAACACCGTGACGGTAGAGGGGTTGCTGGATACAGGAGCTCCCTATAGCATCTTCTACATTAATTCTTTTGACTTAGCCTACAAGAGACTATACGCGGCAGTCGGCGATTCCCTCTTTTTCAGAGGAGACGGCAACGGCACGGTAACTGTATCCGGATTTACGAGCCCGGATATATTTGTCTTTGATTTGTCTAATCCTTACAGGCCGGCATTAAATGCGGCGCAAACTGTCAGCGGTACAGCCGGGAACTACAGTGTAAGTGTAAGGCCTGCGTCGTCCGGGACGCCTTATTTTGCCGTCACAAGCAGTGCTGTTTTGGCAGCGGGAAAGGTCTCTGCCAATAACCTCTCAACTCTTTCCTCAAAGAAGAACAGAGCTGATTACATCATTATTACGACACAGGAGCTGGCAGAAGCAGCACGCGCATTTGCTGCCTACAAGCAGTCTCAGGGGCTGGTCGCGATGGTAGTCTTGATTGACGATATCATGAACGAATTTAATTACGGGCTCTCAAGTCCTGACGCTGTGAGGGATTTTCTCCGCTATGCTTACGCAAACTGGGGCAAGCCTCCGAGGTATGTCCTGTTGGCAGGGGAAGGCTCCTATGATTACAAAAACAATCTGGGCTATGGAGACAACCTTGTTCCTGTTAAAATGGTTTCTACTCCTCTCGGCCTTTTCCCGTCGGACAATTTTTTTGTGGATGTAAACGGCGACCATATTCCTGATATGGCTATTGGAAGGCTTTCGGTAGTTACACCTGAGGAATTGAATAATATGCTGAGCAAGATTGTGTCCTATGATCCAAAAAGGACAAATAAGATTTTATGGCTAGCGGACAACCCTGATGACGGAGGCAACTTCCCTGCGGACAGCGATGAACTTGCCGCTCTGATTCCTCCGAAGTACACAGTGGAAAAGATATATTTGTCTGCTCTGCCCCTGTCCACTGCGCGGCAGCGCCTGCTTGATGGCGTCAACGGCGGCGCGGCCTTTCTTAACTATGCGGGGCATGGTGCGGTTGACAGGTTTGCGGGAGAAGGCCTGCTTGTAACCAGTGATGTTAATTCCCTGATAAATGGGAATAAGCTCCCTGTGGTGACGGCCATGACGTGTGTGACAGGCCAGTTTGGTCTTCCCGGATACGATTCCCTGAGCGAGACCCTGGTTACCAGTCAAAACGGAGGAGCCATTGCCTTCCTGGGGCCCACCGGGATGGCCATGCACCTCGACTCTAAAGAGTTCGGCAGAATGTTCTACGAGACTGTGTTCAAAGAGGGCGCCGGGATCCTGGGCGATGCCGTCCGCCGCACCTTTGAGAAATATCGTACCAAGTACGGTAACTCTTACCTCCTGGATATATATAACCTTCAGGGTGATCCCGCCCTGCGGATAAAATAGAGGAGTGAGCAGATGGAGGAAGTAACCGAGTATTTTGAGCAGACTTTTCAGGTGAAGGGAGAGATTATTTCGCGGAAGATCGCGGGGGAAACCCTGCTCGTCCCGATTCGCGGAAGGCTTGCAGACATGCAGCTCATTTTCTCTCTGAATCCTGTAGCCGATTACATCTGGAAAAAGCTCGATGGCCGAAACAGCCTCAGCGAGATACGCAGGCTTGTTGTTGAGACCTTTGATGTCAAAGAAGATAAGGCCGCTTCGGATATCCGGGAGTTTATTGAGGATCTGCTGAAGTCAGACCTGATTGCCGGGCCGTGCTAATGGTGCAGTATTCTCCTGTAGCAGGGCATAGAGATAACAGTTTTC
The DNA here is from genome assembly GCA_049799315.1 of Thermodesulfovibrionales bacterium. Classification (GTDB taxonomy): domain Bacteria; phylum Nitrospirota; class Thermodesulfovibrionia; order Thermodesulfovibrionales; family UBA6898; genus PALSA-1316. Next base: position 24,622 of record JBARHQ010000270.1, on the reverse strand, counting down.
TTGAGAGCTTCAACAGGAAGGCAGTTGAGATGTGCCTGCCTGTTACCGGCAGTCTTGAGCTTACTGCCTCCTGTAACCTTAAATGTGTCCACTGTTATCTCGGGGCGGCGGGGCCTCGGGACAATAACAATACTTCAACTGAGATGAGCCTTGACCGGATACTAGCCCTCCTGGATGAGATTACTGAAGCCGGGTGTCTGCGCTTTCTGATAACAGGGGGGGAGCCTCTGTCAAGAAAAGACTTTCCTGAAATTTACCGGCATGCCAAAGCCCGCGGTCTTTTGGTCACCATATTCACAAATGGCACTCTGATAACGGAAAAAATAGCAGATATTTTTAAAGATCTGCCACCCCAGACTATTGAGATAAGCCTTTACGGCGCTACGGAAGAAACCTATGAAAAGATTACAAGAGTGAAAGGATCATTCAGTAATTGCCTCAAAGGTATCGAGAGGCTATTGCAGCGGAACATAAATGTGCAGCTCAAAACCGTTCTCATGACATTGAATGAGCATGAATTTTATTCCATGGAGAAGATCGCAGAAAAATATGGCGTTAAATTCCGTTTCGACGCAGCCATATTCCCCGGCTTGGATGGTGATAAGTCCCCTCTCGCCCTGCGTGTTCAGCCTCGGGAAGCAGTTGAAAAAGAATTTTCTGATAATCAAAGGTCCCGGCACTGGAGACAGTATTTTGAACGGGTTCGGAACTTCGCCCAGACGGACAGACTTTATACTTGCGGGGCCGGGACAATAAGTTTTCATGTAGACTCACGCGGAGGCCTGAGCCCTTGCCTGATGTTACCCGATCCAGGCTACTATCTCTCAAATGGAAGTTTTATAGATGGATGGGATACAATATCCAAGACCATCAGGGCAAAAAAGGCCAGAGCTGATTTTATATGTACAGAGTGCCCGAAGAGGTCCTTATGCGGTTATTGCCCTGCCTTTTTCAAGCTGGAGGGCGGTGCTGAGCAGCATTATTCCGGGTATCTCTGTGCCATAGGTGAAAGCCGTTTTCAGAAACTTACGCCGGAGGAGGCATTAGATGGAACATCCTGAAAATGAACAGAACAGTAAAATTGCCTACGAAAAACCGAGGCTCAGCATTATAGAACTGGCAGCAGAAGAAGTACTGGCAGCAGGGTGCAAGACAGTCTCAGGAGGGGGATCGCTGCCTATCGCTGTACCCTGTAATTTTACGGGCTGCGCAGGGTTGGGGTCGTAAACAGGCTTTGCTGCTTCTGTTTGCTATAATCAAAAAGGCCCTCTAATCCCCGTAACCAACAAATATGCTAATAGCAGGCGTAGATTTATCTCTGTTGTGCCGTCACCCCGTGAAACTCACTCCCCCTGGCTATAATTACCGGTCTTTCCTGGACAATAAAGGTATGGCAATTGATTCAATTCAGATAAATCTCGAACTCGGTAAATTGCCTGATACGCGAAAGATGGAGAGGCTTTTTGATAGTGAAATGGCCTGGGCGCTATATCTCCACAAAGACGAATATTACCTCGAGTACAAACCACCGGCCTTTAACGAGCCTTTCTGGGTGGTTCGTTTTGACAGGAACTTTGAGACGACAACGCTTTATTATGGAGAAAAACTGATCAGGACCGAGGAGGGTATACCTTCGGCTTCAAATCCCCTCTGTTATCCGCTGGACCAGCTCCTGCTTATGCATCTGATGGCCAGGCGGAACGGCATTTTAATTCATGCCGCCGGCATGGGTCTCTCCGGCAAAGGCCTCTTGTTCCCCGGCCGTTCAGGCGCGGGGAAAAGCACCCTGTCACGTTTGTTCCTTGGGCACAGACATATCGAAATGCTCAGCGATGACCGAATCGCCCTGAGAAAGATCAATGACACCTTCAGGATATTCGGGACCCCGTGGGCAGGGGATGCAGGCATTGCTGAAAACAAGAATTTCCCCTTCTCCGGTATGTTTTTTATCCGTCATGGCAGCGACAACACGTTAAGAGAGCTCAACCCGGAGGAAACACTGAAAAGGCTTATGCCAGTCATTTCCGTCCCATGGTATGATAAGAGCGTGATATCTGGTATGCTGACCTTCTGTGAGGAGTTGATTTCAAACGTTCCCGCATATGAACTATACTTCAGGCCGGAGAAGGAGGTAGTGCCCTTCCTTGAAAACTTCCTTTCAACAAAAGAAGCACCTTAGAGGACCTGATTTTCTTACATCAGAAAAAACAAAAGCCGACACGCATCAGCTTTGCGGAGAAATCTTGTCAGGCGGCGCCGGCCTGCGTATCAGGGTTACAGGCCGGAGCATGAAGCCTTTTTTAAAAGGTGGAGAAATCCTGACCATAAGGCGGGTTTCATGCGCTTCTCTGCGGAAGGGGGACCTGATACTGTTCGACAGTCAGGGGGCTCTTGTGCTGCACCGGATTATAAAAAAAGTTTACTCTGATAAAGGAACATTAATGTTTCAGACTCAGGGAGATGCAATGCGAGCAGCCGATGGACCGGTGCATCAGGATAAAGTCCTCGGCAAGGTCTTGAAAATAGAAAGAAGCCTTGCAGGAGGCCGTACTAAACAAATGGACATGGAATCTGCATATTGGCGGGTCATCAGTGCTTCAACAGCACTGATGACCCCAATCAGGATGCTGATGCGCCATACTCATTCCGGCTTTATTATCCATGTCCCTGCCCTAATGAATAAGTTAATTAGGATGGTGTCATTCCCACAATCCCGAAAGCTTTCTGGAGTCGGGAAGGTCGCAGCGAGCCTCCGCGAAGAGTCGCTGCGACCTCCTGAAAACCAGGAAAATTCCGGGCAAGCCCGAATCGGGTCTTCTCTGGGGGTCGATCCGACCGGAATGACAAATGATATACTCATCTGATGGTCTTTTTAGTAAGACGGGAAAAAGGGATTAGGGCCATCACTGTCGGATTAATAGCAGAAAGTCCATGATCGACCTCCATTGCCATGTATTGCCCGCAATTGACGATGGCCCTGAGAATATTGAAACCAGCGTCAAGATGCTTGAATTGGCGGTCAGCGACGGCATTACCCATTTGGTGGCGACGCCACATTTTTTTTTCGATGATTCAATATCTGCATCGCATATTGACCAAAAGTTCAGATTGTTAAAAGAAGAAGCAAAATTGCGGGTCCCGGGAATAGAACTCTTCAGCGGTGCAGATATAAGGTTGAACTATGAATTGCTCAGAGCAATCGACAGCGGCCATGTACCTACAATAAACGGTTCGCGTTATTTCCTGGTTGAACTGCCGGACCCTGTACCCCCAAACACAGATAAGCTTCTCTATAAGGCAGGGATGATGAAATTTGTGCCTGTCATTACGCATCCTGAGCGAAACTACAGCCTTCTTTCATCCCCGGAAAAAGTTGATACCTTGAGAAACACCGGGGCCCTGTTTCAGCTTACTGCCATGAGCCTTACAGGCGACTTCGGCGGTGCAATACAAAAATTTTCGCATGGACTTCTCAGAAAAGGGATAGTCGAGTTCATAGCCTCTGATGCGCACAATACAGGCAGCAGACCACCCCTGCTTTCTGCGGCGTATAAGATGATTTCAGGACTTTTTGGCAGTAAAACGGCAGGCAGGCTCTTCATAGGAAATCCATCTGCCGTGCTGGAAAACAGGCAGCTCCTGTAAGATACAGTATCCGCGCAATTTGTGTCACTGCAGTTAATTGGAGGCTGGCCCTGATAATTGACCCTATATCTCTATATAATTTATAGTAATCAACAGAGTGCTCAGTGCGGCTTTTATGCGGAGTGACAATTCACCATGCACGAAAAGAACAGTGTCAAGGAATAATATATTACCGCAACTTAAGGTCTTGGAATCGCTTATCGATTTAGCGGACATGCCGGCTATAATGTCAGCCATGGAAGGCTGGATAGCCGGGTTCTGCAATTACCGGAAATGCCGTATGATGGTCATTACCGGATTTCATGGTATATGGAAAGCGCATAAGGATCCTGCGCTCAGGCTTATTCTGAATACAGCTGACCTGTGGGTCCCTGATGGAATCGCCCCGGTATGTATTGCCAGACTCAAAGGAATGCATATTGTCGAGAGGACTCCCGGGGCTGAAATCATGGAGGCCTTTTTTGAGCTCGCCGATAAAAAAGGCTTCAGCAGTTTTTTTTACGGTGATAGGGAGGAAACACTATTGGCTCTAAAAGAAAACCTTGAGAAGAAATATCCGGGTCATAAAATCGCGGGCCTGTTTTCGCCACCGTTCAGGCAGTTAACACCTGAGGAGGACGATAAGATTTTGAGGATGATAAATGAATCCCACGCAGATGTATTGTGGGTCGGCCTCGGACTGCCTAAACAGGAGTTATGGATCTCTGCACACAGAGACAGGCTGAACATACCGATAGCCGCTGGTGTGGGGGCCGCTTTTTTGTTTCTCAGTGGTAAAGTCAAACGGGTACCTGCACGGGTTGGAAGATTTGGACTGGAATGGCTCTGGCGGTTATGTCAGGAACCCAAAAAACTCTGGAGGCGCGACCTGATCGAAGGCCCATTGTTCGTAGGGCATGTTTTGCTGGAACTGACGGGGATCAGGAAATATGACTGAGCGGATTCTCTGATAAGGAGGAAGAAATTTTAGCATTAATTAAGAAGATCGATCTCCGCGAAGCAGCCGTTGGCATCATCGGCATGGGATATGAAGGTCTTCCGTCTGGTTTGCGCTTCTGCGAAGATAACTCTATGCCATCAGGGAGTGCAATGAAGCTTTATGACGCATGATTAAACGAATCTTCTCGTCTCAATTCCGGCGGAATTTTTCTTCAGGTATGTTGGTGAGCAGCTGCGATTTTATATTATCAATGATAGCTCTGCCGGTCTATCTCCATTTTTTGGGCTATGAGAAATACGGGGTGTGGTTAGTATTAACGACTGTTATGTCCTTTTCACAAGTCGGCAACATCGGGATTGGGTCTGCCCTTGCAAAATATGTAGCAGAGAATTATGCAAAATATGACATAATGTCAATTGAACATTACGTTACAACAGCCATCTACACATTGGGGATAAGCGGCTCAGCTGTCTTCCTGGCAATCCTGGGCTTTCGGTCACAGATTATTTTCGCATTCAACCTTGGCAGCGATAACTCTACCCTGGCTTTGACCCTTTTGCCGTTTATCGGTATTTTGACTTTGTATTCCTTTATCGTGAAACTGATAGAGACAACGCTTTCAGGACTTAACAGAATGGACCTGGCTGCTTATTATCGCCTGGCAGGTCGCATCACTGCAATAAGCACCTCAGTTGCGCTGCTCTACAGCGGTTTTGGGGTAACGTCCCTCCTGATAGCTGCTTTTCTGTCTGAACTAATCAGCCACCTGTTTTTTTTATACGCAATCAGACACATAACCTTGATCAGTTTCTTGCGGCTTAAGAATATTAACAAAAACAGCCTGAAACATTTACTCGGGTTTGGCTCCGGAGTTATGGGCGGGATGTCAGTTGAGATGCTCTTCGTTCCCTTGAATAAGCTAATAATTTCGCGCTATATTGGAGTTGGAGCTATCCCTGTCTACGATATAGCGTATAATGTGGCTATGAATATTCGCGGGCTTGCTGCGTCCGGTCTTGGGGCTCTTATGCCTGAGGTAAGCAGACTGACAGTTTCTGCAAAGGCAGGCATTGAAAGAATACAACATATTTACCGGCAAGCTATAAAGATTACGCTGCTTATGGGGATTCCATGTTTTCTTCTGGTCTTTATCCTGGCAACGCCTCTGCTTACGGTTTGGCTTCAGGACAGATTTAATGCAGCACTGCCGGCAATGCTGAGGATTATGCTGTTCGGTGCCTTTCTGAATCTCCTTTCCGTACCTGCATATTATATGCTGATGGGACTTGGCTTAACCAACAGGCTGCTCCTCTTCAGTGTCATCAAGGCCCTGGTGAACCTGGCTGTTATTTTTACCGTTATCCTGACCACTGCCTCTCTGCCGCTCAGTGCCATAGGATGGGCTACGGTTGGAGGAATGGCCTGTTCTACATTATATATCCTTTGGCAGAATCCAAAAGCTATAAGAATATAGCGGATAGCCAGGTGCTTAACTCACATGGACCCAACCAGGATTAAACTCAATGATATGAACAGTTCACAGGATAATATCTGCTTTCAGGCGGAAAAGCATGATTTGGTGCAGACAGATGCATTTAAAACAGCAGAGGAATTTTGCCAATTCTTAATGCACCGCAAGGCATACGAAGTAGCTGCCGGTCTTGCAAACGGCAAAGTCGTTCTGGATTTTGGGTGTAATATAGGATATGGTACCAATATAATCAGCAATGCCTGTGGTAAAATTGCCGGGGTCGATGTTTCTTCAAAGGCAATTGAGCAGGCTCGGCGTCGCTATAGCTCAGATAAAACTGAATTTCGTGTGATTGATGGAAGCAGTCTTCCATTTTCAGATGGATGCTTCGATATGATTGTAAGTTTTCAGGTAGTCGAACACCTATATAATTACGACTCATATTTTGCAGAGATTAAGCGGGTCCTGAAATCTGATGGTCTGGTGCTGTTTACTACGCCTAATGCGCTGATACGTCTGGAGCCCGGGATGAAACCGTGGAATGAATTTCATGTCCGCGAATTCGCACCGGTTGAGTTTGAAAAAATACTTAGAACCTATTTCCCCGCAGTATCAATTCGGGGGCTGTTTGCAAAAGAGCCGGTATATTCAATTGAGTTCAACCGCGTACAAAGCATGCTCAACAGGTCAAAAAAGCGCACATCCCCATTTGCCTGGCTGAGAAAGAAGATAGGTTTATTCCTGCCGGATCCCGCGTTGGAGGTGTTGAGGAATATGGTTCGTCAGTTCATGTATTTCAAAGGCAGCGGTGTTGCGGTAGCCCGCACAGGGTCATCAGGTTTTGCTTATTCTGTAAATGATTATTATTATCTCGATAAGGCTGCTGAGAACATAGATCAAGCGCTAGACCTGATGGCCGCCTGCAGAATAGACGGAAAAAAGATTGAGATGCGTTCTGATAATGAATGCCTCGAGCGTCCATGAGCATTGAGGCGGTAAATGCTTTGATAGTGCTGTCTGTGGGGTGCACTTTTGTTATAAGCTCGTATTTTGTCCGGGACCGGACGGTTTTCAACAACTCCGGGACCGTTATTCCTTACGAATTCAATCAGGCTTTAAGGGGATTCGCTATAGTCCTTATCGTTATAAATCATATCGGTAGTTTTTCAGGCATACGTTATTTTGCTCCTTTGGGACGAATTGGGGTCTGTATTTTCTTGATCATATCCGGATACGGGCTGAGCGAAGCATATTTCAGAAGAGGATTAGTAGATTTTATCAAGAAGAGAGTCCTGAGAGTTTTACTGCCTTTTTGGATCCTGGTTTTTGTATTTTTTGTCCCCAGTTATTTTGCTGGAGACACTGAAAAGCTTGTGTTAGTTCCTTCATATTTGCTGATGCTAAGGCTGCCTGCAAGGGAATATTGGTTTATTCAATTTATTTTTATATGGTATATCATCTTTTATGTTGCCTGCAGAATACCAGTGCAAAACAATTTAAAACTTCTGTTTGTTTTTATAGCCGGACTCTTATGCCTCATTCTTGCGGATGATTACTTGGTGGCCGGTCAGGCGTTCTCTTTTTTGATAGGGATGCTTTTATCCAAATATAAAACAGTTATTGCAGATTTTATTGCCACCCGGAAAACAGCAGCAGCAGCGGGCAGCGCCTTATGTGCTTTATCTGGCATCTGCCTTTGGGTCAAACAATTTCCTGAGGTGAGGAATCATGCAGGAACAGCGCTGTTTAATTTTAATGAGCAGGCTACGGTAGCTTTTGCAGCACTTTGTTTAATAATCTTTTGCACCAGGCTCATTGATCCGTCATATCAGAAGATTGCCCGGTTGCTTGGAAAATCCTCTTATGAGATATATTTAGTTCATGTCTTGTTTCTGTCGTTGCTGACGCAAAAACAGATGTCTGCTCTGAGAGTTTGGATATTCTTATGTATCACGGTATGCTCTGCAAGTGTATTCTGTTTCATTGCCGGCCGTGTCAGCAAATTTATCTCTCCATTCCTGGTCAGACAGAATTCTGTTCTTAGCGGACATGGACCTTAGAATAAGGGGGCTTTGAAAAGACATCGTGAGAATAGCTTTTGTATACATGAACAGCGAGCAGAATATAGGGCGCGGCGCCGGATATGTGGCCGGATCAATCAGAGAGGCGGGTCACGCATTATTCTTCTACGATAGTTATTATGATACCGCAGAACAAATATCCCGAAAAGTAGCGGCGGAACAATATGATGTCCTGATGATATCCTCTATGACCATTTTGTTTGAGGCTGCCCTGAAATTAATATCCCTGGTCAAAAGCGCTAAAGACATTCCGGTCTTGGTTGGCGGAATTCATGTCACCATATTTGGAGCTCAGATACTCAGCGATAATCCGCAAATTGATTATTGCTGCGTCGGAGAGGGGGAATCTATGGTCAAAGATTTCCTCAACAATTTCAAGACAAGGTCTTTTGGCGGGGTTCCCAATCTGCTTTACAGAGAGGCCGGAGAAATTATTTCAAATCCTGTACGGGACCCGGAAGATTTGTCGAAATTGCCACCCTTTCCCTGGGACCTCTTCAGAAAAGAACAGATTGTCACCGGAGATGGTTTTCTGCATGTTAATAGCACAAGAGGGTGCCCGTTTAATTGCACCTATTGCTGCAACTCCATCTATCTCAAATTATACAGGGGTAAATACCTTCGCATGCGGCCGCCGGAGGATGTCCTTGATGAGATACGATATCTCAAAAAGAAATATGATCCCGGGCTAATCTATTTTGCTGATGAAATGATGTTGTTTAATGCCGCATATGTGCAAGAACTCCTCGGGAGATTCAAAAATGAGATCAGAAGCAGCTTCGGACTTATGGCGCGTGTCGAGTATTTAACCGAGGACACGGTAAAATATCTGGCCGAATGCGGATGCACATATGTGGCTATCGGGGTCGAATGCGGCGATGAGGAGTTTTCAAAAAATGTATTAAACAGAAACATATCAAACCAAGACATTGAAGTATGCGTTAATTTGTTAAAAAGGTACAAAATATTTGTCACGACGTATAATATGATAGGATATCCGGTGGCGTATGACGACACCCTGACTCTAAAAACAGTTGCCTTTATAGATAAAATCAAACCTGATTTTGCTCAGATATCAATATTCTACCCTTTCCCCGGTACCAGGCTGTACGACAAATGTATAGAAGAAGATCTGATAGACTTTGAAAAAGCGAAAAGTCTCAGGAGATATTATGGCAGTTCAGTGCTTAAAGGCCGGGAGTATATCAGCGCTATATGGGATATTCTTGTTAAATATTACGGTATGAATTCAAAGATAGAATGGTATTTTCTCAGCAGGAGAAAAAAAGCAATTACGATCTCGGCAAGACTATTGAGAATGCTTAAACTCAATCTTAATAAACTGGGGACTTAGCATACTGCTTATTAAAATATAATGGAAGATCAGCCGCTTCATATTTTAATTGTACCTTCGGTGCCCTTTGTCCCGAAGGAGACCCCTCTTGAAGGGATTTTCGAGCGTTGGCAGGCAAAGGCCCTTCACAGAAATAGCTACAAAGTGGGGGTAATTGCTCCCCAGTTGCGTTCCGTCAGAATGCTGAAACACAAGCTCTTTGGTTGGCCCAGAGGTATTGAAATTGACTATGATGAAAACATGCCGGTTTTCAGATATCATGCGTGGTCTTATCCTCAACGGCTTACCAGCCTTTCGCAATGGCAGTGGATGCGGACCGCGATGATACTTTTTAAACGATATGTGAAAGAACGGGGAAGGCCTGACATAATCCACGCCCATAACGCAGTTGCTGCCGGTTTGGTAGCCTCCAGGATCAAGGACAAGTACAAAATCCCCTATGTGCTTACAGAGCACAGCACCTTTTATCTGCGGGAATTGTTTTCTTCCAAAACACTGTCATCCGTAAGAAGCGCGTCCATAAATGCTGACGCGCGTATCGTTGTCAGTCCAAGATTGGGTAACGACCTGGAGAAGGTACTCGGAAAAGATGTGGTACCCTGGGAAGTTGTTGGCAATGTGCTGGATGAACTTTTTGTTGAAAAAGGCGACTCAGGAGATACAGGAAGACAATTTCGGGACAGGTTTGTTTTTCTGAGTGCCGGCAATCTGATAGAAATTAAGGGACATGGAGACCTTCTAAGTGCGTTTGCCCTTGAATTCAGAGGGAACGCAAATGTTCACCTGAGGATTGCCGGCGAGGGGCCCCTGAGAAACGAACTTGGCACATTATCGAAAAAACTTGGCATAGCTGGGCAGGTAACCTTTCTGGGGTACCTGAACCGCCAGGAAATATTGGAGCAAATGTGTGCATGCGACGCCTATGTGCATTCAAGTCATTATGAAACCTTTGGGGTCACTATTATCGAGGCGCTTGCTTGCGGGAAGCCCGTGGTTTCGACCGCCTGCGGCGGACCAGAGTACATAGTGAATCAGCAAAACGGAACCCTCGCGCCAGTTATGGATATAAAAGCTATCGCTGATGCCATGGGAGTAATGATGGTCAAAGCTAAAGGATATGATAGCAAACAAATTAGAGAACACTGCATATCGAGATTCGGTGAACGGGCGATTGTTGACAAATTATCTGCAATTTACAGGAGAGTGCTTGAGAATTCTACCGCTGAACTCGGGAAAGATGTTTTTCGATTGGAGTAGATGATTTATGGTTGTAATTGTTGATTATGGCATGGGCAATCTGGGATCTATCCTGAATATGCTGAAAAAGCTTGGTTGCGCTGCAATAATATCATCCAAGGCAGCTGATATTGAAAGTGCAGACAAGCTTGTTTTGCCTGGTGTCGGCTCATTTGATAATGGCATGAAAAACCTTCATAATTTAGGCTTAATACCTATACTGGACCATAAGGCTCTCAATGACAAAATCCCGATCCTTGGCATCTGCCTCGGCATGCAATTACTAACAAAAAAAAGTGAGGAGGGGAGCATGGAGGGCCTGGGATGGCTGTGTGCAAAGACGGTCAGGTTTAGCTTTGACCGGAGCCTGACTGACTGCAAGATCCCTCACATGGGATGGAATACGGTAAAAATTGCAAAGCATAATTATCTTTTCAGGGACATGTATCCTGACGCAAGATTTTATTTTGTCCATTCCTATCACGTTGTATGCGATGACGAATTATATGTGACATCCCGGACTTATTATGGATATGAGTTTATATCGTCAGTTCAAAAGGAGAATATTGCAGGTGTGCAGTTTCATCCTGAAAAGAGCCATAAGTTTGGCTTGAAACTTTTCCGAAATTTTGTGGAGTTGCCATAACGTGCTCAGGACGCGCGTCATTCCCTGCCTCTTATTAAAAGAACAGGGCCTGGTCAAAACGGTCAAATTCAGAAATCCCAAATATCTTGGAGATCCGATTAATATAGTAAAAATATTCAACGATAAGGAAGCAGATGAGCTGATTTTTCTGGACATCACTGCAACGATCGAGAACAGGCGCCCCCCGGTAAGGCTGTTAGCCGATATTGCAAGCGAGTGCTTCATGCCTCTGGCATATGGTGGCGGTATCCGGACCATCGAAGATATACGGGAAATACTCACATTGGGTGTTGAGAAAGTTATAATAAATAGTTATGCTGTTGAAAATCCGGCTTTTATTAAGAAAGCAGCTGGATTATACGGCAGCCAAAGCATTGTGGTATCTATTGATGTCAAAAAGACTTTATTTGGAAAGCATGAGATATTTACCTGTTCTGGAGGAAAAGCGGCCGGGACTGACCCTGTGTCCTTTGCCTCTTTAATGGAGGAGATGGGCGCAGGAGAATTATTTGTTAATTCCATTGACCGGGACGGCACCATGCTGGGCTACGATCTTGATATTATTAAAAGGATTGCCCGTGCGGTAAATATTCCTGTAATAGCCTGCGGGGGCGCAGGCAAGGTTGCGGATTTTACGGAAGCTGCACAAAAAGCGGGAGCGTCCGCTGTTGCAGCCGGCAGCCTGTTTGTCTTTCAGGGCAGGCATAGGGCGGTGCTGATAAGCTTTCTTTCCGAGCAGGAACGGCAACAGATTTTTGACAAGGTGGATAATTTTTGACATGGGAAATACTAACTACCAGATTTGTTCGAGATGCATCATGGACACGACTGACCCTGATATCAGTTTTGATGAGAAGGGTGTCTGCAATCACTGTCGGAGCTATGATTCGATGGCGGCGGGGAGAATTATTGAGGGGGAAGACAGGGACGGGAGACTGGATCATCTTGTAAATACCATCAAGATACAGGGAAGAAACAAGCCTAACGACTGCATCATCGGGCTCAGTGGCGGGGTTGACAGTTCATATGTGGCATATCTTGCGAAGAAATACGGGCTGCGTCCGCTGGCGATTCATCTGGATAATGGCTGGGACTCTGAGTTGGCCGTCAGGAATATAGAACGTATTGTTAACAAACTTGATATCGAGCTGATGACCCATGTTATTGATTGGGAAGAATTTAAAGACCTGCAGCGCTCTTTTTTTAAGGCCTCTGTCGTGGATATAGAGGTATTGACGGATCATGCCATATTCTCTTCCATATACCGTATAGCCAATAAGAGGAAAATCAGGTATTTCCTGATTGGAAGTAATATGACTACTGAGTTTATTATGCCCGCCGGCTGGAATTTTCGAAAGAATGATTCGAGAAATATCAGGGCTATCCAGAAAAGATTTGGCACAAAAAAAATAGACAGTTTTCCGTCCAGCAGCATGCTGACATTTAATTACTATCGTTATTTCAAGGGTATCAGAGCCATAGACCTGCTCGATTTCGTACAATACGATAAAGAAGAAGCAATGAATATACTGAAGAAAGAACTGGACTGGCAGGAATACGGTGGCAAGCACTATGAATCTATCTTTACCCGATTTTATCAGGGTTATTTTTTGCCTGTTAAATTCAATATAGACAAAAGAAAGGCCCACTATTCCACTTTGATCTGCTCCGGACAATTAACACGCGCCCGTGCCCTTGAATTGATAAGGGAAGATCCTTATCCTAAAGAGAAGATGGCTGAAGACAAGGCGTATGTTTTAAAAAAACTGGGATTCAGCTATGAGGAGTTTGACGAGATATTGCGATTGCCGGTTAGAGCTCATGCGTATTATCCTTCAGACGAAATTATTTTCAGTTTCACTGCCCGTCTCAAAAGGATAAAGAACTTCTTTTCCGGAGGTAATTTCAATTAGCCCAAAGATTATTTCTTTATCATGAGCTACGAACGGTCTGATATTTGAACAGGCATAATTCAGGGAATCTCCCTTTGCCCTTCTTTGCCAAAGAGTCCCGAAAGCCTTCGGGATTTGGTGAACGGAGGTTGGGAGGGCTATTACAATTTAATTTGAAACTATTAGTATCAGGCCTGAGAAAAAATGACTGATAAAAGGCTCGACATCCTTATGATATCTTATTGGGATTTTCAGGAATGTGGTATGCAGGTGATAAAGTTGACGCCGCTCTATTTTGCAAAGCAGGGGCATAGGGTTACCTTTATAGTCCATTCCGAGACGACTGCCAACCCTTCCATGATCAGGGATCTGCACCCCAATTTAACGGTTATAAGGCTTAATCTCCCCTTCAAACTGCTTAACGCCATGCCGCGAATGAGGCGTATCAGGCAGTTGCTGTTATTTAGCATTCTCTCGATATTTCATACGCTAAGAGTATTTAGCAAAGGCAGAAAGCCGGACATCATCTATGCTGCCGAAGCAGACGCAGTCATCATCGGCTCACTGCTGAAGCGTATCTACAATGTCCCCCTTATTGCGAGATTTTATGGGATTGCGAGGATTACAGCTTATTTTGACTTTGAGACAAGAAAACTGAGGAGTAGTGGCTTTAAGCACCTGGCGTCGAGGATTGCTTTAACCCGTAAGGCTGCTATGACTATAGTCACCGACGATGGAAGCATGGGATTTGATGTAATTAAGGCAATAAATCCCCACGCAGGAGATATAAGGTTCTGGAGAAACGGCATTGACCGAAATGAGGTATTGCCGGATATAAAAATAAAATTTCGGCGTATTCATGCTATTAACGCTGATGATTTTGTATTGATGACCATTTGTCGCTTAGATCCCATGAAAAGAGTCGACAGGGCCATCCGAGCGCTGCATTCCCTGCGAGGGAGGGGCATAAAAAATGTTAGGCTCTTAATAGTTGGTCAAGGAGAGGAGCAGGAGCATCTGGAGCAGCTCTCGCGAGAATTGGGAACTGAGAAGTCTGTAGAATTTATTGGAGCCGTTACGCATGATTCCATATACGAATATTACGCTGTTGCAGATATTTTTTTATCGCTGTATGATCTGTCAAATGTCGGCAACCCGCTTTGGGAAGCTCTTAATTCGAGTTGCTGTATTGTTACTCTGAATACTGGTGGAACGGGTCAGGTAATAAAGGACGGCATAAATGGAAGATTGCTGGAAGTTGGGACTGATGAAGATGAACTGGCAGAGAGATTAGGAGCAGCAATCGAAGAACTTTATAACGATCCTGATCACCGGAGATATCTGTCCGGCAATGCCAGGGAATATTCCAGTCGGAATTTGTGGACCTGGGACGAAAGGTTGGAAACTGAATTGAAAGCGATTCTCAATTTAGCAGGTAAGCATTAAATTCAATCAGTAAGAAAATTGTTTACATGGACAGATACAGAGTATTTAATTGATTGTATAAATAACTATTGAGATATTATGCCTATTTCAGAAACTTATAAAAAAAAGAATACAAAGCATTTGGCCGGAGACAAACAATATAACAGGCAGATAGAAACAGTTCTATTGGCAAAAGGCATCGGTATCTTCCTGGTAGTGTGGAGCCATTTTTACTCGTGGAACATGCCGGGGTACTGGCTCCAGCTGCAGAAAGTGATATTCAAGTTCTATATGCCACTATTTTTTATTATTTCCGGATATCTGTTAGGGATAAAAAAACCGCATATTTCTTCCACAAAAGAGTATTTTGATCTAATCAGTGAAAAGGCAATAAGATTGCTCCTTCCTTTTATTACCGTTTCAGTAATATATTTTGTCTTGAAATTAATTACCGGGATTTTTTTCGAAATAAGTGCTCCTCTAACTTTTACAAGCTTGATTTATCATATAGTCTATCCTGTTAAGAGCTTTGCGCCTCACCTGTGGTTTATTGCTGCCTTGTTTCTTGTTTTTGCTGTATTTCCATTACTAAAACTTTTATTAAGAAAAGATCCTTTGATATTTTTGGGTGCAGGCATATTAGCATTATGTCCCTGGCCTCCGGACACATATTTGGCGATTGCGTTTTCTTCGCTACCCTTTCTGGCTGCCGGATTTTGCTTTAAAAGAGTAACGTTTGATAGGATAACGCTCACCATAAATGCCCTGAGCATCGCATGTTGCCTTGTCATTTTCATAGCTTTTTATTACATTCAATACAACATCGCAGAAAATATTTATTTAAAGAAATTTGATGCGTTATTGCTTGGCGTTTCAGGTTCTGTAATTTGTATCAATATATCTTCTATTCTTGCAGAATATAAGAATAGAAAAGGTGTCCGGATTGTTTCTATGTTAGGTGCAAGCTCTATGGCTATATATTTATTCCATCCAATATTCGAAGGCTTTGTGAGGATATTGTTTGATCAGGTAATACAGAGAGGCTCTGTCATATTTGAGGTTAAAGCTTTGTTGGCTATAGCCGCAGGGTGTATTTTCCCGCTTTTATTGGAAAAATATCTAATAGTTGAACAGAAGTTTATGAAAAAATTGATTTTGGGGATAAACTGATTCCATGTCGAAGGCTGTTTTGTACAGAATTGCGTTTGTTGTTGCGACAAAGGATCGGCCTGATGATCTACGGAGGATGTTAAAGAGCCTGTCGGAACAGTCATATCTTCCTGAGCAGGTTGTAATTGTGGATTCAAGTGTTGAATCAGCAGACGGTCTAACAAGAGAATTTGCAGCGCTCAACATTTTGTATATTAAGCACAATCGCGCTTCCGCTTCGATGCAGCGAAATGTCGGCATTCATGCTGTCGATCCGAAAATTGACCTGATCGGATTTCTTGACGACGATATTGAGTTGGATCCCGGCGCCATGGAGTGTATGATCAAATTTTGGAACAATGCGCCCGAAAATATTGGAGGATGCGCGTTTAACTTAAAAAATTACGAGCCTTCCGGAGAAAATTGGCTGAAACAATTGATAGTAACCCGGTGGCTGGGACTTTACAGTCGTGAGAAAGGTGTTGTCTTGCCCTCCGGTTGGCAGACTATGATCGGAACTATAACTGAAGATATCTTTGTCCAGTGGCTGTCAAGCACGGCATCGGTGTGGCGAAGCAGTCTGTTTAAAGAGTTTTTGTTCGATGAGTTTTTTGATGGATACAGCTATTTGGAAGACCTTGATTTTAGTTATGGAGTTGGCAAAAAATACAGACTTGTAGTCGTAGCAGATGCAAAATACAATCATTATCCATTGCGGTCAGGGAGAGTTAATGCCTATTTATTCGGGAAAATTGAGGTAGTTAACCGTCTGTATTTTGTTAATAAATATGAAGAGCTATCTTTAACGCGATGTTTTTTGGGTCTTTTTGTCAGAATGCTGCTTAATATATGTCACGGTGCAGTTAGACAGGAGATGACTTATTTTAAACGGGCCTTAGGAAATTGTTTCGGTCTCCTGAAATATGTATTGCGCTTTATTCTAATGAGGCAGCTTAAATTTGGAACAAAACAATTGCTGCAATGAGACCGTTTAAAATAGTTATTTTAGCAACTGCTATCGGGGCTAATAATCGTGGCATTGGTCAGTACGAGCGGTATCTTTTGCCGCGTTTGCTGGTATTATTACGCACACACGGGAATAACGTCCTGGTAATTCTTTCAAAAAACGCTCTGTTGTCTGAAAAAATTGACGGCATTACTTATATACACTTGCCTTCTGCAAGCACTCAAAGCTTATTGAGACTATTTTTTGAACAGATATACGTCCCATTTTATTGTTATAACGCAGATATATTTTTGTCGCTGGAGTCAGTATTCCCTCTCGTTCCTGTCGGTGCAAAACAGAAGGTGACGGTAGTGCATGATATTCATGTAATAAGACACTCGACACAGCCCCAAAAATACCCCGAAGATTATTCTCTTCAATATAAGTTATGGGCTAATTTAGCCACAAAAAGGTCTATCGCTTTGGCAAGCCGGATAATTACGGTTTCAAGGTTTACCGCTATGGAAATAAACTCTTTGTTTGGAGTGCCGTTTAATAAATTAATAACTGTTCCCAATGGGGTTGATGTGAAAAAATTTTATCCAATTGAAGATTTGGGGGCAATTGAACGTATTAAACGGCGTTATTCTTTGCCGTCTTCATTCTATTTATTTGTCGGCCCATATAGTAAAAAGAAAAATCTTAAGCTGATAATTGATGCGTATGCCTCTGATAATGTTGCTCATGATATTTTATTGCCTGTCGTAGTCGTTGGAGATACAAGAAGAAGCAATCTTTACTCTGAAACTTTAACCCTTATAAGGAGTAATCATCAAGAAGACCGTTTCATTTTTCTTGGAACGGTGCCTGATGACGATCTTCCCGCTCTTTACTCGGCGGCTCAAGCCTTCCTGTATCCTTCTTTATATGAAGGATTTGGATTGCCGGCTTTAGAAGCAATGGCTTGTGGGACTCCTGTAGTTGCCTCGAATACTACTTCACTTCCTGAAGTAGTCGGTGACGCAGCCTTATTGATTAATCCAGCAGAACCCGAATCTCTTATTGAAGCTCTTAGGAAAATAAATAATAGGGACACACGGGAAATACTTATCAGGAAAGGTTTGGACAGAGTTAAATCTTTTTCGTGGGAAAGGACAGCCGACCTGATGGCGGAAGCAATTTTTGGTTATGCAGATCATGAGTAGGATTCGTGAATATATAGGCAACAGTGTCCTAGTCCCTTTTTATGCCCGATATGTGAGACGATTAGCTGCTCTGCACAGTTTGTACGGTCTTTTATGGCGCGTATATTGTCGAATGTTTGGTCCATCAAACGGGATTCTTCGGATAAATGCAGGCGGTCAGACTGTTAATTTTTATGTTCATACGCAAGCCTTTAAAGAAAAACTTATGTCTTTTGATGGGGAGATTCAATTATTGAATGATTTCATGGAAATTCTAAAACCGGGCGATACAGTCTGGGATATTGGAGCGGAAATAGGGCTCTATACGCTTTTTTTGTCACAAGTTGTCGGAGAGCAAGGAAATATTATTGCTTTCGAACCGGAAAATAGCAGTTATGCAAAACTTATGGCAAATTTGCGATTGAATAACATTAATAATGTCCATGTTTTGCGGCAGGCATTGGGAGATTGTACCGGGGAAAGCAGGCTGTTTGTCGGCAGAATGGGTGCGGCTCCGGGTCTTACCGCCTTGACAAAGGAAAATAGCCCCTATCATTCAATGCAAAAAGTAGAAGTCATTGACGGCGATACTATCCGTGAAATAATGTCTTTGCCTATTCCCGACGCTGTAAAAATTGATGTGGAGGGATATGAATATAATGTAATCAGAGGCTTGAAGAAAACCCTGGGTGACGCAATCTGCCGAACAGTTTGCTGCGAAATTCATCCATTGATGCTGCCTGATGGAATTACTGATATTGATGTTATTAATTTGTTAAAATCATGCGGGTTTAACAAGTTAGAAACATTCTCGCGGAACGAAACGTACCATGTTTTTTGTAGCAAGAAATAATGATTGAGAAAAAAATATAGTTTTATAAATCGTCTATTGGGTAATTATTTTACAATGAAACCGCTCCAGATGCCAGATCAGGCAATAAATCCCGAGATTAGTGGACGTTTAAGGGCGATGGCCTTTTTAATGGCAATAAACATTGTTTTTTCTCACGGCACGCGCATATCCGAGAATGAATCTTTCTACATTTTTAACGGTTTTTTTTCGGCAAAGGTTTTTTTTGCTATCAGCGGATATGTCCTTTTCCGCAAGGAATCATTTACATTTGAGAATTATATTAGACTTATTAAAAAAAGAGTTAAGACTCTAATGGTCCCATACCTTATGTGGAGCGGCGCCGGTCTTGCATGCTTCTTGCTTCCCCGATATTCATGGACGCAATGGATGAAATATTTTAATGAAAAGATTGGTGTGGAGATATGGTCAACAAAAAAATTGTTATATATGTGGGTCATACACCCGGTACCGTATCAATTATGGTATGTTCGGTCACTTTTTCTGTTTGTTATGGGATTTCCATTCATGTATCTTTCCATCTCCCGCTTGGGAATAATTCCAGTTGTAATTATCTTTTTGTTTAAAGGTTATTTGCCGATTCATTCACAACACGTAGAATCGTTCTGTTTTTTTTATATAGGGGGCTGGATTGGGCTTCGTAATTTAGATATTTCGAACAAAAAAGTATTTGCCCCCCTATGGCTTGGCATTTGGCTTATTATTGCAGGGGCAGAGAAAATAATGCAAAGTCGCTTTGCTCTGTCTGATATTTTCGGGATGATCGCAATTTGGGAAAATATTCCGTTTTTTATTGATGTCATTAAACGCAATAATCTATTAAATTATTTGCGATATTCTTTTTTCATTTTTCTCTTCCACCAGCCTTTCTGCCATTTTTTAAGTCTTATTCTAGTTCGAATGACTCCTGACTTTGCAGGGAAGAGTCTATTTATTTATATGGGTGGGCCGTTGATTACCATAATAACGGCAATTATTACAGCATTTTTTCTAAGCAGGAAGCTCCCTAATTTTTACTCGGCTGTTACCGGTAACCGATAACCTCAAATAGATGGACAAATTTATCTTAAAAAGATATGTTACGAATCATGTATATGAATGATGCTGAACGAAGAAATGTATGATTGTCTGTTTTTGCGCGCTGAGTAATGAGGTTTCGATATGCGGTTGAAGATCCTTGTTTCTGCGTACGCATGCAACCCCTACAAAGGCTCGGAATCGGGTGTTGGATGGGGATGGGTAAAGACGATAGCACCGCATCATGAATTATGGGTGATTACTGCCGAATACAATCGCGCAGACATAGAAAAGGAAGCGCTAAAGCCAGGTGAATCCCGGGCAAATATCCATTTCCATTATGTGCCGCATAAGACCTGGCATTATAGGCCGGGAAAAGTTTGGTCAGCTATTGAAAATTCCATATTAAAACCTGTAATGAATACTGCATACAGGCTTTGGCAAAGGGATTGCTATCGGGTTGCAATAGAGTTGCATAAGCAGCATGCTTTTGATCTCGTACACCAGTTAACCTATGTAGGATTCAGATTTCCCGGGCATCTATGGAAACTTGATATCCCGTTTGTCTGGGGACCCATTGGCGGATTGGAAAACACCCCGTGGCGGTTCTTTACAGCACTTGGAATAAATGGCTGCATTTATTACGCGAGCCGTAATATAATAAATTCTCTTCACAAAAGATTCCTGCCTGGACCGAAGAAGGCTTTTCGAAAGGCAAGAGGCGGAATTATTTCTGCTACGGAAGGCATTAGGAGGGAGATTTACAGGTGGTATAGCGAGGATAGCGAGGTCATTTGTGAGATCGGGCCACCGCCTGCTACTGCATCTGATCATTCCATCCGCAACCCCGGAGAACACCTGAAAATCGCCTGGAGCGGCCAGCATGTTTCCGGAAAGGCGTTGCCTCTTTTACTGAGAGCTTTGGCCATGTTACCGGAGGAAGTTGATTGGAAGTTATACATTCTCGGGCAGGGTCCGTGCACGGCGAAATGGAAAAGTCTGGCAGAAAAACTGAAAATCGGAAGCAGGTGTATCTGGGCTGGACAGTTGATAAGGACCGAGGCACTTAACCGAGTGCATCAATCACATTTATTTGTGATAACGAGTCTGAAGGACCTCACCTCTACGGTTTTGCTGGAGGCGCTATCACAGGGCGTTCCCGTGGTCTGTCCTGATCATTGTGGGTTTTCTGATGTTGTAACCAGTGCCTGTGGTATTAAGGTGCCGCTGAAAAATCCTCACCAGCTGGCATCTGGAATTGCATCTGCAATCAAAAGGCTGGCAGGTAATGAGGAAGAAAGAAGGTTTTTGGCTGAAGGTGCTCTTGAACGAATTGAAGCTTTTTCGTGGGAAAAGAAGGCGTGCAAGATAAACGGAATTTATAGCCGGCTGACAAAAAACAGGTCTTAACCTATGACAGACAAAGAAAATACATACAAGGCTGGCGCGGATGCGGTCCCTTATCTGAAGGGGAAGGTCAGGCTTAAAAGCTTTGTATATTTCCCTGCTATCTTCTGGATAATGCTCTGGTTATCTATCAACACCGGACCCTGGGTATTGAGGTCTGAACCGGAAGACATAACGGAATGGATGCATTGGGCACGCACCCTGTTTCAGCCTCTTATTTTGTTAAGTTCAATGTTTTTTCTAATGCTCAGGCATGACCGTGTAAAGCTGCCCGGCAACGCAAGGTTATGGCTGCATTATGGATTGATAGGTCTTCTAGCTTCCCTGCTGTCACCTGAACCACTTGATGCTGCATATTGGGCGATCGCGTATCTGTCCGCCTTTACAGCGATGATGCTATATCTTAGGGAAGGGGAACTGCTTAAAACTGCCTTGCAGCTTAATTACCTTACCTGGGTTATTACTCTTGTATTTCTTTCCATTCTCGTATTTGTGGCTCGTGACAGTTTGTTTATCGGTTCTGACGCAGGATTGACCGGTTATGGTATAGAGGCAAGAATGCCGACGGTTGTTCAGATGCCTATGTCCCGATCTTCGGGTATGGCTCGCTTTGCCGCTGTCCCCGGGATTATATCTTTTGTGTTATTCTGGCGTGCTCCCAAATGGCAGCGTATCGGATGGGGGGGCCTCTTCTTTTACTCGGCGGCGCTTATTTACCTCATGCAGTCGAGGGGGGCGATATTTGGTCTGGCTTTTTCACTGGCTTTTGTGATGATCCTTCTCGGCAAACGCACAAGGGTGATAGGTATGATCCTGATGGTGATATTCGGTGCAGGACTTTTTGCTGATATATTCCCCAAGGAGATCGTTGATCAGGTTTCCGAGCATCTTGGAAGGCATCAGAACAGAGAGGAGATAATGTCCCTGACAGGGAGAACAAGGGCCTGGGAGCAAGGGATGAAGGTGTTTTGGGATTCACCAATCATCGGGTGGGGGTTTCAGGCTGACCGGATGCTGATAAAAGAGCATGTTCACAACACATACCTTTACGCCCTTCTGACATCCGGTCTGGTAGGCGGCACCCTGTTTTTGTTGGGGCTTGTCTGGACTTGGGGAATGTTCTACAGGGTCTTGAGAAGTGATACGGCGGAGAGGTTGAACCAGAAAGTGCCATTCATCATCTGCGGCGGTATTCTGGCATTCTTTACTGTGCGGAGCATCCCTGAGGTGTCCGGTTCCTTGTTTGGGGTTGACTTCCTGATTATGTTGCCGGCCGTTGCTTATATCGGTATTCTGGATGCGCAAAGAGGAGATGGCCCTGCTCATGTTACTATATGGAATAGAGTGAAAATCAGGTGGTAGAAATTAATCTCGTGCATAGTGAAAGGTAAGTATGATGCTGAATAAGAAATATGCATTGGTTTGCGGTGCGGGAGGTTTCATCGGCTCACATATGGTGAAAAGGCTGAAAGACGAGGGTTTTTGGGTAAGAGGAGTAGACCTGAAATATCCGGAATTCGGTGAGACCGATGCTGATGATTTTGTCATTGGAGATCTGAGAGACCCTGCGCTCTGCACTATAATCACTGACAGACCCTTTGACGAAGTGTATCAATTTGCAGCTGATATGGGCGGTGCGGGGTTTGTTTTTACCGGTGAGAATGATGCGGCAATAATGCACAACTCCGCCATGGTCAACCTTAATATGCTTGAAGCATGCAGGAAGACAAATGCCGGCAGGATTTTCTATTCATCCTCTGCCTGTGTTTACCCTGCATATAACCAGACGGACCCTGATAACCCTCAGTGCTCTGAAAATTCTGTATACCCTGCTGCTCCTGACAGTCCGTATGGATGGGAAAAACTCTTCAGTGAGATCCTGTATCTTGCGTATCACCGGAATTACGGGATGAACGTCCGGATAGGGAGATATCATAACATCTATGGCCCTGAGGGCACGTGGGATGGGGGAAGGGAAAAGGCTCCTGCCGCCATCTGCAGGAAAGTCGCCATGGCGGCTGACGGGGGCGAAGTAGAGGTTTGGGGTGATGGGAAGCAGACGAGGTCATTTTTATTCATCGATGACTGTCTCGAAGGAACAATCCGGTTAACCAGATCGCAGGTTACCGAACCGCTCAATATCGGCTCGGAGGAAATGATCACTATCAATCAATTGACCATCATGGCAATGGAAATAGCTGGCAAGAAATTGACAATAAAACATGTTCAAGGCCCATTGGGAGTAAGGGGCAGAAAGTCAGATAACCGCTTAATAATGGAGAAGCTGGGCTGGGAGCCAGTGATATCCCTGCGAGAAGGTATGGAGAAAACCTATTTCTGGATAGCAGAGCAGGTTCGTACAACGGATATTCTGACTAAATAACTAACTTCTGCTGCCATGGCTTGTCTTTTTTTGTGTTATTTGTTATGAATTCTGTCCTCCTTGACTTAGTTCTTCCCAATCCGCCTTGTCTGCCTTTTCAGCCTGATAATGACCAACTTGCTATGTTGAAATCAGAGGCCATTAATAACAATCTTCTGATGCTTCTCTATAGCCAATTATCAAAGCATCAGGAACAGGCCTCTGTTAAGAAGATAGCGGCTGGAATATTAGAAGATTTGCGGCCTCTGTATCTGAAAGGCGTGGCTTATTGCATAAGACAGGAGGCTGTAGAGAAAGAGGTTATTTCTCTTCTGAGCAGTCATGATATAGGGGCAATTGTCATCAGGGGGAATGAAATAGCCAGGGAGATTTACGGTAATCCAAACTGCCGCGCTTCTTCGGATATTGACATTCTCATGAGAAAGCAGGATGTATTGCGGGCTGATTCGATCCTGTCCGGGGCCGGGTACAAAAAAGACTTCCAGGAGCCGGTCGGCTACAGTCTGGCCCGGATTCACCACGCGGCTTATTTTCACCCAACCAGTGGCATATGCATAGAACTGCACTGGAACTTCGGGGTCCCCGGTTTTTTTAATCTGACATCAGCAGACATATGGGAGGAAGTGCTTACCAGGTACCCGGAAGACGGGAAGTTATCACCAGAGATGAGCATGATAATGTTGCTTATCCATCATCATTCTCATTCCTTCAGAGAATTGAGGATACTGCTCGATCTCGTATGGGCACTGTACAGATACAAGGATGAAATTGACTGGGTGCATTTCACTGACAGGCTTGAAAAAATCGGTCTTCTGAGGATTACTTGGATTACCCTCGACCAGATACAGCGGCTGTGGAAGGATACCATGGAGTCAATGCCTTCATTTACTGACCTGAAACGGTCTATCGAAAACAGAGACTTTGCCAGGTCCGTGTTTCTGGGATCCTATTTTCATCCGGCCATCGGGATAGCTT